>JBEVGQ010000249.1:0-14249 GCA_040511655.1 Aeromicrobium sp. | reverse complement strand
TGACCCGGGCCGGACGGCTGGAGGAGGCGCGCCTCGCGCTCGAGAAGATGTTCACGTACGCCAACCACCTCGGGCTCTACGCCGAGGAGGTCGGGGCGACGGGCGACCAGCTCGGCAACTTCCCGCAGGCGTTCACCCACCTCGCGCTCATCAGCGCGGCGACCAACCTCGACAAGGCGCTCGACGGCTGAGGCTCAATCGTCGGCGGGTGTGCCCTGGCCCAGGCCGATACGCCCGTCCACGACGGCCTGGGCGACCGCTCCCAGCTCCTCGATGCGGGTGAAGGCCAGGGCGCGAAGCAGCGCGAGGGCGTCCTCGTAGCGGACGTTGGCCTCGAGGCCGAGCACGTCCGTGGCCTGGTGGACGAGGTCGCGATCCGTCAGCACCTCGGCGAACACGTGGCTCTGCGCGCCGAGCGCGGGGCTCTGCAGCACCGCGGTGCCGATCGCCGAGCCGAGGAAGCGGGCGTCCTCGGCGTCGGTGCGTCGTAGCCCGCCCTCGCGGTGGGCCATCAGGACGCCGCGCAACGACAGCTCCGACCTCAGTGGGATCGCGATGAGGGTGCCCTCGAAGTCGAGCTCTGCCAGCTCGGAGCGCAGCGCGGGCCAGCGCCCGTGGTGAGCGGCCGAGAAGTCGCCGACCACGACCTGGCCGGTCTCGAGGGCGTCGATCAGGGGTCCTTCGCCGGTGTCGTCCTGCAGCGCCTCGAGGCGGCGCGACAGCAGCTGCGTCCAGCCGACCGTGGTGCGACCGTCCGGCACGGTCTCGCTGGTGATCACGACTCCTTGTGCGTCGAGCATGAGCCTGCTCGCCTCACACAGCCGTTGCTGCAGGGTGTCGAGGGACTTCACGGACGCGAGAACGGCGGTGAAGCGTGTCAGCGCGTCGTCATATGTCATCTCCGTGCATGCCCGCGCACGACGTCGCCAAACATCCGAGGTGCGCCGCGTCGCCGGCCAGATAGCCTTCGCGGGTGCCCGATGTCGCCCTCGCCGCCCCGAACGAAGCCTCCGCCGACGCCGGCGAGCAGGTGGCGCGGGCCGGCGGCAACGCCGTCGATGCGGCGCTGGCCGCGGCGCTCGTGACGATGGTCAACGAGGTCGGGCTCGTCTCGATCAGCTCGGGCGGCTTCGTGACGGTGCAGCCTCCCGACGGGAGCGCGCCGCAGACCGTCGACGGCTGGATGGACATGCCCGGCCGGGGGCGCTCGCTCGGCGGCGGCACCTGGGACGTCGACACCGACTACGGCGGCGGGGTCACGGTGACGATCGGTGCCGGCTCGGTCGCGGCGCACGGCTCGGTCGCGGCCTTCGAGGAGGCGCACCGTCGCTGGGGGAGCGTCCCGTGGCGCGAGCTGGTGGCGCCGGCGATCGACGTGGCGCGGCGCGGGTTCCGGCTCAGCTCGGCGTCGCGCTACTACCTCGACTACGTCCACGACGACATCTTCGGGTGGGACGAGCAGAGTCGTGCGGCGGTGCACGACGCCACCGGCGCGATCGACTCGGGCTCGATCGTGCTGCCCGACCTGGCTGCGTCGCTCGAGCTCATCGCCGCCGACGGTGCGGCCACGTTGCACACCGGCGAGCTCGCGCGCCTGATCAGCGACGACGTGGTCCGGCGCGGCGGCATCCTGGGCACCGCCGACCTGGCCGACTACCGTCCGCTCGTCCGGCCGTCGCTGATCAGCCAGGTGGGCGACTGGACGTTCGGCACCAACCCGCCCCCGTCGGTCGGCGGCGTCTGCGTCGCCGCGATGCTGCGCCTGCTCGACGGGCGCCCGTACGGCGACTGGGGCCCGGACGACGTCGACCACCTGGTGCGGGTGCAACGAGCCGTCCTCGGCCACCGGCTCGACGTGCTCGACGTCAGCGACGACCTCGCGCACGACGCCGGGGCGTTCCTCGCCCTCGTCGACCGCGACCACCTCGCCGTCCTGGAGTCGGGGTCGACGGCGCACGTGTCGGCGACAGACAGCGACGGCGGCGCGTGCGCCGTGACGGTCTCGTCGGGCTACAGCTCGGGCATGATCGCCCATGGCACGGGCATCTGGCTCAACAACTGCCTCGGTGAGCCCGAGCTCAACCCGCGCGGCCTGCACGGCCTCGCGCCGGGCACCCGCCTGCTGTCGAACATGGCGCCGACGGTCGGCCACCACGTCGACGGGTCCGCGCTGGCCATCGGGTCGCCCGGAGCCGATCGCATCACGACGGCGATCGTCCAGGCGCTCGCCGGCTTCGTCAACGGTGGCCTCGGCCTGCAGCAGGCGATCGACCACCCGCGCATCCACCTGCACCGCGCGGGCCGGGTCGACGAGGTGGTCAAGACCGAGACCGAGCTGTCGATGTACTACGGCGGGGTCGCGGCGACGCTGCGACGTCCCGCCCGCGGAGCCGGGGGCGACGAGACCATGGTGGCCGCCGCGGACCCGCGCCGCGATGGTGCTGTACGTCTCGTCCGTGGATCGGCGCGGAGGCCCCCCGCTGCGCTTTGATGGACGGGTGTCCTCTCCGACAGCCCCCATCGTGATCGGTCATCGCGGAGTCCCCGGCGAGCGGCTCGAGCACACCCGGCCGTCGTACCTGCTGGCGATCGAGCAGGGCTGCGACTACATCGAGCCCGACGTCGTGGCGACCAAGGACGGCGAGCTGGTCGTCCGGCACGAGAACGAGATCAGCGGCACGACCGACGTGGCGAGCCGCCCCGAGTTCGCGAGCCGCAAGACGGTCAAGTTCGTCGACGGCGTCGCCTACTCCGGCTGGTTCACCGAGGACTTCACCCTCGCCGAGCTCAAGACCCTGCGCGTGCGCGAGCGCCTGCCGCAGCTGAGGCCGCAGAACATCCCGCTCGCCCGCACCGAGCAGATCCTGACGTTCGACGAGGTGCTCGACATCGCCGAGCAGGCCTCTGTGGGCCGCGACGAGCCCGTCGGCGTCTACGTCGAGACCAAGCACCCGACGTACTTCGCCCGCCTCGGGCTCGACCTCGACGACCTGATGATCGCGGTGCTCGAGCGGCGCGGCCTCAACCACCGCGGGGCCAAGATCGTCGTCCAGTCGATGGAGACCGGCAACCTGCGCGCGTTGCGCGACCGCACCCCGCTGACGCTGGTGCAGCTGATGGACCGCCAGGGAGCGCCCTACGACCTGGTCGCCGCCGGCGACCCGCTCACGTACTGGGCGATGCGCAAGCCTCCCGAGCTGGAGAAGATCGCGGCCTACGCCGACGGCATCGGCCCCAACAAGAGCCTCGTCATCAAGCGCGACCTGCGTGCGCGGCTCGCCAAGACGACCAAGCTGGTGCGCCGTGCCCACGCCCTGGGCCTCGTGGTGCACATCTGGACGATGCGCAGCGAGAACAACTTCCTGCCGGCCGACCTGCGCACCAGCCGCGACAAGGCCGCCCACGGCGATGCCGTGGGCGAGTACCTGGCGTTCTTCGACGCGGGCGTCGACGGGGTGTTCTCCGACTTCAGCGCTACTGCGGTGCAGGCCCGGTCGTTGTGGCTGGGCCGGCAGTAGCCGTCGTGCGGATGGTGTCGTGGCGGTCGCGCTGCGGCATCAGCACCCAGGCGACGAGGTAGCCGAGCACCAGCGAGCCGGCGCCCAGGATCGTGCAGACGACGAGGACGAGCCGCACGATGGTGGCGTCCACTCCGGTGTAGTCGGCGATGCCGCCGCAGACGCCGGCGATCCACCGGTCGTCACGGGAGCGGGTCAGCTGCTTCGTCATGAATGTCTCCTTCGGGGAGGGGTGAGGGGGTGGAGGTGGGGCGGGGCGGACGGGCCTGCCGCACCGTGGCGGCGATGCCGACGAGCCCCAGGGCGATCAGCACGCCCGACGCGCTCAGGCTGAGCTCGCGGCTCGTGAGCAGGTCCTCCCGCCACACGGCCCAACCGGCGACGGTGGCCAGGAACAGGGCTGCGAACAGCAGGTAGCTCCAGCGGAACGGATGGCGGTTCATCGGCTCATCACCTCGATCTCGCCGAGCTTCTGGTCGATGTCGATCGTCAGTGCCGTGCCGTCCGGTCGATCAGGCGCATCGACCATCGAGACGTCGGTGCCGTCGTCCGTCCGGCCGAACAGGTCGATCTGCCCCGCCCGGACGTGGGCGTCGAGGGCGACCTTCAGCCCGTCGGGCACGATGACGGCCGTCCGGCCGATGCCGGCGTCGACGTGGATCGTCCGTCCGAGCAGCTGGTCGACGTCCGCGACCTGCGTCAGGTCGATCTCGAGCTGGCCGATGCCGTGACGGTAGTGAGGCTTCACGTCCGACGCGACCGTGGGTGTGGGGGTCTGCGTGCCGATCCGGCCGCTCGGGAACACCGAGCCGACGGCGAGGACGATCGCCAGCACGATGCCGATGGCGATCAGCGGTCCGCCGTCGCCGACGAGCGTCCCGACGAGCAGCCCGAGCGCCACGACGGTCAGCGTGACCGCGACGTAGGCCGTCCAGTGGACGTCGTTCTGCGTCTCGTCGTAGATCCAGGTCGCGGCGAGCGCGATGGCGGCGACGGACGCCGTCAGGGCCAGCAGGGCGGGGGAGCGGCGCGGCCGCTCGGCCCTGGGGGCTGCGGGCGGCCAGGTCATCTGCACCGTCGGTGCCGGCTCGCCCGCCGTCGGCGCGGCCGGCTGGGTGGCGGTCGTGCCATGGGGACCGCCCGGTGCGTTCGTCGTGGCGGCGGCCACCGCAGCGGCCACGGCCGCGTCGCGGCGACGTCGGGGGCGTACCCACACCAGGTAGAAGACGAAGCCGACGGGGATGAGCCACCAGGCGGTGTCGCCCCACCACGCCCAGCTGCTGTCGCCGACGAGCGAGAGCGTCGCGACGATCAGCGCGCCGACGAGCCCGGCCACGCGCACCTGCGGCTCGTTGCGGTCGAGCCTGAACCAGTCGGCGACGATGCTCCGGTCGGCGTCGTCGGCCGGAAGCAGCAGCCAGGCCGCCACGTAGAGGATCACACCGGCGAAGCCCGCGACCGTCAGCACCGCGATGACGACGCGCACGACGATCGGGTCGACGTTGAGGTACCTCGCCGCTCCGGCGCAGACACCGGCGACGACGCGGTCGTCGGACGAGCGCTGCATGTCGGTGATCGTGCGGAGGCGGTGCGGATCGAAGTCGTCGTCCGCTCCCGGAGGTGGCGGTGTGGCCTGCTGGGTGTCGTTCATGTCCCCATCGTCACGCGGGGGCAGCCCGTCGCGCATCGGGCGGAACCCTGATCTGCACCCTGGGTCGCGCCAGCACGTCAGGGGTCGTCCGGGGTCATGCCTGGTGGCGGGCGCGGGCGCGTGCGTGTGACGATCGTCCGGTGACCTCCTATCGCCGCGCGTACCGACCGGCCGAGCACCGGCTCGTCGGCGGCGTCGCGACCGGTCTGGCCGAGCACCTCGGCGTCCCTGTCGTCTACGTGCGGGTCGCCTTCGTCGTCGCGACGTGGTTCCAGGGCGTCGGCGTGCTCGCCTACCTGCTGCTGTGGCGCCTGCTGCCGCTGCGGCGTCCCGAGATGTCGCCCGGTCTGGAGTCGGCCACGCGACGGGGGCTGCGCGGTGGTGCGGGCGGAGTGCGCGGCAGCGCCGTCGAGATCGTGCAGACCGTGGCGCTCGGAGCGGTCGGCATCGGCGTCCTGCTGCTCATCCAGTCGACGGGGCGGGGCATCGACGACGGCCTGTTCGCGCCGCTGCTCGTCGCGATCGTCGGCGTCGCGGTCGTGTGGCGTCAGCTCGACGACGTCACGTGGGCCCGGTGGATGCGCCAGACCAGCGGCTGGGCGTTCGCCTCGCGCGTCGCGGCCGGCGGCGGACTCATCGCGGTGGCCGCGGTCTACTTCCTGACCAAGGAGGGCGGTTGGGGAGCGGCGGTCGACCTCGCGTCGGCGCTGGTCATCGCACTGCTGGGCGTCGGCCTGATCCTCGGCCCGTGGATCGCGCGGCTGCTCGGCGACCTGTCCGACGAGCGCCGCGAGCGGGTGCGCTCGCAGGAGCGCGCCGACGTGGCCGCCCACCTGCACGACTCGGTGCTGCAGACCCTGGCGCTGCTGCAGAAGAACGCGGGCGACGCCTCGGCGGTCGCGACCCTCGCACGGCGGCAGGAGCGCGAGCTGCGCGACTGGCTCTACGGCAACGACGAGCGTCCCGGCGACTCGCTGCTCGCGGCCCTCAGGGCCGCCGCTGCCGAGGTCGAGGACGTCCACCGCGTGCCGGTCGAGGTCATCGCCGTCGGCGACGTGCCCCTCGACACCGACATGACGGCGCTCGCCAGGGCGGCGCGCGAGGCCATGGTCAACGCGGCCAAGCACGCCGGCGTCGACCGCATCGACGTGTACGCCGAGACCGACGGCCGCAGCGCCGAGGTGTTCGTCCGCGACCGGGGCGTGGGCTTCGACCCCGCGACGATCGCCGACGACCGCATGGGCGTCCGCGCATCCATCATCGCCCGGGTCGAGCGGCACGGCGGCTCGGCCACCATCCGCAGCGCGCCGGGCGACGGCACCGAGGTGGCGCTGCGGGTGCCGGTCCGGGCCCCCGAGGGCGAGCCTGCCGCCGCCTCCAGCACGACTGTCACTGCCACGGAAGAGGTCACCCCATGACGAAGCTGCGCGTCGCGATCGTCGACGACCACGCGATGTTCCGCACCGGCGTGCGCGCCGAGATCGACGGTCCCGTCGACGTCGTGGGCCAGGCCGAGGACGTCGACTCGGCCGTCGCGATGATCGTCGAGGCCTCGCCCGACGTCGTGCTGCTCGACGTCCACATGCCCGGCGGCGGAGGGCTCGAGGTCATCCGCCGGTTGCACCTGAGGCACCACGACACCAAGTTCCTGGCCCTGTCGGTCAGCGATGCGGCCGAGGACGTCATCGGCATCATCCGTGCGGGGGCGCGGGGATACGTCACCAAGAACATCTCGGGGCCCGAGCTGCTCGACGCGATCGACCGGGTCGCCGCGGGCGATGCGGTGTTCTCGCCCCGGTTGGCCGGCTTCGTGCTCGACGCCTTCGCCGGGACGATCGAGGTCGCGCAGGTCGACGAGGACCTCGACCGTCTGACCGAGCGCGAGCGCGAGGTGATGCGCCTGATCGCCCGCGGGTACGCCTACAAGGAGGTGGCCAAGGAGCTGTTCATCTCGATCAAGACGGTCGAGACCCACGTCTCCAGCGTCCTGCGCAAGCTGCAGCTGTCGAGCCGCCACGAGCTCACCCGCTGGGCCAACGACCGCAGGCTCATCTGAGCCGACTGGTCAGCGGTGGAGGGCCGCGCCCTTGAACGTCTTGTCGACGGCGTTCCTCGGGCCGTGCACCGCGATGCCGACGAGGTCGAGGTCGTCCTGGGCGACGGCTCGCACGGCGGCCCGGTTGTCGCGGTCGTTGCCCGTCGAGAACATCTCGCGGACGTAGACCGACACGGCCAGCCCCCGCGTGACGGCCTTGGCGTGGGTCGCCTTCAGGCGCTCGGCATCGCCCTCGAACACCACGATCGGCTGGCGGATCATCGCGAGGTAGGCCGTGCCGTCGGCGTCCTCGTACGGCTCGCCGATCAGCTCGGGGTCGTGGGCCGCGATACCGCTGACGAGGAACGCCGTGACGTTGAGCGCCTGCCACGGCTCGAGGTCGTCGCGCAGCAGCACCGCGACCTTCGTGTCGAATCGGATGGGTTCGGGGGCGTCCATGCGACCAGCGTCGACCGTGACGGCTGACGCGGTCTTGTACGTTTCTGACATGTCCAGCGGCGAGCACGTCCGCGCCTGGAGGCCGTCCGTCCCGGGCGTCGGCGAGGTGCTGCACGCCCACTTCACCGAGCACGCCTACCCGGCGCACACGCACGACCTGTGGACCGTCCTGCTGGTCGACACCGGCGGGGTCTCGTACGACCTCGAGCACAGTGCGCACCGAGCACCGGCACGCTCGCTGACGCTGCTGCCGCCGCACGTGCCCCACGACGGCCGGGCCGTGCAGACGTCCGGGTTCGACAAGCGCGTGGTGTACCTCGACGAGACCTGGTTGCCGCTCGATCTCGTCGGTGCGGCCGTCGCGCGGCCCACGGTCCGCGACGAGCAGGTGCGCCGGGCGGTCGGGGCGCTGCACGACGTGCTCGCGACGCCCGGGGACGAGCTCGAGGCCGAGTCGCGGCTCGCGGTCGTCGCCGAGCGCCTGGTGCTGCACCTCGACCGCAGGGTCGACGCGCCCCGCACCGGCCGAGAGCCCCGGCTGGCACGGCGCGTGCGTGAGCGGCTCGACGCCGACACGACGGACGTCCCGTCGCTCGGGGCGCTGGCCGACGACCTCGACGCCCACCCCACCCAGCTGATCCGCGCCTTCAGCCGCGAGTTCGGGCTGCCGCCGCACCGGTACGTGACGGGTCGACGCGTCGACCGGGCCCGACGGCTGCTGCTCGACGGGATGCCGGCGGCCGACGTCGCGGTCGAGGTCGGCTTCCACGACCAGGCGCACCTCATCCGGCACTTCCGCCGCACCCTGGGCGTCACCCCCGGTGCCTACACCCGGGTGGGGGCACAATGACGGGGGTGCAGGTGGACGTCCTCGGACCGTTGCGGGTGCGCGTCGAGGATCGCGAGGTCGATCTCGGCGGGCCGCGCAGCCGCGCCCTGGTCGCGCGACTCGCGCTGTCCGCCAACAGCACGGTCCGTACGACGACGCTCATCGACGACCTCTGGGGCGCCGACGTGCCTCTCGACGCGACCAATGCGCTCCAGTCGGTGGTGTCCCGCACGCGCCGCAGGCTGCCCGGCGGCGCGCTCGGCTCGACGGCGGCGGGCTACGTCCTGCACTGCGATGACGTCGACGCCCGGCAGTTCGAGCGCCTCGTCGCGGCGGGGCGCCCCGACGATGCCTTGGCGCTCTGGCGCGGCGACGCCCTCTCCGACGTGGGCGACGTCCCGTTCGCAGCACCGGCGGCGGACCGCCTCGACGAGCTCAGGCTCCTCGCGACGGAGTCGAGCTTCGAGGCGCGGGTCCGCACCGACCCCGCGGCCGTCGCAGAGCTGGCCGCGTTGACGACGGCCCACCCGTACCGCGACGGGTTCTGGCGGCTCCGCCTCACGGCGCTGGCCGCCCACGGCCGCGCCAACGAGGCGCTGGCGGCGTACGAGCGGCTGCGCGCGATGCTCGCGGACGACCTCGGCGTCGATCCGTCGCCCGAGCTGCAGCAGCTGCACCTGTCGCTCGTGCGGGGCGAGCACGAGCCCGTCCGCCAGAGGCGCCACTCGTTGCCGGTGGGTCTGACGTCGTTCGTGGGTCGCGAGGGGGCCATCGCCGACCTCTCGTCCGCCCTGGACGACCACCGTCTCGTCACGATCCTCGGTCCGGGTGGTGCCGGCAAGACCCGCCTGTCGATCGAGACGGCCCGTGCGACGTCCGGACGGTTCGAGGACGTCTGGCTCGCCGAGCTGGCATCCGTCACGGGCGAGGACGAGATCGTGCCGGCGGTCGTCGCCGCGATGGGGCTGCGCGAGGTCGTCGTGCTCGAACGTCCTTCGGCCGCGCCCCGACTCGACGAGCGGACGCGGCTCATGGAGGCGGTCCGCGACGCCCGGGGGCTCCTGGTGCTCGACAACTGCGAGCACCTCGTGGACGGTGCCGCCCGGCTCGTCGACGACCTCCTCGCGCACGCCCCCTCGATGCGCGTGCTGGCGACGAGCCGCGAGCCGCTGCGGCTCATCGGCGAGTACGCCTACCAGGTCAGCCCGCTCACCATGCCGGCCACCGGCGACGGAGTCGAGGAGGCGTTGACGCACAGCGCCGTCCAGCTGTTCGTGCAGCGCGCCCAGGTCGTCGACCACGCCTTCACGCTGAGCCCCGACACCCTGCCCGCAGTGCGCGAGATCTGCGCACGGCTCGACGGCCAACCGCTCGCGATCGAGCTGGCGGCCGCCCGGCTCCGCACCCTGACGGCGTCCCAGGTCGCCGCCCGCCTGTCCGACCGCTTCCGCCTGCTGACCGGTGGCAGCAGGACGGCCCTGCCGCGCCACCGCACGCTGCGTGCGGTCGTCGAGTGGAGCTGGGACCTCTTGGACGACGACGAGCGGCGCCTCGCCGAGAGCCTCGCGGTGTTCCCCGGCGGGGTGACGCTCGAGAGCGCCGCAGCCGTCCACGGCGGGGGAGCCCGGACGGAGGACCTCGTCGAGTCGCTCACCGACAAGTCGTTGCTGGTGGCGGTCCGCGGCAGCACGCCGCGCTTCCGGATGCTCGAGACGTTGCGAGAGTACGGGCTCGAACGTCTGGCGGACCGCAGTGCCATCGACGAGGTCCGCCACGCGCACCTCGAGCACTTCCTCGCCGTGGCAGAGGCAGCAGGCGCGGGACTTCGGGGCGCAGGACAGCTCGATGCGCTGGGCCGGCTCGACGCCGACCACGGCAACGTCGTGGCCGCGATGCGGTTCGCGATCGAGCGGGACGACCGGCCGCGCGCGGCCCGCTTCGTCGCGGCCCTCGGCTGGTACTGGTCGATCCGCAGCCAGCACCAGGAGTCGTTCGACTGGGCCACCGCGGTGCTCACCTTGCCGGGGACGGCCGATCCGGCCAGCGAGATCTGCACCGAGGCCCTGGGCATCGCCGGGATCCTCGCGGCGACCCAGTTCGACACGGGCCCCGAGGCTGCGTGGCGTGAACCGGTCGACCGCATCCTCGCCCTGTGGGACGCGCACGAGCCCGACCACCCCGTCGTGCACGTCGTGATGGCCGCGCTCGACTTCTTCGACGCCGCGGGCGGTCGGGCCCTCGAGCTGGGGGACGATCCGTGGACGCGCGCGATGATCGACCTGCTGCGCATCGTGATGCTCGACAACGCCGGACGTCTGAGCGAGACGGTCGAGCTCATCGACCCCGTGATCGAGGCGTTCCGCGCGATCGGCGACCGGTGGGGCCTGGCGATGGGGCTGACGCAGCGGGCGTCGATCGAGTCCCTCGACGGCGACGACGAGGCGGCGCTGGCCACGTGGCAGGAGGCGCTTCCGCTCCTGGTCGAGCTCGGAGCGGCCGAGGACGTCGACTTCTCGTCGATGCGTGTCATGGCCCTGCGGATGGCGCTGGCCACCGAGGCCGAGCTGCACGACCTGCGTCGCGAGCTCGAGGCCACGTTCGAGCGCGCCGCCGCGGCCGGCAGCCGTCGCCACGAGGCGGTGGCGCGCATGAACCTGGCCGCCCTCGAGCACGTCGTGGGCCGCGACGCCGAGGTCGTGGTCCACCTCGAGCACGTCCTGGCACACCGCGACCCGACGTCGGAGTTCGGCAGCGGGCAGATGGAGTCGTTGGTCCGTTCGCAGCTCGCCGTGGCTCGGCTCGGGGTCGGCGACGCGGGCGGTGCTGCCGACGAGCTGGCCTCGGCCGCTCGGGTCGGGCTGCAGACCAAGGACATGCCGGTGCTGGCCGAGGTCGCCGCTGCGGCTGCCGTCCTCGCCCACGGGCGTGGTCACGACGAGCAGGCGGCCCGGCTGCTCGGGGCGGCTGTCGCCATCCGCGGGCGCGCCGACCGGTCGAACCGCGACGCCAGGGCGCTGGCCCAGGCGCTCCAAGAGGCGCTCGGCGCGGAGGCGTTCGAGCGGTTCCGCTCGCAGGGCGCTGCCCTCGACCAGGAGGCGGCCGTCGAGATGGTGCTCACCGGCGCAGGGCAGCTGCCTGCGCCATGATGGGGCGATGAAGTCTCTCGGGGTCTGGGCTCTGTCCGTCGCGCTCGTCGCACCGCTGACGGCCACAGCGGTCGGGGGATCGCCGGCAGCCGCCGACACGAGGCGCCAGGCGGTCGTCGAGACCCGCGTGATCGGCCACAGCGTCAAGGGCCGCGACATCATCGCGTGGCGGCTGGGCGACCCGTCGTCCAGCAAGAAGGTGCTCCTGCTGGCCGCGATGCACGGCAACGAGAAGGGATCGGTCCAGACGTTGCGCAACCTCCGCGACGGGCGCCCGATCCGAGGAGCCGACATCTGGGTCGTCCCGGTCGTCAACCCCGACGGGTACGCCCGCAACAAGCGCCAGAACGCCCACGGCGTCGACCTCAACCGCAACTTCGGGGCCAAGTGGCGCAAGATCGGCGGCGCCACGAACTCGGGTCGCCGAGCCTTCTCCGAGCCCGAGACGCGGGCTGTTCGCGACCTCGCGAACGAGATCGATCCCACCTACACCGTGAGCTACCACCAGCCGCTCGACGGCATCGACATCCGCGACACCGGCAACCGCGCGTGGGCCAAGCGCCTCGCGTCCCGCGTGCGTCTGCCGCGCAAGGCCTTCGACTGCTTCTCGCGGTGCTTCGGCACGTACTCGATGTGGTTCCGCGCGAAGCACCGCTCGGGCGCCGTCGTCACGGTCGAGCTGCCGAGGAACCCGTCGAGGACGTACCTCCGCGAGGTCGCCCCGCGGGCGATCCTCGGCAGCATCGGTGCCAAGCGCTGACCGACCCGGGCGTCAGGCCTTGGTGCGGTAGGCCCGGACGGCGAGCGGCGCGAACACCGCGAGGATCAGCGCGCTCGTGCCGATCGCGATCGAGGCGTCCTGCGCGACGGGTCCACCGGTCAGCAGGCCGCGCATGGCATCGGTCAGGTGCGTCACGGGGTTGATCTTCACCCAGGCCTGCAGCCAGCCCGGCATCGTGTCGGTGGCGGCGAACATGCTCGACCCGAACGTCAGCGGGAACAGGGCCAGGAAGCCGATGCCCTGCACCGAGCCGGCCTCTCGCATGATCATCCCGAGCCAGATCGCGATCCAGCACATGCACCACGCGAAGAACAGCACCAGCAGCATCGCCGCGGCCACCTTCGCCGGCGATGTCGACGTGCGAAAGCCCATCACGAAGCCGGCCACCATCGTGACGCCGATCGTGATGGCGTACCGCAGGCACTCGGCGATGGTCGCGCCGACGAGAGGAGCCGATCGGGGGATGGGCAGCGACCTGAAGCGGTCGAAGACGCCCTCCTTGATGTCGGTGTTGAGGTTGACGCCGATCGCGATGGTGCTGAACAGCACGGTCTGGATCAGGATGCCCGGCAGGACGAACTGCAGGTAGTCCTGCGTCGAGCCGGCGATCGCCCCGCCCAGCACGTACACGAAGATGATCAGGAACAGCACGGGCTGCAGCGTCACGTCGAAGAACTGCTCGGGGTGGCGCACCATCTTCCTGACGGAGCGGCCCGCCAGCGACAGCGAGTGCCGCAGCCAGGGAAGGGACGAGGCGGGCCGCGGCTCGGCGACCCGGGGGACGGTCATCGTGGTCATATGAGCTCCTTGGTGGTGGCCGGCGCCTGGGCGCCCTGGCCGGTGAGGGTGAAGAAGACCTCGTCGAGGCTCGGCAGGCTCAGCGAGATCTCGGTGACGGGGATGCCGCGCGAGGCGAGGTCCACCACGACGTTCGTGAACTGCTGCTCGTCCTCGACAGGGGCGGTGAGCAGGCCGCGGACGGGCTCGCCGACAGGGCGGCCGGTGATGCGGCTCAGAACGGCACGGATGTCGGCGACGTCCCGCGCATCGGCGGGACGCACCTGCAGCGAACGTCCGCCGACGATCTGCTTGAGCTCGGCAGCGGTGCCGTGGGCGATGACCTTGCCGAGGTCGATGACGGTGATCGCGTCGGCGAGGGCGTCGGCCTCCTCCAGGTACTGGGTCGTCAGCAGCACCGTGGTGCCCTCGGACGTCAGCATCCGCACCATGCCCCAGACGTCGTCGCGCTTGCTCGGATCGAGCCCCGTGGTCGGCTCGTCCAGGAAGATGACGGCGGGCCGCCCCACGAGGCTCGCGGCGAGGTCGAGTCGCCGACGCATGCCGCCGGAGTACGTCTTGGCGCGGCGGTCGGCGGCCTCGTCGAGCCCGAACTGGTCGAGCAGCTCGGCGGCGCGGGCCCGCGCGTCCGGACGCGTGAAGTCCAGCAGTCGGGCGAAGAGCTCGAGGTTCTCGCGCCCGCTCAGCTGCTCGTCGACCGAGGCGTACTGCCCCGTGAGGCCGATCGACCGGCGGACGGCGGTGGGGTCCTTGATGACGTCGTGGCCGGCGACCGTGGCGGTGCCCGAGTCGGGGCGCAGCAGGGTGGCGAGGATGCGGACCGCAGTGGTCTTGCCCGCACCATTGGGTCCGAGGACTCCGAGAACGGAGCCTTCGGGGACGGACAGGTCGATGCCGTCGAGTGCTTTCGTCGCGCCGTAGTGCTTCGTGAGCCCCTCGGCGTGGATGGCGTAGTGGGTCATGTCGACCATGCTGCTCGCCCACGCTGGCAGGTCGCTGTCATCGCGCTGACGCCTCTGACAGCCGGTGTCG
>JBEVGQ010000248.1:0-4840 GCA_040511655.1 Aeromicrobium sp. | reverse complement strand
GCGCACTGTCGGTGGGGTGCGCCAGCGTGGACGAGCGCGTGTGCGTCTCGAAGTCGTGGTGCCGCATCTTGAGCGTCACGGTGCGTCCGGACAGACCGCTCTTGCGCAGGCGGCCCGACACCGTGCGGGCCATGCGGTCGATGACGGCCTCGAGCTGGAGGCGGTCGGAGATGTCCTGCTCGAAGGTGTCCTCGACGCTGACCGACTTGGCCTCGCGCGACGCCACGACGGGACGGTCGTCGTCGGCCCGGGCCAGCCGGTGCAGCGACCGCCCGGCGGCCTGGCCGAGCAGGCGCACCAGCTCGTCCTCGCTCTGCTGCCGCACCTCGTCGACGGTCATGATGCCCATGCGGCGCAGGCGCTCGGCGGTGGCGGGGCCCACGCCGGGGATCGCGGTGGCCTGCATCGGACCGAGCACGTCGACCTCGGTGCCTGGAGCGACGACGAACACCCCGTCGGGCTTGTTGATCTCGCTGGCAATCTTGGCCATGAGCTTGGAGGAGGCGACACCGACCGACGCGGTCAGCCCGCCGGTGACGGACACGATGTCGGCGCGGATGCGCTCGGCCGTCTCCTCGACGCGTGCGGGGTCGAAGGCGGTGCCGGCAGCGAGGTCGACGAACGCCTCGTCGAGCGACAACGGCTCGATGAGCTCGGACTCCTCGCGAAGCCGTTCCATCACGAGCCGGCTGGCCTCTCGGTAGGCGTCGAACCGGCCGCCGAGGAAGGCGGCATGGGGGCACCTGGCACGCGCCTCGGCGGTGCGCATCGCCGAGCGGACGCCGTGGACGCGAGCCTCGTAGGAGGCGGTGGCGACGACGCCGCGCGGGCCGATGCCGCCGACGATGACGGGCTTGCCGCGCAACGAGGGCTTGTCGCGCTGCTCGACGGAGGCGAAGAACGCATCGAGGTCGAGGTGCATGATCGACGCCGTTGCCCGCATGCGTCCATTCTCGCTCCGAACTCCGACATCGCTGTCGTCCACACCCGCGTGGCGGCCGGACGGCGATCCACAGGCACCAGGAGCGACGGTGTCGCCGGCGACCTCCACCGACGAGCGTTGGAGGCATGACCCAGACCCCATCGCTCTTCGTCGCGCACGACGCGTCGGACCTCATCAACTCCCTGCCGACCCTCTTCGGCTTCCGTCCCGACGAGTCGATCGTCGCGGTGGCCACGACCGGCGAGCGGCGCCGCTTCGGCTTTCGGCTGCGCGTCGACATCCCGGCACCCGAGCACATCGACGCCGAGGCCACGCGCATCGTGGGCCACCTGCGCCGCAACGGCGCCGAGGGCGCGATCCTCGTCGCGATCACCCACCGGCAGGAGATCGCCCTCGACCTGCTCGACGCGATCCACGCCGAGCTCGACGAGTCGGACGACATCGAGCTGGTCGTCCGCGTCCGCGCCGACGGCGAGCGTTACTGGACCGACTCCGTGGGATCGCCCGCAGAGGGAGTCGCCTACGAGACGTCCGACCACCACCTGGCGATCGTGCAGGCTGTTGCGGCGGGCCAGCAGATCCTGCCCGACCGCGAGTCGCTCGTCGACCGGTTCGCCGCCGTCACCGGGGAGCGGCGCCGCTGGCTCGAGCGCGCCACCGACGAGATCCTCGCGGAGGTCGTGCCGGTCGTGGCTCGCACCCGCCCCGACCAGGTCGCCGCAGCCGGTCTGGCGGTCGTCGAGCCGATCCTCGACCGGGCGCTGGCCGGCCGGCGGATCTCTGACGCCGACCTCATCCGCCTGGCGGCCTGGCTGTCGACCATCGACGTCCGTGACGCCGTCTGGGGGCGCATCACGCGCGAGTCGGCCGACGACATGCTGCGGGTGCTCACGACGGTGAGCGGCGCCGTGGTGCCGCCCTTCGAGCCGGCCGCGCTCAGCCTGGCCGCGTTCGCGGCGTGGCTCACCGGCGACGGAGCGCAGGCCCTCATCGCCGTGGAGCGGGCGCTGCGGGCCGACCCCGGCTACTCGATGGCCCGACTCGTCCTCGAGATCCTCGAACAGGGCGTCTCGCCGACTCACTGGACCGACTTCGTCGACGGTGCTCCTGACAGGCTGTCGGACGACCGATAACCTGCCTGCCTGTCTACCTGTCGGCCGCCATCTCGAGGATCCCCATGCCCGCCAATCTCTCGCTCGCCATCTTCCTGCTGGTGGTCGCGCTGGTCGTCGCGATCGTCTGGCAGAGCCGGCGGCGTGCGTCCGCCTCGCCGACCTCGGCCGCGATCAGCCGGTGGACCGGGTACGCCGCGCTCGCCACCGCGGCGTTGGGGCTCGTGCTGCTGGCGACGTCGTGCGTCACCCAGGTCACGACCAAGAACGTGGGTGTCGTGACCTCGTTCGGACGTCCGGTCGGCGCCCTCGGCAACGGCTTGCACCTGAAGGCGCCGTGGCACAAGGTCACCGAGTTCGACGCCGCCGTCCAGACCGACACGCACAAGGCCGGCGACAGCGACGGGACGTGCACCGACATCCGCATCGGCAACCAGTCGGTGGCCTGCGTCGACAACTCGGTCCGCTGGCGCATCGTGCAGGACTCGGCCGACGACCTCTACCGCGACTACCGCGAGTTCGAGAACGTCCGCGACAGCCTGGTGACGCGCGAGCTCGACGCGGCGCTCAACGAGGTGTTCGCCGACTACGATCCGCTGGCCGGCGTCGACACCAACGGCGCCTCGACCGCGCCGAGCCTCGACGAGCTGTCACAGGCCGTCACGACGCGGCTGCGTCAGAAGGTCGGTCGTCAGGTCGAGGTGCTGAGCGTCATCATCCCGCTCGTGTCGTTCGACAAGACCACGCAGGACAAGATCAACGACTACCAGGCCGAGCTGGCCAACACCCGCATCGCCCGCCAGAAGCAGCAGACGGCCGACGCGCAGGCCGAGGCCAACCGCAAGCTCTCGGGGTCGGTCTCCAACGACCCCAACGTGCTGGTCTCGAGGTGCTTCGACATCCTCTCGGAGATGGTGGCCTCCAAGGAGCCCGTGCCGGCCGGGTTCACCTGCTGGCCCGGCGGGGGATCGGGCATCGTCCTGCCGTCCGCCGGGCAGTCGTCGTCCCGCGACGCCGATCGCTGACGTCGGGCTCCCGTCGTCGTAGGCGCCTGGCGTCGTGCAGCCCTAGGCTGTCGTCATGGGACAGGACGTCGACGCACGTGAGTTCAGCCGCGAGGACCGCACGCTCTACCGCGCGAAGGTCCGCAGGTGCCTCGACGTGTTCGCCCGGATGCTCGGCGAGCACGACTTCAGCGTCGAGCACACGCAGGTGGGCATCGAGATCGAGTTCAACCTCGTCGACGGCCAGGGCGCACCGGCGCTCAAGAACGCCGAGGCGCTGGAGGCGATCGCCGATCCGGACTTCCAGACCGAGCTCGGCCTGTTCAACATCGAGATCAACGTCCCGCCGTCGCGCATCGACGGCACCGGGCTGGAGACGCTGGAGCAGTCGCTGCGCGACGACCTGAACGCGGCGCAGGACAAGGCTGCGGGCGTCGACACCCACCTGCTGATGATCGGCATCCTGCCGACGCTGCTCGAGGGCCACTTCAGCCGTGAGGCGATCTCGGCCAACCCCCGCTACCACCTGCTGTCCGAGCAGATCCTCGCTGCGCGCGGCGAGGACATCGAGATCGTCATCGACGGCGTCGACCGTCTCGACACCACCGCCGACACGATCATCCCCGAGGCGGCGTGCACCAGCACCCAGCTGCACCTGCAGGTCGAGCCCGAGGACTTCGCGCCGACGTGGAACGCCGCGCAGGCGATCGCCGCGGTGCAGGTGGCCGTCGGCGCCAACTCGCCGTTCCTGCTGGGACGGCAGCTGTGGCACGAGACCCGCATCGCGCTGTTCGAGCAGGCGACCGACACGCGGGGCGAGGAACTGAAGGCCCAGGGCGTGCGCCCGCGCGTCTTCTTCGGCGAGCGGTGGATCACGTCGGTCTTCGACCTCTTCGAGGAGAACAGTCGCTACTTCCCGGCGCTGCTGCCCATCGTGGACGACGAGGATCCCGTCGCCGAGCTCGAGGCCGGTCGGGTGCCCAACCTGGCCGAGCTGCGTCTGCACAACGGGACCGTCTACCGCTGGAACCGGCCCATCTACGACGTCGCCGACGGACGACCCCACCTGCGTATCGAGAACCGCCTGCTGCCGGCCGGGCCGACGGTCGTCGACACCATGGCCAACGCCGCGCTGTTCTACGGATTGGTGAAGGTGCTCGGAGCGAGCGAGCGTCCGGTGTGGTCGCAGCTGTCGTTCCGGGCTGCTGAGGACAACTTCCACCAGGCCGCGCGAGCCGGCATCGACGCCGGCATCTACTGGCCCGGGGTGGGGGAGGTACCGGTCCGAGAGCTGGTGCTGCGCCAGCTGCTCCCGCTGGCCCACGCGGGGCTCGAGCAGCTCGGCGTGGCCGACGGCGTGCGCGAGCGGCTGCTCGGCGTCATCGAGCAGCGCTGCATCACCGGCCGCAACGGCGCCACCTGGCTGATCGAGGAGTTCACCCACCAGAGCGGGGTCACCAGCGACCGCGCCGAGGCCATGCGCGCGACCACCGTGGAGTACGAGCGACACATGCATGCGGGGTCGCCCGTGCACACGTGGCCGGGACGGTCCTGAGAGGACCCTGAGATGACGGTGCTTGGGCGCCCGTGACACACTGGACGAAGAGGTTGACCCCAGGCCTCTTTGTTGCGCCCATCTACCGTTTGTGAGGTCGACGTGCCGGTGAATTCCGCTTCTGAATCACAGTCTCGGGCCGTCACCAAGCGCCGCTCGAAGGTGTCGGACGACGGATCCTCAGAAGAACCTGAGAACGCCCCGGCCTCTGACGACACGACGTCCG
>JBEVGQ010000247.1:0-5626 GCA_040511655.1 Aeromicrobium sp. | reverse complement strand
CCCGGGTCGTCACGACGCACCGCCACGGCGACCACTGGCAGGCCTTGCAGGCCCTCGTCGAGCAGACGGGCGCCGAGACCGTCGCCGGCGAGCGCGACGCCGACGAGCTGCCCGTCCCGGTCGACGTCCGCGTGCAGACCGGCGCCCGCGTGCGGGTGGGCTCGTGCGAGCTCGAGGTCATCGAGCTGGTGGGCCACACGCCGGGATCGATCGCTCTCGCCTACGACGATCCCGACGGCATCGTCCACCTGTTCACGGGCGACTCCCTGTTCCCCGGCGGCGTCGGCAAGACCTGGTCGCCCGACGACTTCGCGACGCTGATCGACGAGGTCGAGACCAAGATCTTCGGCGCCTACCCGGACGACACGCGGGTCTACCCGGGCCACGGTCACGACACGACCCTCGGCGCCGAGCGTCCCCACCTTCAGGAATGGCGCGAACGCGGCTGGTGACCGCGCCGTCGTGAGTGCCGTCTGGCAAGCAGTCGTCGGAACGGCTCTGGAAGTCACAGCGCTCTGGATCGTCCTCGTGGCGACGCTCTACGCGCTCGGACGCCGCCACGACGGCTCGAGCGCCACTGGTCCGGCACACCCGAGGGCCTGCGGACGCTGCGCACACTTGCCGGTCTGCCCACCTGACCTTTCCCGTCACTGACGGGGCTTGAGCTTGCTGGCGGGGAGCCACGCGATCTGGGAAGCGTCGCTGTGCCGCTGCGTGCGGCTGGGCACGACGTAGACGACCTGGGCCTCGTAGCCGTCAGACGTGCGACGCCACCCCAGGACGAGGCCGGGATACTCCTGGGCCACCTGGCTCGTGAGGTTCGAGAGGTTGACCCACACGTGGTAGACCGGCGGAGGTTGCGGCACCAGCACGGCGTACGGATCGGCCGCCGCCAGTGGACGTCCGTCGATCGAGCCGTTGGGGTTCACCCGAGAAGGATACGACTGTTCGAACAGGTGTTCTAGTGAATGCCTGTCGGCAGCCCGTCAGGACACGCGCGCAGCTCGGCGGGCTGCGACGAGCCGGTCTTGCAGAGCGTCACGAATCCCTCAGCAGGCACGGGCCTCGCCGGCACCGACGACGGGAGCGGATCGCGCCAGGGCTCCTGCCTGATGGACACCTCCGGCACGGGCAGCGGCGAGGTCGTGCGGGGGTACGGCATGGCCTCGACGACCCGCGGCCCACCCGAGCCGCCCGTGGTCAGCACGTGCACGCTCACGCCGACCAGAGCACCCAGCGAGACGGCGAGGACGGCGGCGATGATCAGGCGCTTCATGGTCACATCATGCCTGCAAGGACGGCGAGATTCGAGTAGCGGATCACGAGCGAGCCCCTACCGTTGGAGGATGAAGACCCTCGCCGCCGCAGCCCTCCTGCTGGCGCTCACGGCGTGCAGCGGCGGTTCCGACGCACCCGAGGCCGCTCAGTCCACGCTCTCGGCCTCCGAGGCGATGCAGGCGACGTGCCGCGAGGTACGAGCCGGCATCGACGAGTTCAACCGCGACGACTACACCGGCACGGTCGAGCACTTCGAGAAGGCCAAGGTGCCCGCGAAGGTCTACGCCAAGGTCAACGAGGAGCCCGAGGCCGACGCCCTGCTCGACGCCGTCGAGTACTACGCCAACCTCTCCCCCGCCGACTACCCCGAGGCCGCCCGCAGCTCGGAGAACTTCGCCCGCAACAAGGTCATCACCCTCGAGCAGTGCGCCTCGGACGATCCGATCGACGCGACCCCCGGCACGCCCGTCTAGGACGGCTCGCGCGTCAGCGAGACGTACACCGCGTTGACGGCGACGGCCTGCTCGAGCTCGGTCGAGACGCCCGCGAAGAACTGCGAGCGGTAGGTCTCGTCGGTCACGGCGTAGACGGTGAAGTACAGCCCTGCGAAGGCCGACAGGAACACCGACACCTGCCACAGCTCGTTCGTGATGGGGATGTGCTGGCCGAGCCGCGACGGCAGCGAGGTGACCGCGTCCTGCTGCGTCCACGCGATGACGGTCGAGTCGGGGATCGTCAGCGAGCCGAAGACGAGGAAGAAGGCGAACAGCCCGAGCGACAGCAGCATGACCTGGATGGCCTGGTTGAACAGCAGCACCAGGACGAGGTTGACGCGGGCGAACCTCGGCAGGTCGGCCGGCTCGGCCGACACCCGTTGCGCGGCGTCCTCGGCGGGCGTCCCCGCACAGCACTCGACGACCCGCGGCCCGACGACCTCGCGCTCGACCTCCCGCACCTCCTCCGGCAGTCGGACGAGCAGGAACACCGCGGCGATCATGCCGAAGAAACCGACCGAGATCCACAGCACGTGGCGCGGCATGAGTGCGGCCACCTGCCAGACCTCGGCGTTGATGAACAAGAACGTGACGGCCAGCAGCAGCAGCGGCAGCGCCCGGGTCAGCAACGGGAACATCAGGCCCAACGAGCTGAAGGTGCGCCGCACGGCCCACCGCAGCATCGTCCCCATCTGCAGCAGGCGCCCGGCGAACACCCCGAGCAGCCCGAAGAAGACCAGCACGCCCACGGCGGTGCCCAGGGACCCGCGATCGGACCACACCGCGCCCACGGCGAGGCCTGCCGCCACCGAGACACCGACGATCAGGACGATCACCGCCACGATGCGCTTGCTCGACAGCCACCCCTCCACCGTGTCGGCGCGGTCACCCGTGAAGTACGGCAGCCCGTGGTCGTCGAACCACGCCTCGATCAGCTCGGCGGTCGACGCGTCGGCACCAGGCACGGTCAGAACGTGACCGGGAGCTCGTCGACGCCGTAGACGAACGACAGCTGGCGGAAGGTCAGCTCTTCCTGCGGCGTGGCCAAGGCCAGGTCGGGGAAGCGCTGGAACAGCTTGGGCAACGCGATCCGCAGCTCCATGCGGGCCAGCTCGGCACCGATGCACCGGTGGATGCCGTGACCGAAGGCGAGGTGTCCGGACGACGGGACCCGCGTGGGATCGAAGTCGTCAGGACGCTCGCCGGCCGACTCCGGGTCGCGGTTGGCACCGTTGAGCGAGGCGAGGATGACGTCGCCGGCCTTGATCTTCTGGCCGAAGAGCTCCATGTCGTGCTTGGCGAACCGCGGGAAGGCGACCTGGACGACCGAGAGGTAGCGCAGCAGCTCCTCGACCACCCGGTCGACGTCCTCGGGCGAGCCGCTGCGGACGAGCTCGGCGTAGGCCGGGTCGCGCAGCAGGACGATGGTGCCGAGCGCGATCATGCCGGCAGTCGTCTCGAAACCACCCGTGAAGATGCCGTCGGCCAGACCTGCGAGGTCGAAGTCGCTGATCGTGTCGCCCTCGTCGCGGATGATCTGGCCGAGCAGACCGGGGCCGGGCTCGTTGCGCTGACGGGCGACCGCCTCGAACAGGAACTTGCGCTGGTCGGACACGGCACCGAAGGCGGCCGCGCCGCCGTTGGTGGCGTCGAAGCGATCGCTGCCGAGCTTGGCGAAGGCCTCGCTGTCGGCGTAGTCGAGCCCGAGGAGCGCGCAGATGGTCTGGAACGGGATGGGGAACGCCACGGCGGTGCACAGGTCGGCACCCGGCCCCTCAGCCTCGAGGACGTCGAGCTGGGCGTCGACGAAATCGCTGATCATCGGCTCGAGGCGCGCCAGACGGCGCATCGTGAACTCGGGCGTGACGATCTTGCGCAGGCGTGTGTGGAGCGGCGGATCGGTGAAGCCCAGGCCGCCGATGTCGTCGGCCGTCGCGGGTCCGTCGCCGTGGAACAGGTGCCGGATGTCGTTGCTGTAGCTGTCGCGATCGGTCAGGATCGTGCGTGCCTCGTCGTAGCCCGTCACGAGATACGCCGTGAAGGTGAACGGAAGCTCGAGCTTGCGCATCGGCTGCGTCGCCCGCCACTCGGCGATCTGCGGCGGCGGGTCCATGATGTCGCGCTGGAGCGGGATCTTGGTCTGCTCGGGGATGAAGGACAGCGCGCTGAGGTCGATGCCGTTCTTCTGGATGCGCTTGACGAGCATCCGCCCGACCCAACGGCGCACTCTTCCTCTGACGTCGACCACGTGAAGAAACTACACGTCACGCTTGCAGGTTCGCTCCAGCCGGTAGAGGGTGTCACGAAAGCGATGTCCACAGGCACGCACTTTCGATGGGGGATACATGAGCACCGACCCTGCAGATTCCCAGGGCCCAAGCGAGCTGAAGCGGGTGATGGGGCCGAGGCTCCTCCTGCTGTTCATCGTCGGCGACATCCTCGGCGCCGGCGTCTACGCCGTCACCGGACAGATGGCCGGAGGGGTCGGCGGCATCGTGTGGCTGCCGTTCCTGGTGGCCTTCATCGTCGCCACGATCACGGCCCTGTCGTACCTCGAGCTCGTCACGAAGTACCCGCAGGCGGCGGGTGCGGCCCTGTACACCCACAAGGCCTTCGGCGTGCACTTCATCACGTTCATCGTGGCCTTCGCCGTCGTCTGCTCCGGCATCACGAGTGCCTCGACGGCGTCCGCCACCCTCGCCGGGTTCTTCACCGACGGCCTGGCGATCAACGGATGGATCGACGAAGGCGGCGTCAGCGACGGAACCATCACCGCCATCGCGATGGGCTTCATGATCCTGCTCGCGATGGTCAACCTGCGCGGTGTCGGCGAGAGCGTCAAGTTCAACGTCGTCCTCACGCTCGTCGAGGTCTCGGCGCTCGCGATCGTCATCGGCGTGGGCTTCTACGTCATCGCCAACGGCGAGGGCGACCTCAGCCGCATCACGGTCTTCGAGGACGCCAACGACAAGGGCCTGTTCCTCGCCGTGACCGCCGCGACCTCCATCGCCTTCTTCGCGATGGTCGGCTTCGAGGACGCCGTCAACATGGTCGAGGAGGTCGAGGAGCCGCAGAAGATCTTCCCGCGCACCATGCTGACGGGCCTCGGCATCGCGGTGATCCTGTACATGCTGGTCGCCGTCTCGGTGGTCAGCGTGCTGACGTCCGACCAGATCAAGACGATCAACGAGGAGGAGGGACGCGCGCTGCTGTCGGTCGTGTCCGTCGGCGCGCCCGACTTCCCGATCGACAAGGTCTTCCCGTTCCTGGCGGTCTTCGCCGTGGCCAACACCGCCCTGATCAACATGCTGATGGCGAGCCGACTCATCTACGGCATGGCCCGCCAGGACGTGCTCCCCCGCCAGCTCGGCGCCGTGCTGCCAGGACGTCGGACGCCGTGGGCGGCCATCGTGTTCACGACCGCCATGGCGCTGGGGCTCATCTTCTACGTCAGGCAGGATCCCGACAGCGACATCGTCGTCAACCTCGCCAGCGTCACCTCGTTGCTGCTGCTGTGCGTGTTCGCCGTCGTCAACGTCGCGTGCATGGTGCTGCGCGGCAAGAAGCACGACCACGTCAAGTCGTTCTTCACGTCGCCCGGCCCGCTGCCCTACCTGGGCGCGTTCCTGTGCCTGTTCCTCGTCGGTCCCTGGGTCGACCGCGAATCGATCGTCTACGAGATCGCCGGCGGCCTGATGGTCATCGGCGTCGCGCTGTGGGCCGTCACCTTCGCGATCAACAAGGCGACCGGACAGGGCGACAGCAGCTTCGAGGACGTGGACTCGCTCGGCAACTGACCGCTCGGGGGCTCGCTCCCCCGGACGGACGACGACGGCCCGCCTCCCCTCGTGGGG
>JBEVGQ010000246.1:0-4549 GCA_040511655.1 Aeromicrobium sp. | reverse complement strand
CGAGCTCGTCCCGGGTGTGCGCCACCGCGGTCGGGTTGTGGGGGTTGCACAGCAGGTAGGTGACCGAGTCGCCCATCGACCGCGCCCGCACGAAGGCAGCCCCCAGCGCGTCGAGGTCGAGGCGGCCGTCCTGACCCAGCGGCGCCTCGACGACGACCCGGCCCACGTGCTCGACCACGTCGAAGAACGGCGGGTAGACCGGTGGGTCGACGACGACGGGGTCACCGGGGCTCGAAACGAGCCGCACCACCTCGGCGATGCCGGTCATGACATCGGCGGCGTACGCCGTGCGTGCGGGGTCGAGGCCGTGCCAGCCCCACCGCGCGGAGGCGAATTCGGCCAGCGCCTCGGCGTACCCGTTGCCATGGGGGTAGCCGGTGTCGCCCGCCTCGAGCGCGGCGGTCAGCGCGGACGTGATCGCCTCGTCGGGGACGACGTCCATCTCGGCCACCCACAGAGGCAGGACGTCGTCGGGGTGCTCGCGCCACTTGATGCTGGTGCGGCGACGCAGGTCGAGCTCGTTCAGGTCGCGAAGAGGGTGGGGCGAGCGCATGATTCCATCATCGCCCTCGGACGTGACCCAGGTCCTGTTGCATCCCGAGGACCAAAGTGTCACTCTGAGTTACAGAATCAGTGAACACTTGTGCACCGAAGGAGGCGCCCGTGGCCGAACCACTCATCGAGCGATCATCGGCGCTCCGGCAGCTGCGCCGCGTCGGCAAGGCCATGACGACGCCGCTGCTGCCTGACGACTACCTCGCCCTCGTCAACCCGCTGTGGTCGCAGCGCGAGCTGCGCGGCCGCGTCGAGAAGGTGGTGCCCGAGACCGAGAACGCCGCGACGCTCGTCATCCGGCCCGGCTGGGGCTGGACGTTCGACCACGCACCGGGCCAGTACATCGGCATCGGCGTCGAGATCGACGGACGCTTCCACTGGCGCTCGTACTCGCTGTCGTCCGTGCCGCTGGTCGAGGGCAAGACCGTGAGCATCACGGTCAAGGCGATGCCCGAGGGCTTCTTGTCCGACCACCTCGTCAACGGCCTCGAGCCCGGCACGATCGTCCGCCTCGCCGCCCCGCAAGGTGACTTCACGGTCCCCGATCCTCCGCCCCAGAAGATGCTGTTCCTGGTCGGCGGCAGCGGCATCACGCCTGTCATGTCGATCCTGCGCACGCTCGACCGCCGCGACTCGATCCCCGACGCCGTGCTCGTCTACTCCGCGCGCAACGAGGACGACATGATGTTCGTCCACGAGCTGCGGGTGCTGGCGCTGCGCTACTCCAGCTTCACGTTCTACGAGCGGTTCACCGACGCCGACGGCATCCTGACGCCCGACCAGCTCGACGACGTGTGTCCCGACTGGGCCGATCGAACGACATGGGCCTGCGGACCGGCCGGCATGCTCGACGCGTTCACCCAGCACTACGAGACGTACGGTCTCGCCGACCGCATCCACGTCGAGCGCTTCACGCTCGCCGCGGCGGGTGGGTCGGCGGCCGGCGGCGAGGTGACGTTCGGAGTCGGCGGGCCCACCGTCGACGTCGACGGCGCCACCACGCTGCTCGAGGCCGGCGAGAAGGCCGGCGTCAACATGCTCTTCGGATGCCGCATGGGCATCTGCCACACCTGCGACGTCCCACTCGCGTCCGGCCGCGTCCGCGACCTGCGCAGCGGCGACGAGCACGGCGAGCCGGGCGAGTACATCCAGACCTGCATCTCGGTCGCCGCCGGCGACTGCACGCTGTCGCTCTGACCGTCCCGCCCCACCGACTGCTTGGCACAGAACGACCGCACCGCACTCCCACCCACCGAAGGAGAACCACATCATGGCGTTCTCAGACGTCCGCGAGTACACCCACCTGACCGACGACGAGATCGAGGCCATCGGCGCCGAGCTCGACGAGATCCGCCGCGAGATCGAGGCGTCGCGCGGGCAGGCCGACCGCGACTACGTCACGCGGGTCATCACGCTGCAGCGCCGCCTGGCCGCGGCCGGTCGCATCACGCTGTTCGCGAGCTTCTTCCCGCCGGCGTGGCTGCTCGGCACGCTGATGCTCGGCTCGGCCAAGATCCTCGAGAACATGGAGATCGGCCACAACACGATGCACGGCCAGTGGGACTGGATGAACGACCCCGAGATCCACTCGTCCAACTGGGAGTGGGACACCACCCAGCCGGCCGAGCAGTGGAAGCACTCGCACAACTACATCCACCACCAGTTCACCAACGTGCTCGGCCACGACAACGACGTCGGCTACGGCATCCTGCGCATGTCGCGCGACCAGAAGTGGACGCCGTACAACCTGGGCCAGCCGGTCTACAACTTCCTGCTCGCGGCCCTCTTCGAGTGGGGCGTCGCGCTGCACGACCTCGACATCGAGGCCATCCGCAAGGGCGAGAAGGACCCCAAGCTGCTCAAGAAGCAGCTCAAGCAGATCGGCGACAAGGTCGGCAGGCAGGCGCTCAAGGACTACGTCATGTATCCCGCGCTGACCGGGCCGTTCTTCCTGCAGACGCTGTCGGCCAACGTCACGGCCAACCTGATGCGCAACTTCTGGTCGTACATGATCATCTTCTGCGGACACTTCCCCGACGGTGCCGTGCAGTTCACGGAGGAGGAGCTCGAGGACGAGACCCGCGCCGAGTGGTACCTGCGGCAGATGCTCGGCTCGGCCAACTTCGAGGGGGGCACGTTCCTGCACCTCATGAGCGGGCAGCTCGGCTACCAGATCGAGCACCACCTGTTCCCCGACCTGCCGAGCAACCGCTACGCGGCGATCTCGGTCAAGGTCAAGGATCTCTGCAAGCGGTACGACATCCCGTACACGACCGGACCGCTCTACAAGCAGTACGGGCAGACGCTGCGCACGATCATGAAGCTGTCGCTGCCCAACCGGCGCACGAGCGACAACCCCGCGCCCATGACGACGCGCGAGAAGCGTCGCCTTCGTGACGACGAGCGTCCCACCCGCCGCTCGGAGCTGGGCAAGTGGTCGGGCGCGGCATCGGCGTGACGGCGGGGCTCGCCGGGCGACCCATGCTCGGCGGGCTCCCCGTCCCCTTCGCCTGCGAGGACGACGGCGGTGCACTCGACCACTCACGGGTGGTCAAGCGGCGAGCCATCCGGTGCGCGCTGAGCCGCATCTGCGGCATCTGCGGCGAGACGTTGACGCGTCCCGTGACGTTCATCGGCGGGGCGGACGAGGCCGACGCGGGGATGTTCGCGTTCCCGCCCGTGCACCTCGAGTGCGCCCATGCCGCGCTCGACCTGTTCGCGCCGATCGGCGGGCGACACCTCGGACACGTCGAGGCTCCCCTGGTGTGGGCCGTGGTCACGACCGGCGGCTTCGACCTCGTGCGTCCGACCCGGCGCGGCGACCCCGTGGCCTTCCACCCCAACTCGGTGCTCGAGACCACCCTCCGCGACTAAACCCCGCTGAGCCTGACGTTTTCACAGACACGCCGCCGGCGTGTTCGTCGGAACGTCAGGCCCAGCGTTGGGCTGCTGGCCAGGTGTGCCACCAGTCCGGCTTGTCGAGCGTCCAACCCCTCGCCGTCGAAGTCTTCGCATCGCGGTGCGCAGCGGCTATCCGGCCCACCAGCGGCCATCTGCGGCTGTGATCGAGCGACACGACACGACACACCACACATCCCGCGCGCTCGAACCCCTCCTCGCGCACGTTGTCGTCTGCATGCTGCTCGATCCCGCGATGATGGGAGCCGTCCGACTCGATGACCAGTCCCGTCCGCGGATCGAAAAGATCGGCGATCCCGATCAGCTCACCGCTCAGGGTGAAGACGGGCACGTTGACGAGGAGCCCCTCGATTCCCACGTCGAGCTGAGCGACCAGGCGCGTCCGCGTCTCCCACGGGCTCGCGGATCGGGAGCTGCTCAGCGCGAGGGCTGAACGCGCCTGGGCGATGCCACGGGTCTTGTGGTGGGCGTCCACCACCGAGACCACCTGGTCGAGGGTCGTGTGCGGCACCCCCGACGTCGTGCTGGTCGCCATGTCGAGGACCACGACGGCCTCGCGGAGATGGGATGCCACGAGCATCTCGTCGTAGGTGGCGCGCGCCATCGTCGTCGCGGCGTACGGACCGAGCATCTCGACCTCGACCGGCCGCAGGACGCCCTGGCTCGGCCGGATCCCGTTGCGCACCCGCAGCTGCGAGCCGGGCCGGCAGTGGACGAGCACGTCACGATCGGTGCCGTCAGGGGCGGAGCCGTCGAACCAGGTGTTGCCCCGCACGTGCAGCGACGCCCATCCGCCCAGCGCGTTGGCCGAGCCCATCAGGGCGATGGCGATGGAGATGCGGGACGCCAGCGGATCCACACCGAGGTAGGCCGGGGCGACGACCCCGTGCGCCACGTGCTCGTAGAGGTCGGTCCGCAGCTCGGCGGCCGGCACGCCGAGCTGCGTGGCGCGGCGCACGCGGCGCGCCACGAGGTACGGATCGATGGGGTCCATGCGCCGATGGTGCGGCGGCACAGCCGATTCCGCCCGCCCCCATCCACAGCCCCCGCTGGGCCTGACGTTTTCACAGACACG
>JBEVGQ010000245.1:0-9192 GCA_040511655.1 Aeromicrobium sp. | reverse complement strand
ACGAGCTGACGCTGGTGCACGGCGACTTCCACGTCCGCAACGTCATCGCCGACCCCGCGACCGGCGCGTTGCGGGCCGTCCTCGACTGGGAGCTCAGCACGCTCGGCGATCCGCTGGCCGACATCGGCAGCCTCCTGGCCTACTGGCCCGAGGCCGGCGACCCGCCCACGGGGCTGTTCGCGGCGTCGACCCTGCCGGGCTTCGCCGACCGTCGAGCGATGGCCGAGACCTACCTGGCGGCGTCCGGACGCGACGGCGCCGATCTCGAGTACTGGCACGTGCTGGGGCTGTGGAAGATCGCCGTGATCTCCGAAGGAGTGCTGCGGCGGGCCCTCGACGACCCGCGCAACGCCGCCGACGGCGGACCGCCCGAGCCCGGCTTCGTCGACAGCCTCGTCGAGCGCGCCTGGACGACCGCACGTGCCGCCGGCCTTGACACCTGACCCATCCCACGAAGGAGAGCACCATGACCGAGACCCCCTATGTGGGCGACTTCCTGAAGGACTCGCCCAAGAACTGGGGCAAGTGGGGCCCTGACGACGAGGTCGGCTCGCTGAACTACCTGACGTCCACCGAGGTGCTGCGCGGCGTGGCGAGCGTCCGGTCGGGCGAGGTCTTCACGCTCCAGGTCGCCATGGGCAACCCGGGCGGAGATCCCGTGTGGCCCGGACGCGAGAGCATCCAGCGCAAGAACGTCATGGACGAGTCGTTCTTCGAGCGGGGCGAGGGCGACGAGACGCCGGGCGGCGCGCACTACGCCGACGACGTCGCGACCCTGTTCCTGCAGGCGTCCACGCAGTACGACGCGCTCGGGCACGTCTGGTACGACGGGCAGATCTGGAACGGCTTCGATGCCTCCACGACGGCCGGCGACATGTCGAAGGCGTCGGTGCTGCCGATCGCCGAGCGCGGCGTGGTGGGCCGCGGCGTCCTGCTCGACGTGGCCCGCCACCGTGGCAAGGACGTGCTCGGCAAGGGCGAGACGTTCACGCACGACGACCTCCTCGCGGTTGCCGAGGCGCAGGGCGTGACGATCGAGAAGCACGACATCCTGGTCGTCCGCACGGGCTTCATCGGCTCGTACTACCGCACGACGCCCGAGCGGTTCTACGACGGCTTCCTCGAGCCCGGCCTGACGTACAGCCCCGAGCTGGTGCAGTGGTTCCAGGACATGGAGATCCCCAACCTCGTGACCGACACGATCGCCAACGAGGTGACCTTCGAGCCGGGGAGCGGTGTCACCCTCCCGTTGCACAACGCCTTGATGCGCAACCTCGGGGTCACGTTCACCGAGATCGCGTGGCTCGAGGACCTCGCCGATGCGTGTGCGGCCGACCGGCGGTGGACCTTCCTCTACACGGCCGCGCCGCTGAAGGTCGTCGGCGGCACCGGCGCCCCCGTCAACCCGGTCGCCATCCGATGAGCGCGCCGCTCGACGTCGTCGCGACGATCGCGGTGAGGCCCGGACGTGCCGACGCGGTCGTCGAGATCGTGACCCAGCACCTCGAGACCATCCGTGCGGAGGAGGGGTGCCTGCGCTACGACCTCTACCGCGTTCGGCGCGACGACGACACCCTCGTGATGGTCGAGCAGTGGGCGTCGAAGGAGGCACTGCGGGCGCACGGGGAGTCCGAGCACTTCCGCGCAATGGGCGCGCAGCTCGCCGACGAGCTCGCGGCAGCACCGGTCGTGCGGGTGCTCGAGCCGGCCGTTCGGTTTGCAACCTGAAACCGACTTCAGTAGAAAGACAGGATGACCGATGGCGACCAAGGACCCGACGTGGCGGTGACCGACGTCCCGTCGCCCAAGGGCGCACCGACCACCGCGCGCGGGGTGCGCACCCGGGCAGCGCTGGTCGCGGCCGCCCGCACGGTGTTCGAGCGTGACGGATTCCTCGCCTCCCGCCTGACGGACATCACGGCCGAGGCCAGCTGCTCCACGGGCACGTTCTACACGTACTTCGTGAGCAAGGAGGAGATCTTCCTGGCCGTCATGGAGGCCGCCAAGGACGAGATGCTCCATCCGGGCGTGCCCCACGTCGAGGCGTCGGACGACCCCGTCTCGGTCATCGAGGCCAGCAACCGCGGCTACTTCGAGGCGTACGCGCGCAACGCCAAGCTCATGATGCTGCAGGAGCAGGTGGCCACGATCGACGCCGACTTCCGCCAGCGTCGTCTCGAGCGCGGCGAGGCCTTCGCGCGCCGCAACGCCAAGGCCATCTCGCGCATGCAGGACGACGGGCTGGTCGACGCCGCGCTCGACCCGATCATGACCTCGCGGGCCCTGTCGGGCATGGTCGGACGCCTCGCCTACTCGAGCTTCGCGCTGGGCATGCAGTGGTCGGTCGACGACCTGGTCGAGACCAGCACCCGGCTGTGGGCCAACGCGCTCGGCCTGCGCTACCGCGACGACGCCTGAGCATCCGCCGCTAGACGGCCAGCACCAGCTTGCCGGTGTTGGCGCCGGAGAACAGCATCAGCAGGGCGTCGGCGAACGCGTCGACGCCGCCCTCGACCACGTGCTCGCGCGCGACGAGCGAGCCGTCGGTGATCCGTGCCGAGATGTCCGCGACGGCCTCGGGGTAGCGGTCCTCGAAGTCGAAGACCAGGAATCCGGTCATCGACGCCCGGTTGACGAGCAGCGACATGTAGTGCGCGGGCCCTGGAGGCGGCTCGGTCGCGTTGTACGTCGAGATGGCGCCGCAGATCGCGATGCGCGCGCCGAGCCTGAGCGTGCGCAGCACCGAGTCGAGCATCTCGCCGCCGACGTTGTCGAAGTAGACGTCGACACCGTCCGGCGCCACCGAGCGCAGGGCGCGATGCACGGGACCTTCGCGGTAGTCGATCGCCGCGTCGAAGCCCAGCTCGTCGGTCAGCCAGGCACACTTCTCGGCGCCACCAGCAATGCCGATCACGCGGCAGCCATGGGCCTTGGCGAGCTGCCCGACGACGCTGCCGACCGCTCCGGCGGCACCCGAGACGACGACGGTGTCGCCGGGCTTGGCCTTCGCCACGTCGAACAGGCCGAACCAGGCGGTCATGCCGGGCATCCCGAGCGCGCCGAGCCAGGTGGTCGCCGGAGCGACGTCGAGGTCGATGGCCGTGAGCTGGTCGCCCCGCACGACGGCGTGGTCGGTGACGCCCAGGATGCCGGCGACGGCGTCGCCGGGGGAGAAGGCAGGGTCGCGCGACTCGACCACGACGGCAGCCCCGAAGGCGCGCATGACCTCGCCGATGCCGACCGGCGGCACGTACGACCGGACGTCGTTGAGCCAGCCGCGCATCGCGGGGTCGAGCGACAGGTGCGTGACCCTGACCAGCACCTCGCCGTCGCCGGGCTCGGTCAGCTCGGTGTGGCGGACGTCCCAGGTCGAGGCGTCGGGCAGGCCGAACGGGCGGGCGGCCAGGTGCACGCGGCGCGCGATCGTCATGTCAGCCCTTTGCGGGGTGCTCGGTGAACTGGCCGACCGACTGGGCCACGCAGATGGGCTTGTCGGATCCCTCGCGCTCGAAGGTCTGCTTGGTCACGATGCGGGCCGAGCCGCCACCGACGTCGTCGACCGAGACGATCTCGGCGTGCATGCGGATGCGCGAGCCGACCGGCAGCGGAGCGGGGAAGCGGACCTTGTCGTAGCCGTAGTTGAGGCTGTGGGCGAACCCGTCGAAGGCCATGAGGTCCTCCATGAAACGCGGGCCGATCGAGAGGCTGTAGAGGCCGTGGGCGATCGTCGAGCCGAAACCGCTCGCGGCTGCGCGCTCGGGGTCGACGTGGATCCACTGGTGGTCGCCGGTCAGCTCGGCGAAGGCGTCGATGCGCTGCTGGGTGATGTCGTGCCACTCGGTCGGCCCGAGCGTCGTGCCGACGAGGTCCTTGAGGTCCTGGATCGTGGTCGGACGGATCGGGGCGGTGGTGTCGGGCATGAGTCCTCCGGTTCGAGTGCGTGGTGCGGACGCTACTTGAACCTGAACCCGTGTTCAAGTAGCGTGACCTGCCTCACACACACCGTCCTGTGGAGGTTCGCTCGTGGCACTCATCGACGTCAATGGCACGACACTGAGATACGAGGACGAGGGCCCGCGCGGGGGCCACGCCGTCGTGATGAGCCCGTCGATGTTCTTCGACGTGCGGATGTTCGAGGCGCAGGCGGCCGCGCTGTCCGACCGCTTCCGGGTCGTCCGCTACGACCATCGCGGACAGGGCGAGAGCGCCCGGGACGTCCGCGAGCGGCTCGACATGGACACGCTGGCCGACGACGCCGCCGCGCTCATCGAGGCGCTCGACCTCGCTCCGTGCACCTTCGTCGGCAACTCGATGGGCGGGTTCGTGGGGCTGCGCCTCGCCGCCCGTCGCCCCGACCTGCTGACCTCGGCGGTGCTGATGGGGACGTCCGCCGACGTCGAGGAGCAGGCCGACGCGATGGACGGGCTCGTGGAGGTGCTCGCCGAGCAGGGGATCGAGCCCGTCCTCGACGGCGTGCTGCACTTCATGATGGGCGACACCACGCTGACCGATCCGTCGCGGGCCGACGTGCTCGCCGAGGTGACGGCGCTGCTGCGCAGCCGCACCCCCGAGTACGCCGATGCCGCCTGGAACATCGCCCACCGCAAGCCCGTCCTCGACGAGCTGGCCGCCGTCTCGGTCCCCGTGCTGGTCGTCGCGGGCACGGAGGACCACACCTACCCGCCGGCGAAGTCGCAGCAGATCGTCGACGCCCTGCCCGGCGCGACGCTCGAGGTCATGGCGCGGACGGGTCACGTCCACGCGATGGAGAACCCCCAGGCGGTGGTCGAGGTGCTCGAACGGCATCTCGCCGGTCTCGCCCTGACAGGAGCGTCGGCATGAGCCTCTTCGTCGCCGACACGGGAGAGTCGGACCTGCCGGTCGTGCTGTGCCTGCACTCGCTGTTCCTCGACCACACGATGTTCGACGCGTTCGCGCAGGCCGCCTCGGGACGCATGCGGGTGGTGCGTCCCGACTTCCGGGGGCAGGGACGCAGCGAGGACGCCACGTCCACCGTCACGATGGACGACTGCGCGGACGACGTGCTGCGCCTGGTCGACGACCTGGGTCTCGATCGCGTGCACGTCGTGGCGCAGTCGATGGGCGGCGACGTCGCCGTGCGGGTCGCGGCCCGACGTCCCGGGCTGGTCGACCGCATGGTGCTGCTCGGCTCGTCGGCTCGCGAGGAACCGCCCGAGCACCTCGAGGCGTTCCGGCCGATCGTCGACGAGGTCGCGCGCCACGGCTTCGCCGGTGAGCTGCTCGAGACCACGATGCAGATCATGTTCGGCGAGACGGTGCGCGCCGACCCCGACCGGGCCGCGCTGCTCGCCCCGTGGCGGGAGCACATCGCCGCGCTGTCACCGGGTCTCTCGCACGCCGTCCGGGGCGTCGTCGAGCGTCCGAGCGCGGTTGACCTGCTGCCGAGCATCACGGCCACGACGCTCGTGGTCAGCGGCGGCGAGGACGCGGCCCGGCCGCCGGACTGGTCGGCGGAGCTCGTCGAGCACATCCCCGACGCCGAGCTCTGGAGCCTGCCGACGACCGGGCACAGCGTCATCCTCGAGCAGCCCGACGTGGTCATCCCGCGCGTCGTCGCGTTCCTGTCGGGGACGTAGCGGAGGGCCTTGACCGTCGCTGTGACCTGAGCCACACTAGGCGCGAACTTGAATCCGACCTCAACATCAATAACAAACAGAAGGGTGGTCCCGATGGCCTCCGTCCAGACCGTCAACGGCCCGATCGACTCGAGCGAGCTCGGCCGCACGCTGGTGCACGAGCACGTCTTCGTGCTCAACACCGAGTACAAGGAGAACTACCTGACGGAATGGGACGAGCAGGAGCGCATCGACGACGCGGTGCAGAAGCTCACCGATCTCAAGGAGGTCGGGATCGACTCGATCATGGACCCGACGGTCCTCGGGCTCGGGCGCTACATCCCGCGCATCCAGAAGATCGCTGCGCGGGTCGACGTCAACATCGTGGTCGGCACGGGCCTGTACACGTACGACGAGGTGCCGCACCAGTTCGAGCACCAGGGGCCCGGCCTGCTGGTCGACATCCCCGAGCCGCTGACCGCGATGTTCGTCAAGGACATCACCGAGGGCATCGCCGACACCGGCGTCAAGGCGGGACTGCTGAAGTGCGCGATCGAGCACCAAGGCCTGACGCCCGGCGTCGAGCGCGTCATGCGAGCCGTCGGTCAGGCGCACGTCCAGACCGGCACCCCCATCACGGTGCACACCAACCCGGCGACCGAGTCGGGCCTCGTGGCCCAGAAGGTGCTCAAGGAGGAGGGCGTCGACCTGTCGAAGGTGATCATCGGACACTCCGGCGACACCAACGACATCGACTACCTGTGCCGGGTCGCCGACGCAGGCTCGATGCTCGGCATGGACCGGTTCGGCCTCGACCTGTTCAACCCGCTCGAGGAGCGCGTCGGGACGATCATCGAGCTGGTGCGCCGCGGCTACGTCGAGAGCATCACGCTGGCGCACGACGCCAACTGCTACATCGACTACTTCAGCCCCGAGGCCAAGCACCAGGCCGCACCGAACTGGCACTTCCGCCACATCAGCGAGGACGTCATCCCCGCGCTGCTGAAGGGTGGCCTGACCGAGAGCGACATCGACACGATCCTGGTGGGCAACCCGCGCCGGCACTTCGAGTGAGCCTCCGGCCCTGTACGGGTCTCAGGCCGAGGGATCGCCGAACAGGGCGGCCAGCAGGCGCAGGCAGCGCTGCATCATCTGGTCCGCGGTCTGATCGGGGTGCTCGACCCACCAGTTCATGAGCGAGTCGACGATGCCCAGCCAGACCGACGTCATGGCCGACACGTCGAGCGGGTCGGAGTTGCCGGCGAGGGTCATCAGCTCGGTGACACCCTCGTCGGCGAGCCGGCCGATGCGGTCGGCGTAGTGGGTGATCGAGTCGCGGATGGGGCCGGTGGTCGGGGCGGTCGTGTCGAAGAAGAGGCGCCACAGATAGCGCTGGTCCTCCAGCAGCACGAAGAGCCCGGCCAGCGTGTGCATGCCGCGCTCGATGCCGACCGCCTCGCCCTGGGCGATGCGCTCCATCTCGTCGGCGAGCAGCGCGCCGCCGCGATCGAGACAGGCCTCGTAGAGGCCTTCCTTGGAGCCGAAGTAGCTGTAGACCAGCGGCTTGGAGATGCCGGCACCGGCGGCGACGGCGGCCACCGACGTCGCAGCGAACCCCTGGGTGCCGAAGTGCTCGGAGGCGACGTCGAGGATCTGGGACTCCCGATCGAGACGGGGGACGCCCTTGGTGCCGGCGTTGGGTCGGGCCATGCGGAAAGTCTAGCCATGTGATGTGATCCGGTGGTAACTTACCCCAGAGTCATATCACTGGTCTGTTGGAGGCGTCATGGAGCTGCTCGACCCGTTGAGGAATCCGACGCTGGCGGCGGCGCCCTTCTTCGTGCTGACCCTGCTGATCGAGCTCGCCGCGTTCAAGTGGCTGGAGTCGGACGACGACCTGCGCGGCTACGAGAAGAAGGACGCGCGCACGAGCCTGATCATGGGCATCGGCTCGATCGCGTCGAGCGCGGTCTTCAAGGTCGCGACGCTCGTGGTGTTCGTCGCGATGAGCGTGTACCTCGCGCCCTGGCACCTGCCGACCGACACGTGGTGGTCGTGGGCGCTGCTGATCATCGGCCTCGACCTGGCCTTCTACCTGCAGCACCGGTTCGTCCACCGCGTGCGCATCGGCTGGGCCGCGCACCAGGCGCATCACTCCAGCGAGTACTTCAACTTCTCGACGGCTCTGCGCCAGAAGTGGAACCCGTGGGCCGAGGCGATCTTCTGGGCGCCGTTCCCCCTGCTCGGCTTCGAGCCGTGGATGCTCTACGTCGCGTTCGGCTTCAACCTGGTCTTCCAGTTCTTCCAGCACACCGAGCGCATCGGGACGATGTGGCGCCCGATCGAGCTGATCTTCAACACGCCTTCGCACCATCGCGTGCACCACGGCAGCGACCCCGAGTACCTCGACAAGAACTACGCCGGCATCTTCATCGTGTGGGACCGGATGTTCGGCACCTTCCAGCCGGAGCTGCACCGACCGACGTACGGGCTCACGGTCCCCGTCGGCACGTACAACGTGCTGAAGCTGCAGTACGGCCCGTTCGTGGCGTTGGCGCGTGACGTCCGCTCGGCCCGCAGCTGGCGCGACAAGATCTGTTACATCGTCATGCCCCCGGGCTGGAAGCCCGGAGAGCACCGCGCCGAGGCGGAGCAGCCGCGCGAGCCGGCGGCGGTCAGAGCGCGCGGGTGAGGCCGCCGTCGACCGGCAGCATGACGCCCGACAAGAAGCTCGCGGCGGGCGAGAGCAGGAACGCCGCCGCGCGGCCGAACTCGGCCGGCTCGCCGTAGCGTCCGAGCGGGATCGTGCGGGCGTTGGCCGTCTGCGCCGCGGCGGCGTCGCCGGTGGCGGCATCGAGCGAGCGGACGCGGTCGGTCGAGATGCGTCCCGGCAGGAGGGCGTTGACCCGGATGCCGCGGGGGCCGAGCTCGTCCGCGAGGTTCTTGGCCGCCATGGCGAGCCCGGGACGCAGGGCGTTGGAGATGCCGAGGCCCGCGATGGGCGCCTTGACCGACGTCGACAGCACGAAGGCGATCGAGCCGCCGTCGTCGAGCACCTCGGCGACCTCGGTCGCGAGCCGGATGGCACCCAGGAACACCGACTCGAAGGAGGTGCGCCACTCGTCCTCGGTGCGGTCGAGGATCGAGCCGGCCGGAGGACCGCCGACGCTGATCAGCACGCCGTCGACGCGGCCGAAGGCCTCCTGCGCCGCGGCGATCAGCTGGGCCGGCGCCGTCGCGTCGGCGTTGTCGACCGCGACGCCGACGGCTCGCGCGCCCAGCTCGGACGTCGCGCGGTCGACCGACTCCTGGCTGCGCGACGAGATGACGACGTTGGCGCCGTCGGCGACGAGCTGCTGGGCCGTGGCGAGGCCGAGGCCGCCCGAGCCGCCGGTGACGATGTACGTGCGATCTGCGAGGCCGAGGTCCATGGCTCCAGCGTAGATGCGTAGAACATGCGGGTGCCTGCTCGGCCCACTACCTTCGGGGCACACCTTCGAAAGGGGTTCTGTCATGTACTTCGGTGGATCCATCGCACTCATCGCCATCGGCGCGATCCTGTCGTTCGCTGTCCGTGACAACATCAACGAGGTCG
>JBEVGQ010000244.1:0-4907 GCA_040511655.1 Aeromicrobium sp. | reverse complement strand
CCCCCCGGGCCGAGGCCCGGGGGGACGTGCTCATCTGGGTGAGTGACGGGACTCGAACCCGCGACCACCGCCACCACAAGGCGGTGCTCTACCAACTGAGCTACACCCACCACGCGTGCCGAGCATGCGCCCGACACGGCGAGAAGAAGTCTAACGCAGGCCTCGGACGAGCTGTGACGGGGTCAGCCCCGCAGGGGACGGACGATGAGGGGAAGCGGTTGCTGGGACTGCCTCGATCGCTCATCCCTCGACGCAATGCGGACGGACGATGAGGGACTGAGGTCGCTATCGCAACCCGAAACCCTCATCTTCGGTGCTCTGAGGGGTCAGGACCGGCCCGTCACCGAGCCGGCGACCTCGGCCGCGATGGCCTTGGCCGACTCCGAGTCGATGCCCGGATCGGGCGTGAAGACGGCCCGGCGGTAGTAGCGCAGCTCCTCGATCGACTCCTGGATGTCGACCAGTGCCCGGTGCTCGCCGCCCTTCGTCGGTGCTGCGAAGTATGCCCGCGGGAACCACTGGCGCGACAGCTCCTTGATCGACGAGACGTCGATGACGCGATAGTGCAGCCAGCCCTCGAGCTCGGTCATGTCGCGGGCCAGGAAGGCGCGGTCGGTGCCGATCGTGTTGCCCGCCATGGGCGCCTTGCGCGGCTCCGCGACGAACTCGCGGACGTACTCGAGCACCTGCTCCTCCGCCTCGCGCAGGCTCAGGCCGGCCTCGAGCTCGGTGATGAGCCCGGACGTCGTGTGCATCTGGGTGACGAAGTCGTTCATCTGGTCGAGCGCGGCCTGCGGTGGCTTGATCACCAGGTCGACCCCGTCGCCGAGGACGTTCAGGTCGTAGTCGGTGACGAGGGCCGCCACCTCGACGAGGGCATCCGCCTCGAGGGAGAGCCCGGTCATCTCGCAGTCGATCCACACCAGCTTGTCATTCACCCACCGCACACTAGTCCAGCCGCCCGGTCGGGCTCATCCGGCGGTGAGGGGGCGGCTGTGACCCGGCGGCTACCCTCGTCAGGAACCTTCGCCGGCGTCGCGGCGTTGGTCCAGGTGGCGACCACCCCGAACCAGGAGACAGCAGTGAGCAACGATCGACAGAACCGAGCAGCCCGCGCAGAGCAGATGCGCAAGGAGCGCGAGAAGGCCGATCGCAAGCAGCGCAACCTCATCACGGTAGGCATCGTCGTCGTGGTCATCGCGCTGATCGCGGTCGGCGGCTACGGCATCAATTCCGCCAGCAACAAGAACAAGAAGGAGGACAAGGTCGTCCAGCCTGCCAACGCGACCAAGGACTTCGGCATCGTCTACACCGCCGCCGACGCAGGCGGCACGCCGCCCGCGGATGCAAAGCCGGTGTCGGTCGAGCTGTACGAGGACTTCCAGTGCCCGGCCTGCCTCCAGTTCGAGCAGCAGAGCAGCGACTACCTGAAGCAGCAGGTCGCCAGTGGCGCGATCGACATCACGTACCGCCCGTTCTCGTTCCTCGACGGCCAGAGCCAGAACAAGTACTCGTCGCGCTCGACGAGCGCTGCTCTGTGCGTGCTCGACAAGGGCGGCGTCAAGGACTACGTGAAGGTGCACGACTACCTCTACGCGAACCAGCCCGCGGAGGGCACCGCCGGCCCCACCAACGCCGACCTGGTCAAGGCGTTCGACGGTCTCGGCATCACCGGCCTCGACTCGTGCATCAAGACCGAGAAGTTCGTTCCCTGGGTCGAGAAGGCCCGCGACGCCGGCTCGGAGAAGGGCGTCGGCAGCACGCCGACCGTCAAGGTCGCGGGCAAGGAGCTGCAGAACCCCAACCCGCAGACGCTCCAGGCCGCGATCGACGCCGCCAAGAAGGCCTAGCGCCCCAGCGCGTAGCCGCCGGCAGCCGCCGCGACGCTCACGGTCAGCATGACCACGGCGTTGACGGCGGCTGCTGCGTACCGGCGGTCGAGCACCATGTGCGCGGTCTCGACGCTCGCGGTGCTGAACGTGGTGTAGCCGCCGAGGAACCCCGTGCCGATGATCGCGTGGGGCGTCGTGCCGGCACCAGAACCCACGAGCAGGCCGAGGGCGAACGAGCCCGTGACGTTGATCAGCAGCGTCGACCAGGGCAGGCGGGGCGACACTCGGGGGCGTACCCACAGGTCGACGACGTACCGCGTGCCCGCGCCGAGCCCGCCGGCGAGGGCCAGCCACAGGGGGGTCATCGCGCCACCGCACGTCCGGCGGCGACGCCTGCCAGCGCGGCGACGAGACCGAGAACCACGCTGCCCATTGCATAGGCGGCACCCAGTGCGGCATGGCCGTCGCGCATCAGCGCGTCGGTCTCGACGGCCAGAGAGCTGTAGGTGGTGTAGCCGCCGAGGAAGCCGGTCCCCAGCAGCAGGCGCGCCTGACGGCGGCGGCCGGAGTCGTCACCTCGCAGGGCGAGCGCCGCCAGGAGGGCGCCGAGGACGAACGCCCCCGTCACGTTGACCAGCAGCGTGCCGACCGGCAGTTCGTGCCCGGGGTTGAGCCACTCGCCGAGGCCGTAGCGGGCCAACGACCCAGCGGCACCGCCGCCGACGACCAACCAGAACAGCTTCACGCGACCATCAGACCACGCACGTCGGGGACGTCATCATCCGTGTACGTGGTTTGCCGCATCCGTGATGACGTCAAGGAGACGTCATCACATCTGTACGTGGGGCGCCGCATGGGTGATGACGTCCGCGGTCGGTGGGTGGGCAGCGATGTTCACGCTGCGAGACCATGTAGCAGCGTCGCGGCGATGACGACCATGACGACGGCGATGAGGGCGTCCAGCACGCGCCATGCCGACGGCTTGAGGAACACCGGCTGCAGCAGGCGGGCGCCGAAGCCCAGTGCCGTGAACCACACGATGCTGCCGACGACCGCGCCGGCGCCGAACCACCACCGCTCGTCGCCGTGGGTGTCGGCGACGGACCCCAGCAGCACGACGGTGTCGAGGTAGACGTGCGGGTTGAGCCAGGTCAGCGCCACGGCGGTGGTGACGACGGGCCAGAGAGCCGTCCCGTCTCCGTCGCCTTGCGTGTCGATGGCTCCCGGACGCCAGGCGCGTCGCGCGGCGAGGGCCGCGTAGGTCAGCAGGAACAGTGCGCCCGCCACGCGCATGACGTCCACGAGCCATGGTGCGAGGTCGAGCAGCGAGCCCAGACCGGCGATGCCGGCGACGATCAGCACCGCGTCCGAGGCAGCACACACCACGACGACCGCCAGCACGTGCTGGCGGAGCAGCCCCTGGCGCAGCACGAAGGCGTTCTGGGCGCCGATGGCCACGATCAGCGAGAGGCCGAAGCCGAGGCCGGAGGCCGCGGCGAGGGCGGCGTCGTGTGTCATGCACCGACCGTAGGAGTGCGGTCAGATGAAGTCCAACGAGTGATTCTGGCGATGCATTAGCGTTGCTTCACATGGACCTGGCTCAGCTCGCGGCATTGGCCGCTGTCGTCGACGAGGGCTCGTTCGAGGCCGCTGCCTCGGCCCTGCACCTCACTCCGTCCGCGGTCAGCCAGCGCATCAAGGCGCTCGAGCAGTCTGCCGGTCAGGTGCTCGTCCGGCGCACCAAGCCGACCGAGGTCACGTCGGCGGGGGAGTCGTACCTGCGACTCGCGCGGCAGATCGCCGTCCTCGTGGGCGAGGCTGCGGTCGAGACGCGCGCGGACGACTCCGGACCGGTGACGGTCCCGATCGCCGTCAGTGCCGACTCCATGGCCACCTGGGTGCTGCCGGCGCTCGCGGCGGTCGGGCCCGGCATCTGCTTCGACCTGCACCGCGACGACCAGTCCCGCACGGCCGAGCTGCTGCGGTCGGGCACGGTCATGGCGGCGATCACCTCGGTCGACGAGCCGGTGCAGGGTTGCCGCTCCACGCGCCTGGGCATCACGCGCTACCGCCCGATGGCGACGCCGGAGTTCGTGGCGCAGTGGTTCGCCGGCGGCGTGACCGGCGACGCCCTCGACGCGGCGCCGATGGTCGTCTTCGACCGGCACGACGACCTGCAGGACCGGTACCTGCGGCGTCGGAGTCGTCGCCGCCTCGACCCGCCACGCCACTACGTGCCGGCGTCGGCCGACTTCGCCGAGGCGGTGGCGCTCGGACTCGGCTGGGCCGTGCTGCCGTACGAGCAGTCGGTCGAGCCCGAACGGCTGGGCCGTCTGGTCGAGATCGACCCGGGCCAGCACGTCGACGTCGTCCTTCACTGGCAGCAGTGGACGTTGCAGACCCCCGCGCTCGAGCGGGTCGCCGCCGCGATCAGGAGCGCGGCGGCGGACCATCTGCTCTGAGCCCCTTCGTCGTGGCATCGCGTGCCAGCAATGTGAGGTGCAGGACACATCGCCTGCTGGAGTCGTCATGGCGCGTCTGAGCAGCAAGGTCGCCTTCATCTGGACATCAACGTGACGGGTGTGTGGAACACGGTCATGGTGTCGGCGGACCACCTCATCGCGGGTGGGGGCGGCTCGGTCGTCCTGATCAGCTCCTACGCGGGCAAGAAGGTGCAGCCCTCCATGGTCAGCTACACGACGAGCAAGCACGCCGTCGCCGGCATGACGCGAGCCTTCGCCGCCGAGCTGGGCAAGCACAGGATCCGCGTGAACAGCATCCACCCGGGTGCCGTCGACACGCCGATGGGCACGCCGTTCCTGCCGCAGTTCGTGGCCTCGGCCGACGAGATCTCGTCCACCGTGCTGTTCCTGGCGTCCGACGACTCCGGCTTCATCACGTCCGAGCACATCAGCGTCGACGGCGGCGCGCAGAACGTCTGAGCCCCGGGGCGTCAGCCCTGGCGCCCCTTCATCCGGGGGTTCAGCTTGTTGATGACGAAGGTGCGGCCGCGACGCCGGACGACCTGGGCGCCCGGCTGGTTCTTGAGCGACTTGAGCGAGTTGCGGACCTTCA
>JBEVGQ010000243.1:0-3312 GCA_040511655.1 Aeromicrobium sp. | reverse complement strand
CCGCTGGCGGCCGTCGCGAACGACGTGTTCTGCAGCGGGTCGACCGGCAGGGCCGAGATCGACGCAGCCGGGATGACGGCGTCCTTGACCTGGGCCTTGTAGCCGATCTCGGCCGTGGCCTTGCCGATCGGCGGGATCAGCGTCATCGTGAACGACAGCTGCGTGCCGCCGCGGCCGTCACCGGCCGCGTTGGCGCCGTCGGTCTGGACCTTGGTGAACGACGACGGGAGCACCGTGGTCATCGAGGCGACCATGGGGACGACGACACGCTCGGGTGCGGACACGTCGGCGCCCGTGCCGTTCTTGTAGGTGACGTCCTCGGTGGTGCCGGTCGTGTTGGTGATGACGTACCGCACCTCGAGCTCGCCGGACTTGCCAACGACGTCGCCCGGCTCGATCTTCTTGCCGTCGAGCGTGTAGGTGGCCTTGACGTCGATCGGCAGCTGCTTGGTGAAGGTGGAGACCGAGCGGTACTTCTTGGTGCCGTCGACGCTGGTCTTGACGCGCACCTTGCCGTCACGGACGTCGAAGCCGCCGAACCCATCGAGGTTGCGCAGGCCGCTGGTCGAGACCGGGTTGGAGATGTCGACCTTGCCCTTGCCGATCAGGACGAGCTGGTCGTAGACACGCTTGGTGTCAACCTTGCCGGACGCGTCGGTCTGGATCTGGACGGTCTCGGTGTTGCTGACCTTGACGTCGCCATCGACGGTCTCGGCGGCGAACGCACCGGGAGCGACGGCGCCGGCGACGGCGAGGGAAAGGCCGGAGACACCGATGATGGTGCTGCGACGGCGGTTGCGGGCGCTCATGCGGTGGCCTCCGAACGGTGACGGGAATCTTCATCAAGCTCGGCGTGCTCGGCCTCGCGGTGCTCGGCGATGTCCTCGCCCAGCAGTGCGGATCCGAGGACGCCCATGGCGACGGCCAGCAGCACCGTGGTGGCGGCCGTGACCGAGTCGTTGACGAACATCGACGGCGTCGCCGTGTACGTCTCCTCGTAGGCGCCGACCATCGCTGCTGCACCGACGAGGCACGACCACAGCGGGATGCGCCCGCCGGTCGAGGCGGCGATCAGCATCGCGACGGCGATGACGACGAACACGACGACCGCACGCGCGGTGTCGGTGTCGGGCAGCATGCCGGCGCGCAGGCCGTAGCCGACCCAGGCGAGCACGAAGCCGATGGCGAAGCCGATGATGCGCTGCGCGAGCGAGCGGTCGGGCACGAGCCCGATGACGCCGCCGAGCGTGACGCCGAGAAGGGCGACCTGGTCGAGGTCGAGCCCGAGCGCGTTGCCGAACGCAATCGTCAGCGCGCCGAAGAGCGCGAGAACGGCTCCCTTGATGACACGATTTTTCATGTGTGTGTGCGACGAGTGGCTGCACCGTCAGGCGCATCAAGAACCCTCGTCGACTCCCTCCAGGGGCTAATGGAATCACATGTTGGGGTCACATCGGTCATGGCAAGCATTCGTGGCGCACATCACTTACCCACAAGTAACCTGAATGGCGACACAATCGCTGTCACGACGGGGTGTGCAGACCCTGTCTCGGCCGGGGCCGGTAGGGTCTCCGGGTGAGGTCAACGCGCGTGTCGTTGTCGGGCGGCACCCTCGTCGCCGCCGGCATGATGGGGATGAACGTCGCCGTCTACGGGTTCAACATCGTCGCGGCCAGGATCCTCGACACCCGCGACCTCGGCGCGTTGACGGCCCTGTTCGGCATCCTGCTCGTCGGCACGGTCGCGGCCTTCGGCCTGCAGGCCACGACGGCCCGCCGCATCGCCACCTCCCCGCAGGAGGTCGACCAGATCATCGGTGCGTCGCTGCGCCTCACGATAGCCGTTGCCGCCGCTGTCGGTCTGGCGGTGGCCGCGTCGTCGATCGGCCTGACGCCGGCACTCAAGCTCGGCAGCTACTGGCCCGTCGTCCTGGCCGGTGCCGCCCTCGTCCCGCTGACGATCATGGGCACCCTGTCGGGCATCGCCCAAGGCCAGTCGCGGTGGGGGACGCTCACGGCGATCTACCTCGGCAACGGTGTGGGACGTCTGGTTGGGGGCACCGTCGCGATGCTGATCGATCCGAGCCCCACGTCGGCGATGGTGGGCATCGCGCTCGGCTCATGGCTGCCCATCGTGGCGGGCGCACCCCTCATGGCCGGGCACTGGACCACGTCCGCCCGGGGCACCGGTCGTCACCTGCTGCGCGAGGTCACGATGTCGACCCACGCCCTGCTCGCCTACTTCGTGCTCAGCAACATGGACGCCTTGATCGCCCGCAACCGGCTCGGCGAGCACGACAGCGGGTTGTACGCGTCGGGGCTCATCCTGGCCAAGGCAGCACTCTTCCTGCCGCAGTTCGTCAGCGTCGTGCTGTTCCCCGACCTGGCGCGGTCGACCGACGCCCGAGCACGGCTGCGAGCGGTGTCGATCGTCGCTGCGATGGGCGCCCTGGCGGTCGCCGCGACGGTCGCCCTGCCCGACGTCGCACAGATCCTGACCGGCGGCAGCAAGTATGCCGAGGTGAGTGACCGGCTGTGGCTGTTCGCCGTGTCTGGGTCGTCGCTCGCGATCGTGCACCTGCTGGTGTTCGACGCTCTCGCACGACGCGCGCACGGCATCGTCGTGAAGATCTGGGTGGCCGTCGCAGCGGTGCTCACCATCGCCTATGGCGTCGGCGTCGGCCTCACGGGTCTGGTCGTCACGATGGCGACGGTGTCGGCGGCTCTCGCCGTCGTGGTGTACGTGGCGCCCCTGCTGGGCCGCGACGCCGCGGACCGGCCCGGCTGAGACCTCGGCGATCAGTGACCTGCGTCGTGCCAGGTGCGTCCGACGCCGACCGAGACGTCGAGGGGCACCGACAGATCGGCGGCCGAGGCCATCTGCTCGCGCACCAGCGCCTCGACCTGCTCACGCTCGCCGTCGACCACCTCGAGCACCAGTTCGTCGTGCACCTGGAGCAGCATGCCCGAGGTCAGTCCGGCGTCGTCGAGCGCGCGCTCGACCCCGAGCATCGCGACCTTGATGATGTCGGCGGCCGAGCCCTGGATGGGTGCGTTGAGCGCCATCCGCTCGGCCATCTCGCGCCGCTGACGGTTGTCGCTCTGCAGGTCGGGCAGGTAGCGGCGGCGCCCCATGATGGTCTCGGTGTAGCCCGTCTGACGGGCCTCGTCAACCAGGCTGCGCAGGTAGTCGCGCACACCGCCGAACGTCTCGAAGTAGTCGTCCATGAGCCGCTGCGCCTCGCCCGTCGTGATGCTGAGCTGCTGGCTCAGCCCGTACGACGACAGGCCGTAGGCCAGGCCGTAGTTCATC
>JBEVGQ010000242.1:0-2612 GCA_040511655.1 Aeromicrobium sp. | reverse complement strand
TGTCGTTCGCGGCCCCGATCGCCGTGGGCATCGTCTCGATGACGGTCGCGGGCCCCCTCATGGACCGCCGCGGGCCCGGGCTCGGTCTGCGGCTCGGCGTCGCGGTCTTCGTCATCGGTCTGCTCGTGGCGGGACTCGCGCCGAGCATGCCGGTGTTCCTGGCCGGCCGAGCCGTGCAGGGGCTCGGCATGGGATTCGTCGGCGTGGGCCTCTATGTCGTGATCGGGCAGACCTTCCAGGAAGACCTGCGAGCCCGCGTCTTCACCGTCGTGACGAGCGCCTGGGTGCTGCCGGCGCTGGTCGGGCCGTTCATCGCGGGGGCGATCACCGACCTGGCCGGCTGGCGCTGGGTGTTCCTCGCCGTGCCGGCGATCGCGGTCGCGTCCCTGGTGCTGATCTGGGAGGCGCTCGACGCGATCGAGGGCGATCCCGAGGTCGTCGTCGACCGTCGGCGGGCGGGCTGGGCCGTGATGGTGGCAGCCGGGGTGGTCGTCGTCAGCGTGGCCGGGCAGCGCACGGTGTCGTGGTGGCCGGCCGCCGTGCTCGTCGCCACCGTCGTCACCCTGCGCTATGCGTCTCGGCTCCTGCCAGCCGGGACGTGGCGAGCACGCCGAGGGCTGCCCGTCGTCGTGATCACCCGCAGCCTGCTCTGTGCCGCGTTCCTCGGCGCCGAGACGTACATCCCGCTGTCGCTGGTGCAGCACCGTGACCTCAGCGTCACCACGGCGGGGCTGCTGCTCACGAGTGCCGCCGTCCTGTGGTTCAGCGGCGCCTGGCTGGCGGCGCACGTGCCCGCGCTGGCGTCGAAGCCCCTGCGGGTGCGGCTGGGAGCGGCGTGCGTCATGACCGGTGTCGGCGCGGGCTTCCTGACGCTGGTGCCGTGGGTACCGGTGTTCGTCGTGGCGGCCGTCTGGGGGATCGGCGGTCTCGGGATGGGCATCGCGGTGTCGACGCTGGGGGTGCTGTTGCTCGACCACTCGACGCCGGTCGAGCAAGGGGCGAACAGCGCCGCGATGCAGACGAGCGACGCGGTGATGGAGTCCTTGGTGCTGGCCCTCGGCAGCGTCGTGTTCGCGGTCATGCTGGCCGAGCACGAGCAGGCCGGCTACCTGCTCGTGTTCGGTGGCGCGGTCGTCGTGGCGGTGCTGGGCGTCCTTGCCTCGTCGCGGGTGACCTCCAGCGCTTCGTGACCTCGGCGGTGCGTGATCGTCCATGCGGACGCCGTCGTGGACGCAACGCACCGCTCGGTCGTCGTCCGCGGTTGCAGGGGAGTGCGGAAGCGGGTCGCCCGCGCCGATACCCTGACCCGGTGAACCCTTCATCGCCAGATGCCGTCTCGTGGACTCCCGGACGTCCGCTCCGCGTCGCCCTGCTGGGCTGCGGGGTCGTGGGCACGGAGGTCGCGCGCCTGCTGACGCGTGACGCCGACGAGCTGGCCCAGCGCGTCGGCGCGCCGATGGAGCTCGTGGGCATCGCGGTGCGACGTCTCGGACGCGACCGCGACCTCGACGTGCCCGACGAGCTGTTCACCACCGATGCCGCAGGGCTCGTGTCGCGCGGCGACATCGACGTCGTGATCGAGGTCATCGGCGGCATCGACCTCGCCCGCGACCTGATCCTCTCGGCCCTCGAGCACGGCGCCTCGGTCGTCACCGCCAACAAGGCACTGCTGGCCGAGGACGGCGCGACGCTGTTCGAGGCGGCGCACAAGGCCGAGCGCGACCTCTACTTCGAGGCCGCCGTCGCGGGTGCGATCCCGATCGTCCGGCCCCTGCGCGAGTCCCTCGCCGGCGACCGGGTGCAGCGCGTGCTGGGCATCGTCAACGGCACCACCAACTTCATCCTCGACGCCATGACCACGACGGGGCAGGGCTTCTCCGAGGCGCTCGACGAGGCCCAGCGTCTCGGCTACGCCGAGGCCGACCCGACGGCCGACATCGAGGGCTTCGACGCCGCCTCCAAGGCCGCGATCCTGGCCGGGCTCGCGTTCCACACCCGTGTGACGATCGGCGACGTGCACCGCGAGGGCATCACCGACGTGTCGGCCGCCGACGTCCGCTCGGCCGACGAGATGGGCTGCGTCGTCAAGCTGCTGGCCATCTGCGAGCGTCGCGAGACCCCCGACGGTCCCGCGGTCTCGGCGCGCGTGCACCCCGCGATGATCCCCCGGTCGCACCCGCTGGCCAGCGTCCGCGGCGCCTACAACGCGGTGTTCGTCGAGAGCGAGGCGGCGGGCGAGCTCATGTTCTACGGCCCCGGCGCCGGTGGCGCGCCCACGGCGAGCGCTGTCCTCGGCGACGTCGTGTCGGTCGCTCGCAACCGCCGCAGCAACGTCTTCGGGCCCGGTGAGTCGACCCACGCGCAGCTCGAGGTGCTCGACATGGGTCGCGCCCGCACCCGGTACCACGTCTCCATCGACGTCGACGACCGCGCGGGCGTGCTCGCCTCGGTGGCCGGGGCGTTCGCGGAGTACGACGTCTCGATCAAGACGGTGCGGCAGGAGGGCAGCGGGTCCGACGCCCAGCTGGTCATCGTGACCCACGAGGCCGAGGACGCCGCCCTGTCGGCGACCGTGGCATCGCTTCGAGGGCTCGACATGGTGCGTGACGTGA
>JBEVGQ010000241.1:0-18743 GCA_040511655.1 Aeromicrobium sp. | reverse complement strand
GACCACCACGCATCGGCGTCGCCCGAGCGGGTGGCCTACCGGGTCGGCGACGTGGCGGTCACCTACCGTCAGATGGTCGACGGGTCCATCCGGATCGCCAACCTGCTCAGGTCGCGTGGCCTGCGTCGCGGCGACACCGTCGCGATCGTCCTGCCCAACGTGCCCGGACTCTTCGAGGTCGTCTGGGCGTGCCAGCGATCGGGCCTGCTCTACACCCTGATCTCGACGCGGCTCAACGCCTCCGACACCGCCTACATCCTGCAGGACAGCGACGCGTCCGTCGTCGTCGTGAGCGCGGCGACGGCCGACGCCACGCGAGAGGCGCTGGAGATCACGCCGGTCGGCCTGCGCTTCGCGATCGGGTCGCCGGTCGCCGGGTTCGAGACGATCGACGAGCTGCTCCCCTCGCAGCCCGCGGAGCCGTCCGCGGACGAGTGCGAGGGCAGCGACCTGCTCTACTCGTCGGGGACGACCGGACGTCCGAAGGCGATCTCGGTGGAACCCGACTTCGCGCCGCTCGGCACCAACCAAGGATCCGGCCCCTTCCTGCAGCAGACCTGGGGATTCGACGCCGACACGGTGTACCTCTCGCCCGCTCCGCTCTACCACGCGGCGCCGCTCAGGTTCTGCCTCGTCGTGCACCGCTTCGGCGGAACCGTCATCGTGATGGACCGCTTCGACGCGGAGCGCGCGCTCGATGCCGTGCAGCGTCACCGGGTCACCCACACGCAGATGGTGCCGACGATGCTCGTGCGGATCCTCCGGCTGCCCGAGGACGTCCGCCTCTCGTACGACATGTCGAGCCTTCGGGCCGTCGTCCATGCCGCAGCGCCCTGCCCGCCGCCGGTCAAGCGGGCCATGATCGAGTGGTTGGGGCCCATCGTCGATGAGTACTACTCGTCGACCGAGAACGCCCTGATGACGTTGATCCGCTCGGACGAGGCGCTCTCGCGTCCGGGATCGGTGGGCCGGGCGATCATCGGCACCCCCCACATCCTCGACGACGACGGACACGAGGTCCCGACCGGTGTGTCGGGCAACATCTGGTCGGAGGGCGGGCTCGACTTCGTCTACCGCAACGATCCGGAGAAGACGGCTGCAGCCCGCAACGAGCGCGGGTGGACGACCGTGGGCGATCTCGGTCACCTCGACGACGAGGGCTACCTCTTCCTCAGTGACCGCCGCGCCGACCTGATCCTGAGCGGCGGGGTCAACATCTACCCGCAGGAGTCGGAGAACGTCCTGATCGGCCACCAGGCCGTGTCGGACGTGGCCGTGATCGGCGTGCCCGACGACGAGCTGGGCGAGAAGGCGCAGGCCTTCGTCCAGCTGCGCCCGGGGCACGTGGCCTCGGACGAGCTCGCGCAGGAGCTGCTCGACTTCTGCGCCGCGGGGCTGTCGCGCTTCAAGTGCCCGCGCGCGCTCGTCTTCGTCGAGGACTTTCCCCGCACCCCCACCGGCAAGCTGATGAGACGCGAGCTGCGCGTCCAGTTCACCACCAAGGAGCTCACGTGACCGTCCTGCCCGATGACGCCCCCGGCGTGGTCGACACCGCCCCCGAGGGACTCGACCTCGACCGACTCGCTCCGTTCCTCGGGCCCGCCGTCGACGGCCTCGCGGGGACGTTGCGCGGCTCGCTCATCGCGGGAGGCCGGTCGAACCCGACGTACCACCTGACCGACGGCGACAGGCAGTGGATCCTGCGACGTCCGCCCTATGGTTTGGTCCTGCCGACCGCCCACGACATGGGCCGCGAGCGGAGGATCATCTCGGCGCTGGCCGGCACGGCGGTCCCCGTCCCGCGGGTCGTGGCGCACAGCGACGACCCGGCGGTCCTGGGTGCCCCGTTCTACGTCATGGACCGGCTGGACGGCCGGACGTTCCGCGACCACGCCGACACGGCCGAGATGACGGTGGCACAGCGGGCCGCGCTGAGCGGGTCGATGATCGACACCCTCGTCTCGTTGCACGAGCTCGACCCGGCGGAGCGCGGGCTGGGCGACTGGGGCCGACCCGACGGCTACCTGGAGCGACAGCTTCGTCGCTGGCGTCGCCAGTGGGACAGCGTCCGCACCCGCGAGATCCCCGAGGTCGACATCCTGCTCGATCGGCTGGCGAGCGCGCTGCCGACCAGCAGGTTCCCGGGCATCGTCCACGGCGACTACAAGATCGACAACGTCATGGTCGATCGGGTCGAGCCGTCGCGCATCCTCGGACTGCTGGACTGGGAGATGTCCACGCTCGGCGACACCCTCTCCGACCTGGGCCTGCTGATCTCCTTCTGGGACCAGCCCGGCGAGATGTACAACCCGATCACGGCAGGCGCGACCGCGCACGAGGGTTTCCCGACGCGCGACGAGCTGATCGACGCCTACGCGACCCGCCGGGGCGTCGACCTTCCCGACATCAACTGGTACCTCGTGTTCGCGGACTTCAAGATCGCGGTCATCCTCGAGCAGATCCACGCCCGGCACCTGGAGGGCAACACGACGGGCGACTGGTTCGACGACATCGGCGGCATGGTCGTCCCCCTCGTGGAGCGGGCCATGCAGAACGCCCGGTCGTCGGCCGACGCCGCGCTGCGTCCCTGACGGTCCTCAGTGCAGAGGGTCGGCCGACGACCGGAGACGCGGGGCGGGCCCGGCGACGACGTCGTCGCCGTCGCGGACGAGGCTTCCGCGGGCGGCGACGTGCGGGTGGTCCGGGGCCTCGTCGAACGTCAGCACGGGCGTCACGCAGGCGTCGGTGCCGTCGAACAGCGCGGCCCACTCGTCGCGCGTCCGTCCGAGGAAGGTGCGCTCGAGCACCGAGATGAGCGTCGGCCAGCCGGCCGGGTCCAGCTGTGCCGGCAGCGCCGACGTGTCGATGCCCAGGCCCTCGATCAGGGCACGGTAGAACTGCGGCTCGATCGCGCCCACCGCCACGAAGCGTCCGTCGGCGCACCGGTAGCAGCGGTAGAAGGGAGCTCCGCCGTCGAGCAGGTTGGCCGCGCGGTCGTCGCTCGTCCACAGACCGTCGGCCCGCATCTCGAGCGTGTGCTGCGCGAGCGCGGCAGCACCGTCGACGATCGCGGCGTCGACGACGTCGCCGCGTCCGGTGCGCTCGCGCGACCACAGGGCCGCGAGGATCCCGGTGACCAGCATCATGGAACCGCCCCCGAAGTCGCCGACGTAGTTGACGGGCGGCACGGGCAGGTCGCGCGGGCCGACGGCGTGGAGCACGCCGGTCAGGGCGAGGTAGTTGATGTCGTGACCCGCTGTCGGGGCTGAGGGCCCGTCCTGGCCCCAACCGGTCATGCGGGCGTAGACGAGGCGGGGGTTGGAGGCGAGGCATGCCTGCGGGCCGAGGCCCATGCGTTCGGTCACGCCCGGCCGAAAGCCCTCGATCAGCACGTCGGCCGTGTCGATGAGCCCGCGGACCGTCGCGAGGTCGGCCGGGTCCTTCAGGTCGGCCACGATCAGGGTGCGTCCGCGCAGGGTGTGCCGGCGGGACGCGCCGCCCGCGAACCCCGGTCGCTCGACCCGCACCACCTCGGCGCCGTGGTCGGCGAGCATCATCGCGGCGTGCGGGCCGGGCCCGATGCCTGCCAGCTCGACGACCGTGAGTCCTGACAGGGGCAGCGGCATGGCGATCCTCGGGGTTGGCGCGCAAGGGTTGGATGACGCTAGACTAGTTAGCGTTCGTTCAGTCTACTCCGTCCGGGCCTCCCGGGGAGGATCGGAGCACCCATGACCGTCGTCCAGCGGAGGGATCGCGCCGACGGGATCACCGTCGTCACCCTCGACCGTCCCGACCGGCTCAACACCATCACGGTGGACCTGGTCGCCGAGCTCCACGAGGTCCTGCAGCAGATCGACGAGGACACCTCGGTGCGCGTCGTGATCCTGACGGGCGCTGGCCGCGCCTTCTGCGCCGGTCTCGAGCTGCGGGGCTACGGCGACGACGACCGGGTCGATCGCGACGGGCCCATGTGGTCGACCTACGGCCGCCAGCAGGACATCGCCGGCCTGGTGCAACGCATCCGCCGCCTCCGCCAGCCCGTGGTCGCGGCCGTGAACGGCGCGGCGGCCGGTGCCGGGCTGGCCCTGGTCTGCGCCGCCGACGTACGGATCGCGTCGACCGATGCCGTCTTCGCGGTCTCGTTCATCAAGGCCGGCTACTCGGCGTGCGACATCGGCCTGTCGTGGATGCTGCCGCGGCTCGTGGGGACCGGACGGGCGCACGAGCTCATGCTGACCGGGCGACGGTTCGAGTCCGACGAAGCCCTGCGGCTCGGCCTGCTCGTCGAGCTGGCCGAGCCGGGCACCGTCCTGGACGCCGCGATCGCCAAGGCCGAGGAGATCCTGCTCAACGCGCCGCTCTCGGTCGAGCTCACCAAGGTCGGCATGTGGGCGGCGGTCGAGACCCCGACGTTCGACCTGGCCATCGAGCTCGAGAATCGTCAGCAGATGGTCTCGTCGTTCACCGACGACCGGGCAGAGGCGACCGCAGCGTTCCTGGAGAAGCGGCCGCCGGTCTACCGTCGTCGGTGACGGTCAGCGTCGGCCGACGAGGTCGCGGCCGATGATCTCCTTCATGATCTCGCTCGTCCCGCCGTGGATTCTCTGCACGCGGGAGTCTTGGTACGCGCGACCGACGGGGTACTCGAGCATGTAGCCGTAGCCGCCGTGCAGCTGCACGCACCGGTCGACGACGGCCACCTGGGTCTCGGTGGCCCACAGCTTGGCCTTGGCGGCGTCCACGGCGGTCAGCTCGCCCTCGCCGTGCGCGATGATGCACTGGTCGATGAAGGCGCGCGTCACGTCGAGCTGAGCCGACATCTGTGCCAGCTCGAACCGGGTGTGCTGGAAGTCGGCGATCGGCTGGCCGAAGGCGTGGCGTTCCTTGACGTACTCCAGGGTCGTCGCGAAGATGCCGTCGGCGATCGCGATCGCCTGCGCGCCCAGCGACAGCCGTTCGAGCGGCAGCTTCGTGACGAGCTGGCCGAATCCGCCCCCGATCTCGCCGAGCACGTTGGCGTCGGGGACGAAGACGTCCACGAACGACAGCTCGGACGTGTCCTGCGTGTGCATCCCGACCTTGTCCAGCTTGCGTCCGCGGGTGAACCCTTCCATCCCCGCCTCGACCACGAGAAGGCTGAAGGCGCGTGACCCGCCGGCGGGGTCGGTGCGGGCGACGACCACCACGAGATCGGCCTGCTGGCCGCTGCTGATGAACGTCTTCGCGCCGTTGACGACCCACCCGCCGTCAGCTCTCCTGCCCGTGGTGCGGATTCCCCTCAGGTCGCTGCCGGTCCCGGGCTCGGTCATCGCGATCGCGGCGATCAGCTCGCCCGCCGCGAGGCCGCCCATCCAGCGGTCCTTCTGCTCGTCGGTCCCGAGCGCGGCGTAGTAGGGGACCACGATGTCGTCGTGCAGGGCGAAGCAGGACGAGACGCCGGTCGCGAACACCCGGGCGAGCTCCTCGTGGACCACGTTGCGGTACCGGTAGTCGTGCTCCTGCCCGGCACCGCCGAACTCCTCGGGGGCCGAGAGACCGAGGATGCCCTGGCGGGCCGCCGTGGCGTAGAGGATCCGATCGAGGAGGCGTTCGTCGTCCCACCGCTGGACGTTGCCGACGACCTCGCGCTCGACGAACGTGCGGACGACGGCGCGGAAGCTCTCGTGGTCCTCGGTGTAGAGGTGACGTCTCATGGTGTTCTCCCTCCCGTCGCCTACGACCCGGTCCAGACGGGCGGTCGCTTCTCGGCGAAGGCGGTGGTGCCCTCGTGGACGTCGTGTGATGTCAGCAGAGCCGCGATCTCGCGGTCCTGCCGCTGCCAGAGCTCGATGTCCCAGCTGGATCCCGCAGCCGTCGCCGCCTGCATCATCGACTTGGTGACCGCGACGGCCAGGGGTGCGTTGGCCGCGATGCTGCGTGCCAGGGCGATGGCCCGGTGGACGACGTCGGCGGCGGGCACGATCTCGTTGACCAGTCCCCAGCGCAGCGCGTCGGCTGCGGCGAGGGGCTCGCCCGTGAGACCCAGCTGGAGGGCGATCTTGGGTGGCACCTGCCGCGGCAGGCGGATCGTCCCGCCGGCGGCGGCGAACAGGCCGCGCTTGACCTCGGGCAGTCCGATCAGCGCGTCGTCGGCCATCACTGCGAGGTCGCAGGCCAGGACGATCTCGGCGCCGCCGCCCATCGCGTGACCGTTGACTGCGGCGATCACCGGCACGGAGACGGTGTGCTCGACGATGCCGGCGAACCCCCACTCGGGGTGTCCGGGGGCGGTGATGGCGCGTCCGGCGGCGAGCGCCTTGAGGTCGGCCCCGGCGCAGAACGCCGGCCCGTCGCCGGTCACGACGACGGCGCGCACCGCGGGGTCGGCGTCCGCGCGGCCCAGCGCCTCGCCGGCGGCGAGCGAGAGGTCCGCGGTGACGGCGTTCCTGGCGTCGGCGCGGCGGAGCGTGAGCACGCCGACGCCGTCGTGCACCTCGAAGGTGGCGGCGGGCGTCGTCATCGCGGGGCCATCCGGATGGCGCCGTCGAGACGGATGGTCTCGCCGTTGATCATGGGGTTCTCGACGATCTGCGTCACCAGGAGCGCGTACTCGTCAGGGTCGCCGAGCCGGTTGGGGTGAGGCACCTGGGCGCCGAGCGAGTCGATGGCCTCTTGGGGCAGGGTCTCGAACAGGGGCGTCAGGAACAGGCCGGGTGCGATCGTGGCGACCCGGATGCGGTGCTGCGCGAGGTCGCGGGCGATCGGCAGCGTCATGCCGACGATGCCGCCCTTGGACGCGGAGTAGGCGGCCTGCCCGATCTGGCCGTCGTAGGCCGCGACGGAGGCGGTGTTGACGATGACACCCCTCTCAGGACGGTCCTGGGGCGAGTCGATCATGGCGGCGGCGGCCAGGCGGATGACGTTGAAGGTGCCCACGAGGTTGACGTCGATGATGCGCTGGAAGCCCTCGAGGGGGTGGGGGCCGTTCTTGCCGACGACGCGAGTCGCCGGACCGATGCCGGCGCAGCTGACGACGACCGACAGGGTGCCGTCGCGGTTCGCGGTGTCGACGGCGGCCTGGACCTGGGCCTCGTCGCGCACGTCGGTGGGTGCGAAGCTCGCGTCGTCGCCGAGCTCGGCGGCGCGTTCGGTCCCGGCCGAGGACTCGAGGTCGGCGATGACGACGCGAGCGCCGAGGGCGGCCAGACGTCGGGCAGTGGCCAGGCCGAGCCCGGAGGCTCCTCCGGTGACGAGGGCGGATGTTCCGGTCAGCTGCATGATGCTCCTTATGTAGCGCTCGCTCAGCACTGCTGAGCAGGCGAGTCGACTGTCGTGATGGGGGATGAGGTTCAGTGGCCGCCGGCGAGGCGATGGGCGAGGGCGAGGTAGAGGGCGGAGAGGTCGTCGACCGTCATCTCGCCGTCCGGCCGGAACCAGGCCGCGACGGCCTGGATCATGCCGAGCACGGCGCGCACCGTGTCGCGGGGGTGCTCGGTCCGGAAGTCGCCCTCGGTGTTCGCGTCCTCGACGGCTCGGAGCACCTGGTGCTCGATGCCGGCCCGCTGGTCGGCGTACGCCGCGCGATGCTCCGGCGTGAGTGAGCGGATCTCGGAATCGAGGAACATGATCCGTCCGCTGGTCGCGGTGTGGCGCACGAGCACCTGCACCATGGCGTCGAATCGGTCGCGGCCCGACGACCCTGAGGAGGCGGCGTCGCCGACCAGGTCGTGGAGGCGCGTGATCGACTGGTCGAGCAGCGCGAACAGCATCGCCTCCTTGTTCTCGTGGTGGTAGTACAGGGCCGGGACGGTCACGCCCACCCGTCCGGCGATGTCACGCACCGTCGAGCCGCCGTATCCGTGCTCGTGGAACGCGCCCAGCGCCGCCTCGAGGATCGGGCTGAAGCTCATGGGCTGTGCGGCTGCGAGCAGCACGTCGTCGACGGTCCGTGTCTCCTGGGGCATGGCGCCAACCCTAACGATCCGGGCGTGGCTCGGCCCGTACGTCGAGCACGGGGGATCGACGCCGCTCGTGTCGGGCGATCGCCCGCAGGTGCACCTCGTCGGGACCGTCGAAGATGCGCATCGCCCGGTGCCAGCCCCACATCGCGGCCAGCGGGACGTCATCGCTGACGCCGGCACCACCGTGCACCTGGATCGCGCGGTCGATGACCTGGGTGGCGACCCGCGGGACCTGCACCTTCGCGATCGCGACCATCGTGGCCGCCGCCTTGTTGCCGTGCAGGTCGATCGTGCGAGCCGTGCGTTGGCACAGCAGGCGGGCGGCGTCGATCGCGATGCGGGACTCGGCGATCTCGGCCTGCACCGTGCCCTGCTCGATCAGCGGCCGGCCGAAGGCGATGCGCGTCTCCGCCCGGTCGACCATCAGGGCCACGGCGCGTTCGGCCGCGCCGAGCGCGCGCATGCAGTGGTGGATGCGTCCGGGGCCGAGGCGTGCCTGCGCCGCCGCGAAGCCCCCGCCGACCTCGCCGAGCAGGTTCTCGACCGGGACCCTGACGTCCTCGAGCAGGACCTCGCAGTGGCCGTGCTGGTCGTGCCGGCCGAAGACCGGCACGTCGCGGACGACCGTGACGCCGGGTGTGTCGATCGGGACCAGCACCATCGACTGCTGCTGGTGCGTGGCCGCGTCGGGATCGGTCTTGCCCATCACGACCAGGACCGCGCATCGTGGGTCGGCGGCACCGCTGGTCCACCACTTGCGGCCGGTGATGACGAAGTCGCCGCCGTCCCGCAGGATGCGGGTCTCGATGTTGGTGGCGTCGCTGCTCGCCACGTCCGGCTCTGTCATCGCGAAGGCCGACCTGATCGTGCCGTCGAGCAGGGGGGCGAGCCAGCGCTTCTTCTGCTCGGGCGTGCCGAACAGGTGCAACAGTTCCATGTTGCCGGTGTCGGGGGCCTGCCCGTTGATCGCCTCCGGGGCGATCTCGAGGCTCCAGCCCGTCAGCTCGGCGAGGGACGCGTAGTCGAGCTGGGACAGGCCGGACTCGGCCGGCAGGAACAGGTTCCACAGCCCTCGCCGGCGGGCCTCGGCCTTGAGCTCCTCGACGACGGGCGGCACCGTGTGATCGGTGGGACCTCCCGCGTGCCGGTGCGCGTGGTAGGCCGCCTCGGCCGGCAGCACCCGGTGCTGCATGAAGTCGATCAGGTCGTCACGCAGCTCGAGGGCGCGCTCGGAGAGGCTGAGGTCCAGGTCGTCGGTGGTCATCGGGGTGCTCCGGGCTCGCAGTACGTGGGGGAAGGGAGGCGGTCGAGGCCGTCGGGCAGGCCCGCCGACACCCGGTCGACGAACTCGGCGCGCCGCTTCTCGACGAAGGCTGCGACGCCCTCGCGAGCGTCCGCGCTGACGCCGCGGTCGTTGAGGGCCAGCGTCTCGACCTCGTGCGCGCGGACGGGGTGGTCGACCGTCAGCGCGTGCCACAGCATGCGCCGGGTCGCGGCCACCGACACCGGGGAGGTGGTGCGGACGATCTCGTGAGCGAGGGACAGAGCGGTCGGCAGGACGTCCTCGGCGGGGTGGGTGCTGCGCAGCAGGCCGCCGCGCAGGGCCTCGGCGGCGTCGAACGTCCGCCCCGTGAGCATCCACTCGGCGGCTACCTGCACCGGCACGACACGGGGGAGGAACCATGACGAGCACGACTCGGGCACGAACGCCCGCTGCGCGAACGGGAACGCGAACCTGGCGCCGTCGGCTCCGATCCGCACGTCTGCGGGCAGCGTCAGCGTCGCCCCGACGCCGACGGCGTGCCCGTTGATCGCCGCGATGACCGGCTTGAGCGAGTCGAAGATGCGCAGCACGACGCGGCCACCACCGTCGCGACGGATCGGGAGGTCGCTGTCCGGCACGTCGAACTGCGTGCCGGCCGGCGCGGTGGTGCTGGCCCGCCACGCCGTGAAGGTGTCCGCCGGGTCGGCCTCGGCGAGGTCCATGCCGGCGCAGAACGCTCGTCCCGACCCGGTGATCACGACCACCCGCACGTCGTCGTCGGCGTCGCTGCGGTCGAAGCACTCGACGAGCTCGCGCTCCATGACGTCGGTGAACGCGTTGAGTCGATCCGGGCGGTCGAGGGTGACGATCGCGACGTGGTCCTCGACCTCGTAGCGGACGTGCTCCGAGGTCATCCGAGACGCTCGACGATCGTCGCGTTGGCCATGCCGCCGCCCTCGCACATGGTCTGCAGGCCGTACCGGCCACCCGTCGCCTCGAGGTGGTGGATCAAGGTCGTCAGCAGGCGGGTGCCCGAGCCGCCGAGCGGGTGGCCGAGAGCGATCGCTCCTCCCAGCGGGTTGAGGCGGTCTTCGTCGGCACCGAGCTCGGCTGCCCAGGCGAGCGGCACGGGCGCGAAGGCCTCGTTGACCTCGTAGGCGTCGACCTGGTCGAGCGTCAGGCCCGCGCGGGCGAGCGCCTTCCGGGTGGCCGGGATGACGCCGGTGAGCATCAGCAGGGGATCGCTCCCGGTCACGGACATCGCGCTGACGCGGGCGCGTGGCGTCAGCCCGAGCTGCTGGGCGCGCTCCGCGCTCATGACGAGGGCGGCCGAGGCGCCGTCGGTCAGCGGGGAGGAGTTGCCGGGCGTGATGTCCCAGGCGATCTGCGGGAATCGCGCGGCCAGCTCGTCGGTGCGGAACGCCGGACGCAGGTCGCCGAGGCCCTCGGCCGTCGTGGAGGCGCGCACGGTCTCGTCGATGCGATGGGTCGTGGTGCCGTTCTCCCCGGGCACGGTGACCGGGAGGATCTCGCGGTCGAATGCGCCGCTGGCCGCAGCGGAGGCCGCACGCTGGTGCGATCTCGCGGCGTACTCGTCGAGCCTGCTGCGCGACAGACCCCACTTCTGGGTGATGAGCTCGGCCGACACCCCCTGGTTGACGAGCCCGTCCGGGTATCGCTGCGCGAGCGGGGCGAGAGCGTCGCCACCGGCGTTCGCCGCACCCATGGGGACGCGGCTCATGCTCTCGACCCCGCACGCGATCGCGATGTCGTACGAGCCGGCCATGACGCCCTGGACGGCGAAGTGGAGCGCCTGCTGGCTGGAGCCGCACTGACGGTCGATCGTCGTGGCGGGGACGGAGTCGGGCAGCCCTGCCGCGAGCACAGCGGTGCGTCCGATGTTGAGCGCCTGGTCGCCGGCCTGGCCGACGCATCCGGCGATGACGTCGTCGATCGTCGCGCCGTCGATCCCGTTGCGCTCCACGAGCGCCGAGATGACGTCGGCGAGCAGCGTTGCAGGGTGCACGCCGGACAGGGCGCCACCGGGCTTGCCGCGCCCTGAGGCGGTACGGACGACGTCGACGATCACGGCTTCGAACACGGTTTCCTCCAGATGTGATTTACTTAGCGCTCGCTCAGTGGAGGTTAGGGCAGCGGTGTTCCGGCGTCAACCGACCTCCGGCCACCGATCCAGGATGGAGTGCAGATGTCGAAGGTGCTGGCCCCGGACCTCATGGCAGGTCAGGTCGTGTTCGTGTCGGGCGGCGGGAGCGGCGTCAATCTCGCGATCGCCGAGGCGGTGGCCTCGCTCGGCGCCGATGTCGCGATCTGCGGCCGCACGGCCGGGCGCTTGGAGGGCGCTGCCGAGATCCTGCAGGCCCACGGCGGCAAGGTCGCGACGGCGGTCGCCGACGTCCGCGACCGTGAGGCGGTCGGGGCCGCGCTGCAGCACACGCGCGATCTCCTCGGACCCGTCACGGGGGTCGTGTGCGGCGCCGCCGGCAACTTCCTCGCCCCGGCCGAGCAGATCTCGACCAACGGGTTCAAGGCCGTCGTCGAGATCGACCTGCTGGGCTCGTTCCACGTCGCCTCGGCCGCCTTCGAGCAGCTGCGCGAGACCCGCGGGAGCCTGCTGTTCGTCTCAGGCGGTCAGTCGTTCATGCCGCTGCTGGCACAGGCTCACGTGGGTGCGGCGAAGGCGGGCGTCGACCAGCTGATGCGCTCGCTGGCCCTCGAGTGGGGGCCGCACGGGATCCGGTCGAACTCGATCGTGCCGGGCCCGGTGTCGGGGACTGAGGGCATGCGCCGTCTGACCGAGTCGTCCGCGGGGCAGGCCTGGATCGACTCGGTGCCGCTCGGACGCTTCGCCGAGTCCGCCGAGATCGGGCGGATGGCCGCCGTCCTCCTCTCGCCTCTCGCCTCGTTCATGACGGGTTCGCAGGTGCTGGTCGACGGAGGGCTGGCGTTGTCGGGTGGTGCCCTCGTGAACGCGGCCTCGTAGCGTCTGACCGATCGCTCGGGGCCTACGGCTCGTCGACGTCGGGGCCGCGGGCGATGCGGCCCAGGATGTCGAGCAGCACCGCGCGATCGGCGGGGCTGACGTCCTCGAGCGCCCGGGCCTCGGCGGCGTCGCGGGCGGCCGCGAAGGTCGCGTAGACCTCGCGGCCCTTGTCGGTGATCTGCGGGATGCGGACACGACGGTCGGACGGGTCGACCGTGCGCACCACGAGACCTTGCTTCTCGAGCCGGTCGAGCACGGCGATGAGGGTGGTCTTGTCGACGCAGACCACGCGGCTCAGCTCGAGCTGGGTGCGCTGCTGGCCGTCGTCGAGCACCGCGAGAACGAGCCAGTCACGGGCGTCGTTGAGGCCCATCTCGACGGCGGCGCGGTCGAGGTAGATGGTCACCTGGCTGACGGCCGCGTGCAGCAGGATCGTGAGGTCGTTCGGAAAGCCTTCGCACACGGACGCCGAGCCCGTCGACGTGCGGTCGGCCTGCAGTGCTCCCATGCCCGGACGATATCGCAGCCGTCCATATCGGTCAACGTCGGATTAGTCACAATCAGATCATCTGGACTCGGACGATCTGGACTCATACGTTGTCGCCATGACTTCTCCCTCTCTCACGACGTCCACGGACGTCGATCCGCGTCGATGGCTGGCGCTCGTCGTCATCGCCGTCGCCCAGCTGATGGTGGTGCTGGACGCCAGCATCGTCAACATCGCCCTGCCCTCGGCCCAGGAGGCGCTCGGCATCTCCGACGCCAACCGCCAGTGGGTCGTGACCGCGTACGCCCTCGCCTTCGGCGGGCTGCTGCTGCTCGGCGGTCGCATCGCCGACTTCGTCGGCCGCAAGCGCGCCTTCATCATCGGGCTCGTCGGCTTCGGCGTGGCCTCGGCGGTCGGCGGCCTCGCGCAGAACCAGATCGAGCTGTTCGGCGCCCGTGCGCTGCAGGGCGCGTTCGCCGCGCTCATGGCTCCGGCGGCCCTGTCGCTCATCACCGTCACGTTCACCGAGCCCAAGGAGCGGGCCAAGGCCTTCGGCGTCTACGGCGGCATCTCTGGCGGCGGTGCGGCCCTCGGGCTGATCCTCGGCGGCGTGCTCACCGAGTACGCGTCGTGGCGCTGGACGCTGCTCGTCAACACCCCCATCGCCATCGCGACGGCCTTCGCCGCCCTCGTGCTGGTGCGCGAGAGCCGCGCCGAGGGCAAGGCCCGCTACGACATCCCGGGCGTCGTCACCAGCACGCTGGGCCTCGTCGCCCTCGTCTACGGGTTCACCAAGGCGTCCGAGAGCGGCTGGTCGGCTGCCAGCACGATCTCCCTGCTCGTCGCCGCCGTCGTGCTGCTGGTCGCCTTCGTGGTGATCGAGATGAACACCGCCGAGCCCCTGCTGCCGCCCCGCGTCTTCACCGAGCGCAACCGGGCCGCCGCGTTCCTCGTCTCGCTGCTGCTGGGCCTCGCCCTGTTCGGGATGTTCCTGTTCCTCGTCTACTACATGCAGGGCACGCTGCAGTACTCCGCGGTGAAGTCCGGTCTCGCCTTCCTGCCGTTCAGCGTCGGCGTCGTCATCGGTGCAGGCGCGGCAAGCGGCTTGCTGCCCCGCATCGGCCCGCGCCCGCTGATGGTCGGCGGCACCGCGATGGCCGCGGTCGCGATGGCGATGTTCACGCAGATCACGGTCGACGACAGCTATCTCACCGTCGTCCTGCCCGCCCAGATCGTGATGAGCATCGGCATGGGCCTGGCCTTCGTGGCGCTCTCGAGCACCGCGCTCGTGGGGGTCGAGGACCACGACGCCGGCGTGGCCAGCGCGTTGGTCAACACCACCCAGCAGGTCGGCGGCTCGCTCGGCACCGCGCTGCTCAACACCATCGCGGCGTCCGCGACGGCGGGCTACATCACCGCCAACGGCGTCGCGAGGACGTCCGAGGGCCTGGTCCACGGCTACACCGTGGCGTTCACCTGGGGGCTCGGCGCGCTGATCCTGGCGGCCGTGCTGTCGCTGGTGCTCGTCACGAAGCAGCGTCCCCCCGTCGTGGACGAGGGTGACGAGACGCCCTTCGAGCATGCCGAGGAGCTCGTCGTCATCTGACGAGAACTCGTCGTGCAACGCTTCTCGCGTGCACGACATAGGCAGGGTGTGAACACGTTCGTGTCAGACGCCGAGGTCCTCATCCGGTCGCGCACCGATCCTGAGGCCCTCGGCGTCCTGTACGACCGGCACGCTGCGGCCGTGCACTCCTACCTGGCCAGGAGGGCCGGTCGCAGCGTCGCCGACGACCTGCTGTCGGAGGTGTTCGTGGCGGCCGTGCGAGCGCGCCGCCGGGTACGACCTCACGCCAGCGGGTCTGCCCTGCCGTGGCTGTACGGCATCGCCCGCAACGTGGTCGGGTCGCACTTCCGCAACGTCAAGCCGACACCCGCTGTGCCTGTGGAGGCGGGGGTCGACTGGGCCGCCGTGGACGCCCGCATCGACGCGTCGTCGGCGGCCGCCGACCTGCGGCGAGCACTCGACGGACTCAGCGAGGTCGAGTGCGAGGTGCTGCTGCTCGTCGCATGGGAGCAGCTGACCGTCACTGAGGCCGCCGCGGTCCTCGGCATCACCCCGACCGCCGCCCGCAGCCGTCTGCACCGGGCCAGGGCCCGAGCGGCGGCCACGCTGACGTCGGCACGACAGGAGAACTGACATGACGCTCGACGACCTTCTCACCGCCACGCGCGACGTGCCCTCCGCCGACGCGTCGCCGCTCTCCCGTGCCCGCGACGACACGCTCGCTGCTGCGCGCGACGACGTCATGAACCGTGCTCGCCTGGTGCGCTCGCGCAAGCGCCGGCGCGTGCTCTACGCGGCCGCAGCCGCCACGGTGGCGGCCGTCGCCGCGGTGATGGTGGTCGCCCCTGGCGGTGACCGGACCCCCGAGCGTGTGGCGACACCCGTGTCGCCCCCGGTGGTCGCCGTCCAGTTCACGAACGCGTCGCAGATCGTGGACGCCGCCGCAGCCTCGGCCGGGCGTGGACCCGCCGAGCTCGGCGACGCGCCGTACTGGAGGGTGGTCTCGGAGTACGCCCAGAGCGGCAGCGAGAGGCCGGACGAGAACAGCGAGGGCAAGCGCACGATCTGGCAGGGCATCGACGGGCCGAGCCTCCTTCGCGACACCTTCGGCGAAGACGTCGCCCTCGAGGACGTCAGGCCCCTCAAGCTGCCCCGGGCCACGCTCACGGTCAGGGGTCGCACCTACACGTGGCGCGAGGTCAATGCCGGGGCCCTCGACCAGCAGCAGATCCACGACCTGCTGACCGAGGGTGAAGAGGGCGTCGGGGAGAAGAACGGGCGGGCGCCGCACGAGTGGTACTTCTTCAAGCAGGCCGGCGAGCTGCTGGGCGACACACCGGCGTCCCCGGCCGTCCGTCAGGCCATCTGGAAGGAGATGGCCACGCTGACCGGCATAACGACGAGTGGCAAGGTGACCGATGCCCTCGGCCGCGATGGCTGGGACCTGACCATGTCGGCCGATGGCTACGGAAGCCAACGCTTCGTCGTCGACCCGTCGACGGGAGCCATCTTGCAGTGGGAGACGGCAGGTCGCGGCGTGACCTACCGGATGACCTATCTCGAGGCGGGCCCTGCCGAGACCGTCCCGGCCCGGGGGGAACCCGACCGCTGACCGCAGCGCCGTATCGTGCGGGCGGTCACGAGGTGGTCGCCTCGGCGCGATCGCGCGCCACGGGCTCGAGTGTCTTGGCCAGGTCGGTGCGCATCGTCGTGAGCGAGTCGAGCACGTAGTTCTGCCGGACGCGCCACGGGCCGCTGTCGCCCTGCCGCGGGAACGCGTCGATCGAGCGCTGGACGTAGCCGGCGGCGAGGTCGAGCAGCGGACGCTCCGTGAGCGGACGGTCGGGGCTGGGCGCGACTGCCGGGTAGCCCTTCTCGTCCATCCACCCCAGCACCTTGCAGACCAGGCGGTGCGAGAGGTCGGCGCGCAGGGTCCACGACGCGTTGGTGTAGCCGATGCAGACCGCGAAGTTCGGCACGCCGGTCATCATCGCGCCCTGCCAGACGAACTGCTCGGACAACGGCACGGTCTGGCCGTCGACCTGCGGCTTGATGCCGCCGAAGGCCAGCAGCTTGAGGCCCGTCGCGGTCACCACGACGTCCGCCTCGAGCACGCGACCGGACGTCAGGCGGATGCCCTCGGGCACGAACGACTCGATCGTGTCGGTCACGATCTCGGCGTCGCCCTTCTTCAGGCTCGTGAACAGGTCGCCGCTGGGGACGGCGCACAGGCGCTGGTCCCACGGGTCGTAGGACGGCGTGAAGTGGTCGGCCACCATCTGCTCGTCCTTGAGGATCTTGGTCGTCAGGCCCAGCAGCAGCTTGCGGGCCTGCTTCGGGCGCCGGCGGCAGAACTGGTAGAGCGCGGTGCCGAAGGCGATGTTCTTCGAGCGGATCAGGGTGTGCGCGACCTGCGCGGGCAGGTGGTCGCGGAGCCAGTCGGCGTTCTTGTCGCGGCTCGGCACGGCGCTGATCCACGTGGGGCTGCGCTGCAGCATCGTGACGTGCTCGGCGCGCTCAGACTGCTCGCTGTCCTTGGTCATGGACGGCACGAGCGTCACGGCGGTCGCGCCGCTGCCGATGACGACGACGCGCTTGCCGGCGTAGTCGAGGTCCTCGGGCCAGTACTGCGGGTGGACGACCTCGCCGGCGAAGTCGTCGATGCCGGGGAACTCGGGACGGTAGGTGTCGTCGTAGTCGTAGTAGCCCGCGCAGGAGTAGAGGAAGCCGCACGTCATCGTGGTCTCGACGCCGTCGCGCGCCAGGGTCAGCGTCCAGAGCGAGTCGGCGGTCGAGAAGTCGGCCGAGACGACCTTGGTGCCGTAGCGGATGTGCTCGTCGATGCCGAACTCGTCCGCGGTGTCGCGGATGTACTGCAGGATCGATGGGCCGTCGGCGATCGACTTGGCGTCGCGCCAGGGCTTGAACTGGTAGCCGAGCGTGAACATGTCGCTGTCGGAGCGGACTCCGGGGTAGCGGAACAGGTCCCAGGTGCCGCCCATCGTGTCGCGCGACTCGAGGATCAGGTAGCTCTTCTCGGGGCACTCGGTCTGCAGCCGGTAGCCGGCGCCGATCCCGGACAGGCCCGCACCCACGACGACGACGTCGACGTGCTGGGGCAGTGGCAGGGTGGCGGGGTCAACGGTGGTCATGACTCCAGTCTGCTCCGGCGGGCACCCCAGAACTTGACTCTGCACGACAACTGTTTGATCTTTGACGACATGCCCGTCATCCGCTCAGCCGGCATCCGAGGGTTCCGCGACGTGGTCGTCGAGCTCGGCGGCGACCCGGTCGCGATCGCCCGCCGCGCGGACGTCCCCGAGGCCGCGCTCGACGCCGACGACGTGCTGGTCGAGGACGTCGCCCTCGCCCGCGTGCTCGAGATCGCGGCCGCCGAGCTGGCCTGCCCCGACCTGGGCCTGCGGGTCGCGGCACGGCAGGACGTCTCGCTGCTCGGGCCGCTGGCCCTGGCGATCCAGAACGCGCCGTCGATCGGCGACGCGCTCGAGGCCACGTCGCGCTACCTGTTCGTGCACGCGCCCGGCATGCGCATCTGGTTGCACCCCGATCCCGACGGCGTGCGCGGGGTCGACGCGCTGCGCTACGACGTCACGCCGGCCGGCATCGACCCGCCCCGGCAGGGCACCGACGTCAGCCTGGGCTCGCTGCACCGGGCGATCGTCTCGCTCGTGGGCGGCTCCTACGGCTTGCGCACCGTCGACCTGCCGCACCAGCCCCTCGCACCGCGCTCGGCGTACGAGGAGTTCTTCGGCGTGCCGGTGCGGTTCGGCCGGCCCGCGGCGCTGCTGCGCCTGCCGTCGAGCCTCGGTGACCTGCCGCTGGCCGCGCGCGACGAGTCGGTGCGCCAGATGGCGCTCGACTTCCTCGCCCGTCAGTCGCCGGCCGGCGACGGGCTGCTGACGTCGCGGACGCAGGGTGCGCTGCAGCAGCTGCTAGGCACGAGCGCCCCCGGCATCGACGCGGTCGCGCGGCTGCTCGACCTGCACCCACGCACGCTCCAGCGCCGGCTCGCCGACGAGGGCACGACGTTCGCGGCGGTGCTCGACGACGTCCGTCGCACCGCAGCGCGTCGCTACCTCGTCACGACCGACCTGCCGCTCAGCCAGGTGGCCGGCCTGCTGGGGTTCTCCGAGCAGGCGGTGCTGAGTCGGTCCTGCCGCCGGTGGTGGGGCCTGACGCCGCGCGAGGTGCGGAGGGGCGAACCGGTGGTGTGACAAGGCCGACGTCACCGGGGTCTCGGGCTGCGGGACCCCTCGAGCCCGTGTTGCATGGAGAGGTCGGACGCCACCGCGTCCGCGCCCCCGACTCCGAAGGACGACCTCCATGCGCGTCAACGCCTATGCCGCCCCCGCCGCCGGCGAGCCCCTCGCCCCCACCACGATCGAGCGTCGCGAGGTCGGCGCCGACGACGTGCTGATCGAGATCGCCTTCGCCGGCATCTGTCACTCCGACATCCACACCGT
>JBEVGQ010000240.1:0-4352 GCA_040511655.1 Aeromicrobium sp. | reverse complement strand
GCTCCCAGTGCGGACGGTCGCCGGACGCGTGCGGACGCGTGCCGCGACGGCTCGACTCGGCGTGGAAGATGACCGCCGTGGGCGCCGTGCGGGTGCGATAGCCGGCGCGCGCGAGGCGCCAGCCGAGGTCGATGTCGTCGAAGTGCAGGGGCAGGTTGCGGTCGAAGCCGTCGAGCTCGTCCCAGACGTCGCGACGCACCAGCATCCCGGCCGTGCTGACGGCGAGGACGTCGCGGGGGCGGTCGTGCTGCCCGGCGTCGGGCTCACCGGTCTCGAGCCCGGTCTCGCGAGCACCCGTCGACGTGACGGTCAGGCCGACCTCCAGCAGGCGGCGCAACGACGGCCACTCGCGGATCTTGGGGCCCACCATGGCGATGTCGGGCTCGGACGTGGCGGTGTCGAGCAGCCCGGAGAGCGTGCCGGGCAGCACGGCGGCGTCGTCGTGCAGCAGCCAGATCCAGTCGGTGTCGGGCAGCTCGGCCAGACCGAGGCGGACGGCGTCGCCGAAGCCCGTCCCGGCAGGAGCGTGGGCGACACGGTCGGCTCCGAAGAACTCGGCGAGCAGCTCACCGCTGCCGTCGGTGGACCCGACGTCGACGGCCTGCCACGCGGTAGGGGCGTGGAACATGTGCGTCAGCGACGACAGCACCTTGGGCAGCCACCGCGCCCCGTTGTGGGCCACGAGAATCGCACCGACGGTGGGCGGATCGTCGAGCCAATGACGGCCCGTCCTCGCCTCGTCCGTGCCTGCCTCGTCCACAACGGGCAACCCTAGGCCATCTCACCCAACCCCTGGTCACGATGGAGCGCTCGATCGCGGGACGAGGACCCGACCTGACTTAGCGTGGGGTCGCGCCCGGCAGGCAAGGCGCCGGAGGGAAGGCGTACCGGTTTTGTACGCCGACCGACGAGCAACGCAGCCGGCCGGGATGCGACGCCGCGCTAAGCGCGTTTTTTGAGCTTGCGGCGCTCCCGCTCGGAAAGCCCGCCCCAGATGCCGAAGCGCTCGTCGTGGGCGAGGGCATAGTCGAGGCACTCGCCGCGGACGTCGCACGTCAGGCAGACCTTCTTGGCCTCGCGCGTGGAGCCGCCCTTCTCGGGGAAGAATGCCTCAGGATCGGTCTGGGCGCACAGCGCACGCTCCTGCCACATGAGTTCCTCATCGGGCTCGTGCGACAGTTCCAGATCGAATGACATGTATGGAATTACAGTCCTGTGTCCTCTCACATGTCAAGCCGAATGACAAGATCCATGCAATTTGCGGCGTGTCGCCACGCCGTTGCGCCGCCCGCCGCGGGCCGACCTCGCACGTCCCGTCACAATGGGCGGATGCGCATCACGCTCATCTCCGGCGCCGACGGCACCGACTTCGCCCGCGCCCTGGCCGACGCTCTCGGCGACGACGGCGAGCTGACGGTCGTGGCGCCGATCGTCCGGGACCACTGGTCGGCCTGGCTCAAGGCCAGCCCCGACCTCGACGCGCTGCTGGAGCCTCCCGGGGTGCCGCCGACGTTCGCCGTGGCCGACCGGCTGCGGGCGATCGACTACTCCCCCGCCTGGCAGCGCACCAGCGACCAGACCGTCGCCACGCGCCTCGTGCGCACCGAGCTGCTCGGCACCGGCTACTCGCTGTCGCAGGCCACGCTCGCGGCCGCGACCCGCAGCGGGCTGGGCTACCGGCTGCTGCCGATGAGCGACGACCGGGCCGAGCTGCACGTCGTGGTCGAGGGCGAGCAGCCGCGGGCGGTGCACATCGGCGAGTACCTGGCCGGTGCCGAGGCGTACACGCCGACCGAGACGGTGCTCGTGGCCGAGGCGTGGACGGTCTCGCCGACCGTGGCGACGCAGCTGAGCGAGACCGACGTCCTGGTGCTGGGGCCGTCGAGCCGGACGCTGGCCATCGATCCCGTGCTCCGCACGCCCGCCCTGCTCGACGCGCTGCCGGCGTCGGTGCCGGTGCTCGTCGTCGACCACGCCGACACCGCGCCGTCCGACCTCGTGAGGGCCGCGGGGCTGCGTGCCGCCGACCCGGGCTCGCCCGAGGCCGTGCCGGCCGACGTCACGGCCGTGCTCGACCGCATCCGTCAGGTGGCACGCGCATGAGGACGCTCGACCAGCTGCTGCGCGCCGCCGCCGATCCCTCACAGCCGCTCGTGACCTACTACGACATGGCGACGGGCGAGCGCGTCGAGCTCAGCACGACGACCACGGCCAACTGGGTGGCCAAGACGAGCAACTTCCTCGTCGACGAGCTCGAGGTCGAGCCCGGCACCCGCATCCGCATCGGGCTGCCGAGCCACTGGCTGACGATGGTCTGGATCCTGTCGGCCTGGAACGTCGGCGCCGCGGTCGTCGACCACGACGCCACGGTCGGCGTCAGCGGGCCGGAGCTCGTGGCCGACGAGGAGCACCGGCTCGCGGCGTCGCTCCGGCCGCTCGGCGGACGCTTCGCCCAGCCACCCGCGGGCTTCGTCGACCTCGGCGCCGAGGTACCGGGGCACGGCGACCACTTCGAGGCGCTCGACCCTCCCGCCCCCGAGACGCTCGCTGTCGACCTCGACGGCGACCGTCGCACCCACGCCGACGTGCTCGCGTCGGCTCGCCCGCTCCGCGATCGCCTGGTCGTCGTCCCGGGTGCGCTGGCTCGCGACGTCGACCTGCTCGCGAGTGCCTGCCTCGGGGGCGGCTCGTTGGTCGTCGTGGCCTCTGCCACGTCCGAGCAGATCGCGCGCGTGGCGCAGCAAGAGGGCGGCACCCCGGCCTAGCCCGATCCTCTACACTCGTCCGAGGCTGACGCGGCACGTCCCGGGGCCACGATCGTCTGAACAGTAGGGACTCCAAACGCTATGACAACCGCCGACGACGCTGCGCGCGCTGGCCTCACCAAGGTGGGCGGGCGCCCTCCGCTCCGTGAGTACGTCACGGAGGTCTGGCGCCGACGCTTTTTCATCTACTCGCTGGCGAAGTTCCGGATCGAGTCCGAGAACCAGCAGAACTCGCTCGGGATGCTCTGGGTCATCCTCAAGCCTCTGCTCAACGCCCTCATCTACGGCGCCGTCTTCGGCGTCCTGATCGGCCCGGGCGGCCGTCCCCCGCACTTCGTCGAGTTCCTCATCATCGGCATCTTCGTGTTCGAGTTCTTCTCGCAGTCGTGGACCGCAGGCGGCAGAGCCATCACCAGCAACTCGGCCCTGGTACAGAGCCTCGCCTTCCCCCGCATGGTGCTGCCGCTCGCAGCGGTCGTCGAACGCTTCTTGAAGTTCCTTCCGACCGTGGCGATCATGTTGGTGTTCCTCGTGGCCACGGGCAACCCGATCTCGTGGCACTGGCTGCTCATCATCCCGGCCATCGTGCTGTTCTTCTTCTTCACGTGCGGCATGGTGCTCGTCACCGCACGACTGTGCGTGCACTGGCGCGACCTCAACAACTTCCTGCCGTTCATCACCCGGTTCTTCTTCTACACGACCGGCATCTTCTTCAGCATCGAGGAGCGGTTCGGCCCCAAGCCGCCGTCTCCCGAGCATCCCAATGGCCTGCCGGGTCACCCGTGGCTCGTGACGGCGACCGACTACCAACCGGTGCACGAGTTCTTGAGCCTCGTCCGGTCCGCCCTCCTGGACGGGCCGACCTACGAGACGAACAGCGCCTACTGGCTGTACGCGACCGTGTGGACCGTGACCATCATGATCTTCGGGGCGTGGTTCTTCTGGCGGGCCGAGGAAAGGTACGGACGTGTCGACTGAGTCCTCCGACGAGTTCAGGTCCTTGGACGATATCGGCCCCCGGCTGCCACCTCCCGTCAAGCCGACGGGAGACCGCGCCCCCGTCGTGATCGTCGACGACGTGCACGTCGAGTACAAGGTGTTCGCTACCGGCAAGCGGCCCTCGGCGGCCGATCGCAGGTCGCTCAAGCTGCCTGCACGCGGCAAGCAGATGCGCACGGTCCACGCGCTCAAGGGCGTGTCGTTCACGGCCAAGCAGAACGACAGCATCGGCGTCATCGGCACCAACGGCTCGGGCAAGTCCACCCTGATGCGCGCCATCGCTGGGCTCACGCCCACCAGCCAAGGAGCCATCTACTCCCAGTCGCGCCCCAGCCTGCTCGGCGTCGGCGCCGCCCTGCTCAAGGACCTGTCGGGCGAGCGCAACGTCATCCTCGGTGGTCTCGCGATGGGCTTCACGATGGAGGAGATCGAGGACCGCTACGACGACGTCGTGTCGTTCGCCGGCATCGAGAAGTTCATCGACCTGCCCATGCGCGCCTACTCGTCGGGCATGACGGCGCGGCTCAAGTTCGCGATCGCCAGCATGGCGACGCACGAGATCCTCATCGTCGACGAGGCGCTCGCCGT
>JBEVGQ010000239.1:0-3359 GCA_040511655.1 Aeromicrobium sp. | reverse complement strand
GCCCGCCACGAGCCCGCCGGCGAAGCCGCCGCCGGGCAGGTTGTGGCCGACCAGCATGAGGTAGAGCGAGAAGATCATGACGGTGTGGAAGATCAGCCGGGTCACGACCTCGAAGACGACCGAGCGGCGGGCGTCGGTCGCGGGGCGGGCCGAGCGCAGCCAGCGTCCGTTGGCGCTGGGGGCGGTGCCCTCGGTGGGCTGGGCCCGCCGCGGACGGCCGGAGCGGTCGGTGATGAGGAAGATCAGGCTCGCGACGCCCGTGGCCGCCACGACCAGCACCGAGAGCTCGCCGAGGGTGTCCCAGGCGCGGATGTCGACGAGCGTCACGTTGACGATGTTGTCGCCGCCGCCGTACTCGACCGCGGGCTTCGCGAAGCCGTCCGAGACGGGGCGAGCGGTGCGGGCGTTGGCGGCGACCAGGGCGAAGCCCGACACGGCCGTGCCCGTCGCGACGCCGATGGCGACCCGCACCCACCGGGCGATGTTGAAGGGGCGGTCGGAGAAGAAGGGGGGCAGGCGTCGCAGCACCAGCACGAAGGTGACCAGCAGGAACGTCTCGACCAGGATCTGCGTCAGCGCGAGGTCGGGCGCACCGTGCGCGACGAACAGCAGCGCGGTGCCGTAGCCGGTGATGCCGACCAGCAGCACGGCGCGCAGGCGCCGGCGCGACCGGACGGTGAGGATCGCCGCGCCACCCATCAGCACCGCCGCGGCCAGCTGGATGCGGCTGTCGGCGCCCCGCACCGAGACGTCGTCCCAGGCGTTGATCAAGGCCGTGCCGGGCACGACGATGAGGACGACCAGGATCACGCCGAGGTAGACGGGCAGCGATCCTCGCTGCGTCAGGCCCGTGACCTCGACCGAGAGCCGGTCGACGCCGCGCATGAGGACGTAGTAGATGCGCTCGGCGTCGGGCACCCGGACGCGGTCGGCGACGGAGTGCTGGATCGAGGCGACGGGCTTGCGCCACCAGAACAGGGCCAGGCCGACCACGACGCAGATCACCGACAGCGCGAGCGCCAGGCTGAAGCCGTGCCACAGCGTCAGCTCGGGCTGGTGCGCGCCGCCGGGCATCTGGTCGGCGTACGACATCAGGCGCGGCGTGAGCCACGGGCCCGCCAGGCCGGCCGCGACCGTCAGCAGGGCGAGGACGGCCGGGGAGGCCTGGAAGCCGGGGGAGAACTGCTTGGGCAGGCAGATCGGGGCGCCGGGCTTGACCGCGAAGATGCCCCACACGAACCGCGCGCTGTACGCGACGGTCAGGATGCTGCCGACCACGATGCCGGCGAGGGCGAGCACCGACCAGCCGCCCCACCCCAGGTCGTGGCCGAGGTCGGCGAACGCCGCGAAGCCGCTCTCCTTGGCGGTGAAGCCGAACAGCGGCGGCAGCCCGGCCATCGAGCCGGCCGCGATGACGGTGACGACGAACAGGGCGGGCATGGCCTGACGCATGCCCGAGAGCTCGCGCAGGTCGCGGGTGCCGACCGAGCGGTCGACGATGCCCACGACCAGGAACAGCGTCGACTTGAACAGGCCGTGGGCGCAGACCAGGGCGAGACCGGCGAATGCGGCCGAACGCGTTCCGGCGCCCACCATCGCGACGAGGAAGCCCAGCTGGCTGACGGTGCCGTAGGCGAGCAGCAGCTTGACGTCGTACTGTCGCAGCGCTCGCAGGCCACCGAGGATCATCGTGACGATGCCGAGGGTGACCAGCACGGCCCGCCACCCGGGCACGTCGGCGAAGGCCGGTGCCAGCAGGGCGACGAGGAAGATGCCGGCCTTGACCATGGCGGCGGCGTGCAGGTAGGCGCTGACCGGGGTGGGGGCGGCCATCGCGCCGGGCAGCCAGAAGTGGAACGGGGCCAGCGCCGACTTGGAGATCGCGCCGACGAGGATCAGCATGATCGCGACCGTGACCGTGGTGCCCGACGGACGGGACGCGACGATCTCCTGCAGGCGGGGGCTGCCGGCCGCGTCGGCCAGCATCACGAGCCCGACGAGCATCGCGAGCCCGCCGAACGTCGTGACGAGCAGGGCGTTGAGCGCCGCTCGGCGGTTGGCCCGGCGCTCGGGGTTGTGCCCGATGAGCAGGAACGAGAGCACCGTCGTGAGCTCCCAGAAGATGTAGAGCACGTAGACGTTGTCGGACAGCACCAGCCCGAGCATCGAGCCCGCGAAGGCGGTCAGCACGCCCGAGAAGCGCCAGATCTCGGTGTCGCCAGGCCGGAAGTACCACGTGCAGTAGACGAGCACGAGGGCCCCGACACCCGTGACGACGAGGGCCAGCACGCCGCTGAGGGGGGTGATGACGAAGTCGAGGTCGAGCCCGATCGCGGGTATCCACGCGACGTGCCGCTCGTGCGGCGCCCCGCCGTCGGTGATGCGTCCGACGTGCGGAAGCAACCACGCGAACGACGCGGCCGGCGCGATGGCGAGCACGAGAAAGGCTCGACGTCCGATGGCACGGACCAGGACAGGCGCCCCCGCTGCAGCAAGAAAGTGGAGCGTCAAGAGGGCGATCATGGCGTCGTCCCATCCTAACGGAGGGTGCTGACGGGCCGTCAGTTCCCCCGTTGCCGGGACAGGTGGGGCCCCTGGGGCGCACGATGGAGTCCGCCTGTTCTCGGGAGTGGACACCTCATGCGCATCGCCTGGACCTTCTTCGTCGTGCTGGTGGTCGTCGTGGGCCTGCCGGTCGCGCCGGCCGAGGCCGCGGGCCGACCGCCCGTCACGCTGCCCTCTGCCCCGACCGGCCTGACGTCCCCGGTGGTGCTGCCCGTCGACGTCGACCCGGTCTCGCCGTACCTGCCGCAGGTCACGTGCCATCCCGTGGACATGGCGGGTCCGGTGATGCTGCGCGACCTGCTGCTGAAGACCTACGGCATCGGACGTCCGGGCTCGATCTCGCGCGGGTGCACCGAGGGTCTCTCCGAGCACAGCGAGGGCCGTGCGATGGACTGGATGGTCGACTCCCGCAAGCCTGCGGAGCGCGCCGCCGCGGCGGACTTCCTGGCGTGGCTGACCCGCGACGACGGCGTGAACGCCCGGCGGCTGGGCGTCATGTACGTCATCTACGACGAGAAGATCTGGTCGGTCTACAACGTCCGGGCGGGGTGGCGGGCGAGCCGCGGGCACGTCGACCACGTGCACGTGTCGTTCAGCTGGAACGGGGCGAGGGGCAGCACGTCGTTCTGGACGGGGCGGGCGGGCTTGGTCGACCTGGGCCCGTGCGTGCGGTTCAAGGGCTCGTACGCGCCTCCGACCGCCACGCCCCGGACCGCCCCGTGCGGGACGCCGAGCGCCGCGCTGGTGCGGACGTCCCGCGGCAAACGCGCCTTCGGCAGCAGCGGCAGCACGGT
>JBEVGQ010000238.1:0-2530 GCA_040511655.1 Aeromicrobium sp. | reverse complement strand
AGGAACGACGAAGCCCGCCGACCCCTGAGGGTCGACGGGCTTCGATGTACGACGTCGGGGCTGCTACTTCGACTCGTCCTCGGCGGACTGGTCGGTGGTCTCCTCGTCAGCCGGCTCGTCAGCGGAAGGGGCCTCGTCGCTCGGCTCCTCGGAGGTCTCGGCCTCGTCCGTCGCCTCGGCCTCGGGCTCCTGCTCGGCGACAGCCTCCTGCGCCTCGACCTGCTCGGTCTCGGCAGCTGTCGACTCGTCGCTCGCCTCGGAGGTCTCGTCGGTGGTCTCCTCGACCGCGGGCTCGACCGGAGCGGCCTTCTTCGCCGGCTTGTCCGACTGCTTGGTGGAGCGCACCTTGGCGGTGAACTCCTCCTCGACCAGTTCGATCACGGCCATGGGGGCGTTGTCGCCCTTGCGGGGGCCGAGCTTGGTGATGCGGGTGTAGCCGCCGGGACGGTCCTCGTAGCGCGGGCCGATCTCGGTGAACAGCACGTGCACGACGGTCTTGTCGCGGATCACCGACATGACCTGGCGGCGGTTGTGGAGGTCGCCGCGCTTGGCCTTGGTGATCAACTTCTCGGCGTACGGCCGCAGCACACGGGCCTTGGTCTCTGTCGTGGTGATCTTGCCGTGCTCGAACAGGCTCGTTGCGAGGTTGGCCAGGATCGCCTTCTGGTGCGCAGGCGAACCGCCGAGACGCGGGCCCTTCTTGGGGGTAGGCATGGTCTCTACTCTCTTCTCCCCCAGGCCGTGTCAGGTACCTGGATGGGTTGGTTCTTCAGGTGGCTTGCTCCCTGGTCCGCAGACTTCGTCCGCGCACCACTCGCCGGGACTGCGCGTACCGAGTTCGAGCCCGCTCGAACTCAGTACTGCTCGTCCTCGGTGAACGACGTGTCGTCATCATCGTCGTAGGAGTCGATGACCGAGCTCGGGTCGAAGCCGGGCGCCGAGTCCTTCAGCGACAGCCCCATCTCCGCGAGCTTGGCCTTGACCTCGTCGATCGACTTCGAACCGAAGTTGCGGATGTCGAGCAGGTCCTGCTCCGAGCGGGAGAGCAGCTCACCCACGGTGTGGATGCCCTCGCGCTTGAGGCAGTTGTAGGACCGGACGGTGAGGTTGAGGTCCTCGACCGGCAGGGCCAGGTCGGCGGCGAGCTGCTCGTCGACCGGCGACGGGCCGATGTCGATGCCCTCGGCCTCGACGTTGAGCTCACGGGCCAGGCCGAACAGCTCGACCAGCGTCTTGCCCGCCGAGGCGAGCGCGTCGCGCGGCTTCATGGACGGCTTGGTCTCGACGTCGATGATGAGCCGGTCGAAGTCGGTGCGCTGCTCGACACGGGTCGCCTCGACCTTGTAGGTGACCTTGAGGACGGGCGAGTAGATCGAGTCGACCGGCATCCGGCCGATCTCGGCGTCGCCGGCCTTGTTCTGGACGGCCGAGACGTAGCCGCGGCCACGCTCGACGACGAGCTCCATGTCGAGCTTGCCCTTGTCGTTGAGGTTGGCGAGCACGAGCTCGGGGTTGTGCACCTCGACACCGGCCGGGGGCGCGATGTCGGCAGCGGTGACCTCGCCCGGGCCCTGCTTGCGCAGGTACATCGTGACGGGCTCGTCGTGCTCGGAGGAGACGACGAGCTGCTTGAGGTTCAAGATGACCTCCGTGACGTCCTCACGGACGCCGGCGATCGTCGAGAACTCGTGCAGGACGCCATCGACGCGGATCGACGTGACGGCCGCGCCCGGGATGGACGACAGCAGCGTACGACGGAGGGAGTTGCCGAGGGTGTAGCCGAAGCCCGGCTCGAGGGGCTCGATCGAGAACCGCGAGCGGTGGTCGTCGACGACATCCTCGGACAGGGACGGGCGCTGGGCGATGAGCACTGGTGTTCTTCCTTCCTACGCCACCCGCTATATGACGGCGCAGATTGTCGGATGTTGCTTTCTTCGACCCCAGCCATTGAACGGGGGTCCGGGGGCGAAGCCCCCGTTTGGCAGCCCTACCGGCGAAGCCGATAGGTCATTTCTTGGAGTAGTACTCGACGATGAGTTGCTCCTGGACGGGCACGTCGATCTGCTGACGCACCGGGAGCTGGTGCACGAGCACCCGCATCTTCGAGGTGATGACTTCGAGCCAGGCCGGCACGAGCCGCTCGCCATGGGTCTCACGGGCGACGATGAACGGCGTCATCTCGACCGACTTGGAGCGGACGTCGATGACGTCGTGCGCCGAGACCTGGTACGACGGGATGTCGACCTTGCGACCGTTGACCTGGAAGTGGCCGTGGACCACCAGCTGGCGGGCGTGGCGGCGCGTGCGGGCGAAACCGGCGCGGTAGACCACGTTGTCGAGCCGGGACTCGAGCATCTGCAGCAGGTTGTCGCCGGTCTTGCCGGGACGACGGCTGGCTTCCTTGTAGTAGTTGCGGAACTGCTTCTCCAGGACGCCGTAGGTGTACCGCGCCTTCTGCTTCTCCATCAGCTGATTGCGGTACTCCGACTCCTTGACCCGACCGCGGCCGTGCTGGCCGGGCGGGTACGGG
>JBEVGQ010000237.1:0-10367 GCA_040511655.1 Aeromicrobium sp. | reverse complement strand
GGGCCCCAGATCGACGCCGCCAAGAAGGCCGGCATCCCCGTCATCCCGCTGCACCTCAGCGACAGCGAGGGCGAGGGCACCCCGGGCCTGGACTACGAGGCCTTCGCGCCGTTCAACCAGGCCGCCCGTCTCTTCACGCAGTACGCGATCGCCAACCTCAAGGGTGAGCCCGTCCACGCGCTCGTCATCCAGGTCTCCGAGACCGGACCGTCCAAGGGCATGGTCTCGACGATCGAGGACACGCTGAAGAAGGAGGGCCCGTCGGGCTCCTCGGCGACGGTCGTCAACGCACCGGTCGCCCAGTGGTCGACGCAGGTCCAGGGCCTCGTGCAGTCGGCCCTCCTGAAGGACCCGAAGATCAACGCGGTCCTGCCGATCTACGACTCGATCGCGCTGTACGCCGCGCCCGGCATCAAGCAGGCCGCTCCCAACCGCGACATCAAGATCTACTCGTTCAACGGCACGCCGGCCATCCTCAAGATGGTCAAGGACGGCTCCGTGGCCGTCAACGTCGCCGAGAACCCCGACTGGGTCTCGTACGTCAACCTCGACGTCGCGTTCCGCGCGATGCTCGGCGTGCCGCCGATCAAGGGCGAGACCGGACCGCTGCGCCTGATCGACGCGTCCAACGTCGACGAGACCGGCAACCCGCCGGAGAGCGGCAAGGGCTTCGGCGACGCCTACCCGGACGCGTTCCTGACGCTGTGGGGTCTCAAGTAGCCCATGACCGACTCCACGACGACCGTGGCGAGCAGCGGGGCGGCCACCCCCGCCCCGCTGCTCCGGGTCACCGATCTTCACAAGGCCTTCAACGGGGTGCCCGCACTGCGTGGCGTCGACCTCGACGTCCGTCCCGGCGAGGTCCACGGCCTCCTCGGTGCGAACGGCAGCGGGAAGTCGACCCTCATCAAGGTGCTCGCGGGCTTCCACGACGCCGACAGCGGCACGGTCAGCATCCACGGCCGTGACCTCAGCAGCCCCTTCGGCCCGCGCGGCCTCCGCGAGGAGGGCATGGGCTTCGTGCACCAGGACCTCGGCCTCGCGCCGGCCGGCACGGTGCTCGAGCACATGGCCCTCGACAACGTCGGTCACGCCAGCGGCTTCCGCCGCGTCGACTGGACGGCTGAGCGCACCCGCGTGCGTGAGCTGCTCGACCGCTTCGAGGTCGAGGTCGACGTCGACGCCACGATCGACATGCTCACCCCCGTGCAGCGCGCCATGGTCGCGGTCGTCCGGGCCGTCGGCGGCCAGGAGCGCATCGCCGGCGGCGAGCGGCGCGGCCAGATCCTGGTGCTCGACGAGCCCACGGTCTTCCTGCCCCGGCACGAGGTCGGCATGCTGTTCGCGCTGCTCGACCGCCTGCGCGCAGCCGGCGACGCCGTGCTGCTCGTGAGCCACGACCTCGACGAGATCCTGCAGGTCACCGACCGCATCACGGTCTTCCGCAACGGCGAGACCGCCGGCACCCGCCACACCCAGGGCTCGACCCGCGACGACCTCGTGCAGCTGATCCTCGGCGCGCGCGACGAGCACGTGGCCAAGGGTGCGGCCGTCGTGCGCGACGACCGCCCGCCGCTGCTGTCAGCGTGCGGCCTGACCGGCAACCGCATCGTCGACCTCGACCTCGATCTGCACGCCGGCGAGGTCGTCGGCATCACCGGGCTGGCCGGATCCGGCTTCGAGGAGCTGCCCGAGCTGCTGTACGGCGTGCGTGCCCCGCGTGCCGGGGTGGTCGTGCAGGAGGGCAAGACCGTCACCGACCTGCGTCCTGCGGCATCGATGGCGCGCGGCGTCATCCTGATCCCCGCCGACCGCAAGGGCCAAGGAGGCGTGCTGGGGCTGACCGTCATGGAGAACATGTCGTTGCCGTTCCTGACCCGCCGGGCCCGCGGCTTCCGCATCGACTGGAAGGCCATCCAGGTCCAGGCGCAGGAGGCGTGCGACCGGCTCAACGTCGTCCCGCCGCGCCCCGAGGCGCAGTTCGGCCACCTCAGCGGCGGCAACCAGCAGAAGGCCCTGCTGGGCAAGTGGCTCGACACGGCGCCACGGGTCATGCTGCTGAGCGAGCCCACGCAGGGCGTCGACATCGGAGCCCGCCGCGAGATCTTCAAGCTCATCCGGGCCGCCGTGGCCGAGGGCATGTCGGTCCTGTGCGCGACCTCCGACTACGAGCAGCTCGTCGAGATGGCCGACCGGGTCATCGTGCTCGACGAGGGCCGCATCCGCACCGAGATCCACGGGGACGACATCACCAAGGACGCGCTCGCGTCCGCCGTCTATGCAGAGGAAGCGTCATGACCACGACCGACCCGGTGAAGACCACCGCCACCCCCAAGGGGCCGCGCACCTCGGCCAAGCGGCCCGCCGAGCCGGAACGGTTCGCGCTGCTCGGCGTGTGGGCCGTGCTGTTCCTCGTGTTCAGCCTCATCGTGCCCGAGACCTTCCCGACGACGGCCAACATCTCGAACATGCTCGGCTCGCAGGCCGTGCTGCTGGTGCTGGCGCTCGGGCTCATCGTGCCGCTGCGCGCGGGCGACTACGACCTGTCGGTCGCCTCGACGCTCAACCTGTCGGCCGTCGTGGTGGCGGTGCTGAACGTCAACCAGGGCTGGAACATCTGGGCCGCCGTGATCGCCGCGATCCTGGTCAGCATGGTGGTCGGCGTCGTCAACGGCTTCATCATCACGCGCTTCGACATCGACCCGTTCATCGTGACGCTCGGCATCGGCACGGTCGTGCAGGGACTGATCTACCAGATCTCGAACTCCGTCACGATCACCGGCGTCGACCGCAAGCTGTCCGACACGATGCTGACGCAGCCCTTCCTGGCGATCCCCGTCGACTTCTACTACGCGATCGCCCTGTGCGTCCTGGTCTGGTACGTCTTCGACCACACGGCCTTCGGCCAGCGCCTGCTGTTCGCCGGCCAGAGCCGCGACGTGGCCCGTCTCAACGGCGTCAACGTCTCGCGCCTGCGCTGGGTCTCGATGATCATCTCGGCCGGTGTCGCCGGTGTGGCCGGCGTGATCTACGCCGGCACCACGGCGAGTGCCGACCCGACGTCGGGCGCAGCCTTCCTGCTGCCGGCTTTCGCGGCCTGCTTCCTCGGCTCGACGGTGCTCAAGATCGGCCGTTTCAACCCCTGGGGCACCCTGATCGCCGTGTACTTCCTGGTCACCGGCATCACCGGACTGCAGCTGATGGGCGCGCAGCAGTACGTCCAGCAGCTCTTCTACGGCGGGGCGCTCGTCATCGCCGTGATCATGTCCAAGCTCGTCAAGACCCGCGGCGAGCGCCGTCGTCAGGCCGAGGTCCGGCCCGACGTGCCCGCCTGACCCCCATCCGATCAGTCCTTCCCGAAGCCCCGAAAGGTCACCATCATGAAGACGAACGCAGCTGTCATCCACGCCGTCGGCGAGGAGTGGAAGGTCCAGGAGCTCGACCTCAACGAGCCCGGCGACAACGAGGTCCGCATCAAGGTCATGGCCAGCGGGCTGTGCCACTCCGACGACCACTTCGTGACGGGTGACCTCGCGGTCGACCTGCCGATGGTCGGCGGGCACGAGGGCGCCGGCATCGTCGAGGCCGTCGGCTCGAAGGTCACCAAGGTCAAGGTCGGCGACCACGTCGCGACGCTGTTCATCCCCGCCTGCGGCCAGTGCGAGTACTGCGCCCGTGGCATGCAGTACATCTGCAACAACGGTGCCGGCATGGAGACCGGCATGGGCATGGACGGCAACCCGCACTTCCACGACGCGGACGGCAAGCCCGTCGGCGGCGTGACCCGCCTGGGCACCTTCTCGAACTACCTGGTGTGCCACGAGATGCAGACCGTCAAGCTGCCCGAGGACATCCCGTTCGAGCTGGCCTGCCTGGCCTCGTGCGGCGTGGCGACGGGCTTCGGCGCGGCCGTCAACGGCGGCGTCAAGCCCGGCGACGTCGTGCTGGTGCTCGGCCTCGGTGGCGTCGGCGCCAACGCGGTGCAGGGCGCCAAGCACGCCGGTGCCGACCACATCATCGTGATCGAGCCGGTCGAGGCCAAGCACGACCAGGCCAAGGTCTTCGGCGCCACCGAGGCGTACGCCTCGATCCCCGACGCCCAGTCGCGCATCGACCACCTGACCAACGGCCAGGGCGTCGACGTCGCGCTGATCACGGTCGGTCGCGTCGACGGCGACATCATCGGCGACGCGTTCCGCGCGGTCGGCAAGGCCGGCACCTGCGTGCTCGTCTCGGTCGGCCAGGCCGCCGAGGGCATCTCGATCAGCCCGCAGGACTTCACCAACTTCGCCAAGCACTTCCAGGGCGTCATGTACGGCAACTGCAACCCGACCGCCGACATCCCCAAGCTGCTGAAGATGTACAAGGACGGCACGCTCAAGCTCGACGAGCTCGTGACGCGCCGCTACTCGCTCGACCAGATCAACGAGGCCGTCGCCGACATGCACGCCGGACGCAACATCCGCGGCGTCGTCGTCCACGAGCACTGAGTCACGAGTACTCACGAGTACTGAGTCCGAGCCCACCTCCCTAAGGAGAACCACTGCATGACTGCCACACAGACTCCCGTCGACGCCCACGCCCCCATCGAGCACACCCAGCTGCTGATCGGCGGCGAGTTCGTGGACGCCCTCGACGGCAAGGTGTTCGACACCGTCAACCCGTCGACCGGCGAGGTCATCACCCAGGTGGCCGAGGGCAGCGCCGCCGACGTCGACCGCGCCGTGGCCGCCGCCCGTGAGGCCTTCGAGCGCGGCCCCTGGTCGCGCATGAAGCCCAACGAGCGTGCCGCCTGCCTGTGGCGCCTCGGCGACCTGCTGCTCGAGGACGCTGCCGAGATCGGCCGCATCGAGACCCTCGACCAGGGCAAGCCGTACTCGTTCGCGACCGGCGGCGACGTGCCCTCGGCCGCCGGCCTGTTCCACTACATGTCGGGCTTCGCGACCAAGCTCGAGGGCTCGACGATCCCGATCTCGGCGCCGGGCAACTTCCACACCTACACGCGTCGTGAGGCGCTCGGTGTCGTCGGCCTGATCGTGCCCTGGAACTTCCCGCTGACGATCAGCGCCTGGAAGCTCGCGCCGGCGCTCGCGGCGGGCAACACCGTCGTGCTCAAGCCGGCCGAGGCCACGCCGCTGTCGGCCCTGCGTCTGGGCCGGCTCGCCCTCGAGGCTGGCTTCCCGCCCGGCGTCTTCAACGTCGTCAACGGCTACGGATCGACGGTCGGTCAGCGTCTGGCCGAGCACCCCGACGTCGACAAGGTGTCGTTCACGGGCTCGACCGCGACGGGTCGCCGCATCCTCGACGCCGCCAAGGGCAACCTGAAGCGCGTCACGCTCGAGCTGGGCGGCAAGAGCGCCAACATCATCTTCCCCGACGCCGACATCGAGGCCGCGATCGCCGGCTCCTCGGCCGGCATCTTCTTCAACGCCGGACAGGCCTGCGCCGCGGCCTCGCGCCTGTACGTCCACGACGACGTCTACGACGAGGTCATCGCGGGCATGGCCGAGAAGGCTCGTCAGATCAAGGTCGGCGACGGCTTCGACCCGACCAGCGAGATCGGCCCCGTCGCCAGCCGCGAGCACTTCGAGCGCGTCAGCGGCTACCTCGACGTCGGCAAGAACGAGGGCGAGGTCGTCACGGGCGGCGCCCGCATCGGCGACCGCGGCTACTTCATCGAGCCGACGATCTTCGCCGGGGCGACGCAGGACTCCCGCATCATCAAGGAGGAGATCTTCGGCCCGGTCGTCGTGGCCAGCCGGTTCAGCGACACCGACGAGGTCGTCGCGATGGCCAACGACACCCGCTACGGCCTCGCGTCGGGCGTGTGGACGCAGAACGTTGCCACGGCGCACCAGATGGCGGCCCGCATCCAGGCCGGCACCGTGTGGGTCAACTCCTACGGCGTCTTCGACCCGTCGATGCCGTTCGGCGGCATGAAGGAGTCGGGCTGGGGCCGCGAGATGGGTCACGACGTGATGCACGACTACACCGACGTCAAGACGGTGTGCGTCAACATCGATGGCTGACACCTTCCGGCTGGACGGCGTCCTGCCGATCGACCGCAGCAACCTGACCCTGGCCGACAAGGTCGAGGCCCGGGTGCGGCAGCAGATCGTCCAGGGCGAACGTCCGACCGGGTCGCGGCTCAACGAGGTCGAGATCGCCGCCGACCTCGGGGTCAGCCGCGGCCCGGTGCGCGAGGCGCTCCAACGCCTCGCGCACCTGGGCCTGGTCACCCTCGAGTCGCACCGCGGAGCGTTCGTTCGGCGGCTCGACCTCGACGAGGTGCACGAGCTGTTCGAGGTGCGCATCGCGCTGGAGTGCGAGGCTGCCGAGCTGGCGGCCGCGCGCATCGGCGACGACGGCCTGCGCGAGCTCGACCGGCTGCAGGAGGCCACGGTCTCCGAGGTCATCCAGGGCCAGCAGCCCAGCGTGTTCGACACCCTCGACGTCCACGACCTGATCGTGCGGCACGCGGGCAACGTCCGGCTGGCGCAGGCCGTGGCCCAGGTCAACGGCGAGCTGCGCCTGGCGCGGTCGCGGTCGGGGGCCAGCGGTCAGCGCGCCCACGAGGCCGTCGGCGAGCACCGCGACCTCATCCGGGCCCTCACGTCGCGCGACGGCGAGGGCGCCCGTCTGTCCATGAAGTCACACCTGCAGGCCTCCCTGCAGAACACCCTGCAGATGCTGCGGGCCGCCGAAGGAGCCACCCGTGCCTGACACGATCTTCGCCCCCTGGAAGCTCGGCCGCGTCGAGCTGGCCAACCGCGTCGTCATGGCCCCCATGACCCGCAACCGTGCCGACGTCGCGGGCGTGCTGCCCGACAGCGCGATCGACTACTACCGGCAGCGGTCGGGCGCAGGCCTGATCGTCAGCGAGGCGACGCAGCCCAGCGCGGCCGGCCAGGGCTATCCCGGCACGCCGGGCCTCCACACCGACGAGCAGCAGGCCCAGTGGGCCCGCATCGCGGGCGCCGTGCACGAGGCGGGCGGACGCCTGTTCGTGCAGCTGATGCACTCCGGACGCGTCGGGCACCCGAGCCTGCTGCCCGAGGGCTGCGAGGTGCTGGCACCCAGCGCGGTGCGGGCCGATCTGGAGGTCACGACGGCCGACGGCGAGACGGTGCCGTGCCCCGAGCCGCGGGCCATGACGACCGACGAGATCGCCACGATCGTGCACGACTACGCGTCGGCGGCCGCTCGTGCCGTCGCCGCGGGTGCCGACGGCATCGAGATCCACGCCGCCAACGGCTACCTGCCCCACCAGTTCCTGTCGCCCGGCACGAACGAGCGCACCGACGAGTACGGCGGGACGCCCGCGGGACGTGCCCGGTTCCTGGTCGAGGTCGCGCGCGCATGTGCCGACGCCATCGGCGCCGACCGTGTGGGCATCCGCATCTCGCCTGGCGGCCAGTTCAACGACATGCGCGACCGCGGCAACGACGACACGTACCTGACCCTCGTCGACGAGCTCGCCGGCGACGGCTTCGCCTACCTGCACACGCTGCGCGGCCGCACCTCGACGCTGCACGAGGAGCTGCGCCGTCGCTGGCCCACGACGTACGTCGTCAACACCGGCTACATGGGCTCCAGCGAGCTCGACGAGGTGACCCCGATCATCGAGGACGGCGTCGCCGACCTCGTCAGCGTCGGACGGCTCTTCATCTCCAACCCCGACCTCGTCGAGCGGTGGCGCCTCGGCCTCGATCGCTCGGCGTGGGACGAGGACACCTTCTACACCGGTGGCGACACCGGCTACACCGACTACCCCAGCGCCACCTCACGCTGACGAAAGGAAGACACGTCATGGTCGATCTCTCAGGCAAGGTGGCCGTCGTCACCGGCGGCGCGTCCGGCATCGGAGCAGCGACGGTCGAGGTGCTGCGAGGAGCGGGCGCGACCGTCGTCGCGTGGGACCTCACCGACGCTCCCGGCGTCGTGGGCACCGACATCACCGACTCCGCCTCGGTGCGGCGCGCGGCCGACGCCGCGGTGGCCGAGCACGGTCAGGTCGACATCCTGGTCAACTGCGCCGGCATCATCACCGCCAACCTGCCGGCCCAGGACGTCGATCCCGACGACTTCCGGCGCACCTACGACGTCAACGTCGTCGGCACCTTCAACACCAGCAAGGCGCTGTACGCGACGCTCAAGGCGTCCGGCACCGGAGCCATCGTCAACGTCGCGTCGCAGGCGGCGCTCGTGAGCCTGCCCGACCAGTCGGCGTACTCGGCGTCGAAGGGTGCCGTCGCCGCCCTCACGCGGTCGCTCGCGATCGACTGGGCCCCCGACAACATCCGCGTCAACGCGGTCTGCCCCGGCTTCACGCTCACGCCGATGGCCAAGCAGCAGATGACCCCCGAGCTCGACGCCGCGGTGTCGGCGCGCGTGCCGCTGGGTCGCATGTTCGAGCCCGAGGAGATCGGCCAGACGATCGCGTACCTGGCGTCGTCGTGGTCGTCGGCCGTGACCGGTGTCGTGATGGCCGTCGACGGCGGATGGACCGCGGGCCAGCCTGCGCTGCCGATGGGCGGCGCGTCGTGACCGGACGCCTCGACGGCAAGATCGCCTGGGTCTCGGGCGCCAGCTCGGGCATCGGGCGCGGTGCGGCGGAGCGGCTCGGTGCCGACGGCGCCACGGTCGTGCTGCTGGGCCGCGACGAGCAGCGGCTCGCCGAGGCGGCCCAGGCGTCCGGCCCGAGCGCCGTGACGGCGGCCTTCGACGTCGCCTCGCAGGACGACGTCGACGCGCACGTGCCGGGCCTGCTCGAGCAGCACGGCGCTCCCGACGTGGTGGTGCACGCCGCCGGCATCACGGTGGTGGGAGCGCTCGACGCGCTGAGCCCGCAGGAGTGGCACCACCAGATGGACGTCAACCTGACCAGCCTGTTCCTGCTCAACCGTCACCTGTGGCCCGCCATGGTGCCGCGCGGCGGCTCGGTCATCACGCTGGGCTCGACGGCGTCGTTCGCCGGGTTCCCGCAGGACGCCGCGTACGTCGCCTCGAAGGGCGCGATCCTCGCCATGACCAAGGCGATGGCGCTCGACGGCGGCCCGCACGGCATCCGCGTCAACTCGGTCTGCCCCGGCTTCATCCTGACGCCCAACCTGCAGGGCTACTTCGACGCGCAGGACGACCCGGCCGGTGCCGCGGCCGGTGCCGGTGCGGCGGCCCCGCTGGGACGGATGGGCAGCCCGGCCGACATCGCCGGCGCCATCTCGTTCCTCGCCTCCGACGACGCCTCATTCGTGACCGGCACGTCCATCCTGGTCGACGGCGGACTCATGGCCAAGGTGCCGACGGCCTGAGCCGTCACCGTCTGACATCGTTGTCGCCGGCTCTCGGGCCGGCCCGAAAGGAATCACCATGACCTCCACTCCTGCTCAGCCCGCCCGCCCGGACGACCTTGAGGTCGACGTGGACGTCGTCGTCGTGGGCGCCGGTGGCGGCGGTCTCGCCGCCGCCCTCGCAGCATCCGACGCCGGGGCGTCGGTCGTCGTGCTCGAGAAGCTCGACGCCCCTGGCGGCAACACGGCGCTGTCGACGGGATCCATCCCGGCGGCGGGGTCGCGCTTCCAGCGCGAGGCGGGGGTCGACGACGACCCCGACCGCATGACCGCCGACCTGCTGCGCCAGAGCGGCCCGCACGAGGCCGAGCACCTGACCCGGCGCCTCGCCGAGACGTCCGCCTCGCTGGTCGAGTGGCTGGTCGACGACCACCAGGTCGGCCTGGCGCTCATCACCGACTACAAGCACGTCGGGCACTCCGTCACGCGCCTGCACGCGCCGGTCTCGCGCCGGGGCATCGACCTGTCCAACGACCTGGTGGCCGCGTGCCGCCGCGCCGGGGTCGAGGTCGTGACCGGCAACCCCGTCACCGAGCTGGTGGTCGAGGACGGCGTCGTGCGCGGCGTGGTCGTCGAGGGTGACCGCACCGAGCGCTACGTCATCCGGGCCCGGGCCGTCGTGCTCGCGGCCAACGGATTCGCGGCCAACCGCGAGCTCGTGCAGCGGTGGGCCCCCGAGCTGGCCGGGCTGGAGTACTTCGGTGCCCACGGCTCGACGGGCGAGGCGATCGAGTGGGGCGTCTCGCTCGGCGGACGGCTGCGCAACCAGGCGGCCTTCCAGGGCTACGCCGCCGTGGCCTACCCGCACGGCTCGATCCTGTCGTGGACGACGGTCGAGAAGGGCGGCGTGCTGGTCGACGCCCGCGGCGTGCGGCTCGGCGACGAGATCGTCGGCTACTCCGGCTTCGCCACCGAGGTGCTCGGCGGCACCGCGCCGATCTGGGCCGTCTACGACAGCCGTATCCGCGACATCACCCTGCGCGAGGACGAGTTCGCCGACCTGGTCGCGATGGGCGG
>JBEVGQ010000236.1:0-7512 GCA_040511655.1 Aeromicrobium sp. | reverse complement strand
TGCTGGCCGCCCTGGCCGAGCACGTCCTGCCCGCGATCGGCTGGAAGCCGCGGGTCTGACCTGCTGACGTCCGTCCGGGTCAAGTTCGCCTCGGGCTTCGCCCTCACGGTCGCTTCGCTCCCTGGCGAGCGTGCGGTGTCGCCGTCTTGGTTGTTTCGCTCCCTGGCGAGCGTGGGGTGTCGTCCCCCAGGGAGGCCGCCTGCGGCCGACCGTGAGCGAAGCGAGGGGGGCTGACGTGAGCCTGATGGTTGAGGTTCGCCTCGGGCTTCGCCCTCACGGTCGCTTCGCTCCCTGGCGAGCGTGGGGTGTCGTCCCCCAGGGAGGCCGCCTGCGGCCGACCGTGAGCGAAGCGAGGGGGGCGGCTGGTCACGTGGGTGACACATCGACCCGGCAGACTGGGGCGGTGACCTCACCGAGCCGCACCACCGAGCAGATCCTCGCCTCCGACCGGCGCCAGCCCGATGCCGCCTCGTTCGGCGGCGGCCTGTCGTCCGATGCCGAGCACGCCGCGCTGCGGGCGTCCGTGCGGCAGCTCACGACCCTGCTCGGCGAGGCGCTCACCCGGCACGAGGGCGCCGAGCTGCTCGAGCTCGTCGAGACGGTGCGCCGCCTCGCGCGCCAGCCCGAGGACGCCGAGCTGAAGCAGGCGCTCGACGCGATCGAGCCCCGCACTGCGGTCGTGCTGGCGCGGGCCTTCACGGCGTACTTCCAGCTCGTCAACACGACCGAGCAGCTGCACCGCTGGCAGGAGATCGCCGCCGACGAAGAGGGCCCGCTCGCCGCCACGGTCGGACGCATCGCAGACGCTCTCGCCGACGGCAGCCTGACGCACGAGCTGCTCGCCGAGGTGCTGGGACGGCTCGAGTACCGGCCGGTCTTCACGGCCCACCCCACCGAGGCGAGCCGGCGCAGCGTCCTGCGGCTGCTGCGCAAGGTCGCCGAGACCGTCCGTGCCATGGAGGACCCCCGCCGTCCGGCCGCCCAGCAGCGTGCCGACGAGCGTCGCCTGGCCGAGCTCGTCGACCTCGTCTGGCAGACCGACGAGCTGCGCGTCGTGCGGCCCGAGCCGTCCGACGAGGCACGCACGGCCGTCTACTACCTGCGCTCGATCGCCGCCGAGGTCGTGCCCGACCTGCTGGAAGAGCTCGACCGCCAGCTCGCCCGGCTCGACGTCTCGCTACCGGCGGCCGCTCGCCCCCTGCGCTTCGGCACCTGGGCCGGCGGCGACCGTGACGGCAACCCCAACGTCACGCCCGCGGTGACCCTCGAGATCCTGCACCTGCAGCACCTGGCCGGCGTCTCGGAGCTGGTCGAGCACGTCGACGAGGTGCTCACCGAGATGACCGCCTCGACCCGCATCGTCGAGGCCACCGACGAGCTGCGCGAGAGCCTCGCGGCCGATGCGGTGGCGCTGCCCATCACGTGGGAGACGATCCGCCGCCTCAACGCCGACGAGCCCTACCGGCTCAAGCTCAGCTTCGTCCGCGTGCGACTGCTGCGCACGCGCGACCGTCTGGCCGGCGGCACCCCTCACGAGCACGGTCGCGACTACCTCACGGCCGGCGAGCTGATCGCCGACCTGACGCTGGTGCGCGACTCGATGCTCGCCGCGGGCGACCGTCTCACCGGCGACGGCGCGATCCTGCGCCTCATCCGCACGGCGGTGACCTTCGGTGCCGGGCTGGCGACGATGGACGTCCGCGAGCACAGCGAGAAGCACCACGCCGCGCTCGCCGAGCTCTACGCCCGTCTGGGCGACGACACCTACGGCACGCTCGACCGCCCCCGACGCATCGAGGTGCTCAAGCGCGAGATGGCCTCGAGCCGTCCGCTCACCGGCGTCGGCGCCGGCGGGCTGGGCGAGGCGGCGACGGCATCGCTCGACCTGCTCGGCGTCATCCGCGAGGCGCTCGACACCTACGGCCCCGAGGTGGTCGAGACCTACATCGTCTCGATGACGCACGACGTCGACGACCTGTTCGCTGTCGTCGTGCTGGCGCGCGAGGTGGGCCTGGTCGATCTCACCGGGCCCGAGGCGGTGGCGCGCATCGGCTTCGCCCCGCTGTTCGAGACGGTCGCAGAGCTCGAGAACGCCGGACCGCTGCTCGAGGCGCTGCTGGGCGACCCGACCTACCGCCGCGTGGTCGCGGCACGGGGCGACGTGCAGGAGATCATGCTCGGCTACTCCGACTCGTCCAAGGACGCCGGCATCGCCGCCTCGCAGTGGCAGGTGCACCGGGCGCAGCGTGCCCTGCGTGACATCGCCCGCAAGCACGGGGTCGTGCTGCGCCTGTTCCACGGACGCGGCGGGTCGACCGGGCGCGGCGGCGGCCCCACCGCCGAGGCGATCATGTCGCAGCCCTACGGCAGCCTCGACGGTCCGATCAAGATCACCGAGCAGGGCGAGGTCATCTCCGACAAGTACGCCCTGCCGGGCCTGGGCCGACAGAACCTCGAGAGCGCACTCGCCGCGGTGCTCGAGGCGTCCGTGCTGCACCGCACCTCGCTGCTGCCGGCCGACGTGCTCGACGGCTGGAACGCGACGATGGACCTCGTCGCCGAGCAGGGCAAGCAGGTCTACCGCTCGCTGGTCGGCGACGAAGCGCTCGTGCCGTTCTTCGTCTCGGCCACCCCGGTCGACGAGCTCGGCAAGATGAACATCGGCTCGCGCCCCGCCAAGCGTCCGGGAGGGCTCGGCGGCCTCGAAGACCTGCGGGCCATCCCATGGGTGTTCGGCTGGACGCAGTCGCGCATCATCCTGCCCGGCTGGTTCGGCGTCGGATCGGGGCTCAAGGCCGCCTTCGACGACGGACGCGGCGAGACCCTGCAACAGATGTACGGCTCGTGGGCGTTCTTCCGCACGTTCGTCTCCAACGTGCAGATGACGCTGACCAAGACCGACCTCGACATCGCGGCCCAGTACGTGCAGGCGCTCGTGCCCGAGGAGTCGCAAGGCCTGTTCGACGTCATCCGGCGCGAGCACGAGCTCACGGTCGAGCAGGTGCTGCGGGTCACCGGCGACGAGACGCTGCTGCAGTCGGCACCCGTGCTGCGCCGCACCCTCGAGCTGCGCGACTTCTACCTCGCCCCGCTGCACGCACTGCAGGTGTCGCTGCTGCGCGCGTCACGGGCCGCCGACGAGCCCGACGAAGACCTGCAGCGTGCCCTGCTGCTCACCATCAACGGCATCTCGGCCGGTCTGCGCAACACCGGATAGCCGCCGCTGCGCACCGTCGGGGAGGGCGGATGCCCGCGGTTGGGTCTATGCTCCGAAGACCGTGACGGTCTGACCGGGGGGTTGCCATGTCACAGTCCGACGAGGTGTTCTTCGAGACGCTGCGCGCACTGCAGCCCGACGTCGACATCGTCGTGCTGCCGCCCGAGCCGCCGGTCACCGCTCCGCACGCATCCCTCGACGACGCCGCGACAGCCGCACGGGGGACGGCGCAGACGCTCGACGCTCTCCTGGCCGAGTCGGGCACCGGTGGACGTCCGCGCACCGACCACGAGCGCTGGGACCGCCGGCAGGGGGACGTCCACGTCCACGTGAGCCGCGCGCGGGTCGAGCACGACGACTCGTACGCTGCCACCGAGTCGCTGCTGGCCGTCGGCGACGTGCTCGACGCGGGCGGGTGGCAGCCCCGTCCGATCGACTCGCCGACCCCGTGGCTGCGGGCCACGTCGCCGTCCGGCCTCGAGGCCGACGTGGCCGTCGAGCGGTCGCACCTCGTCGTCACCGTCACCAGCGCGCCGCTGCGGCTCGAGGACGACCCGTCATGAGCGCGCCGTTCCTGCTCACCTACGCGACGCTCGCCCGGGCCGCGGCGATCTGGGACGACCAGGCCGAGGTGCTCCGCGGCGGGCACAAGCGCCTCACCGACGCCAGGAGTGCCACCGGCGCCCTGGGCGATCGCGTCGCGCCCGTCGCCGAGAGATACCTGGACACCTGGCTCGCGCAGGCCACGACGCTGGCCGAGGCAGCGCAAGGACGCAGCGTCGGGCTGACGTCGTTCATGCGCAGCGCGGCCTACTTCGACGCGTCGGCCGCCGCCGACATCCGGGCCATGCTGCCCTGGTCGGAGCGCGATCTCTCCGGTCCGATGGGCCCGCCCCGTCTCGTCGTCCCCTCACCGAGCCCGGGCCCGTCGCCGTCCCCCACCCCGGGGCCCCAGCCATGACGGCGATCGCCAGGCCGGTTGCGGTGCCCGAGCTCACGATCGAGCCGGGTGCTCGCTCGGTCGCGTCCGGGGTGCGCGCCTGCGCCGTCGCGATGTCGGACGCCGGAGACGTCATGCGGCACCAGGCGGCCCCGGCGGGCTTCGAGGGCGATCCGGCCGAGATCGCCCGCCACGCGATGACGTCGACCGCGGACGACGTGCAAGCGGCTGTGGCGGCCCTGCAGGTGGGGGTGGCGGCGCTCGACGCCTTCTGCGACGAGACCGAGCAGATCCGCTCCGACCGCATCGACCTCGCGACCCGTCACGGTCACCTCGTGGCCGCCGCCGACGACCTCGAGCGCCGGCAGTCCGCCGCCGAGCCGGCCGCGGGCCTCGACTCCGAGATCGGGCGGCACAACGGCCAGGTCGACACCTTCGCGACCGATGTCGCTGCGTGGGAGCAGCGCATCACCCGCGCCGAGGACCGCCTGGTCTCGGCCCTGCGCAGCGCCGACAGCACGGCGGAGGCCGACCGCCTCGCGACGTCGGCCCCCGACGTCCCCGGGCTGACCGACGAGCTCGATCGCGTCAAGAACGACCCCGCAGCGATCTACACGTGGTGGAAGGGGCTCAGCCGGGCCGAGCGCGAGGCGCTCAAGATCGCCCGGCCCGAGCTGATCGGCAACACCGACGGCATACCGATCGCCGACCGTGACGAGGCCAACCGGGCACAGCTGAGTGCCCTGCACAACACGCTCGAGCAGCGCGAGGCCGACGACGAGCTGACCGACGCAGATCGCGACCTGAAGGACAAGATCGCCGCGATCCACCAGGGCCTCGACAAGGCCGCCGATCAGTTCGACGAGAACGGCGACCCGCTGCCGACGTACCTGATGGTGTTCGACCCCGACGCGGCGAACGGCGACGGTCACGCGGCCATCGCGTTCGGCAACCCCGAGACGGCCGATCACGTGTCGGTCAACGTGCCGGGGCTCGACAGCACGATGGACACCTTCGACGGCGTCTCGGGCGATGCCGCGGCCGTCCGCGAGGCCGCCTCCCGCAACGGCAACGGCAGCGTGGCCTCCATCGCCTGGCTCGGGTACGACGCACCCGACTTCGACGCGTCGGTCGACGGCATCCGTGACGGCCTCGGCGTGGCGGGCGAGGGCAAGGCCGCCGCCGGTGCCAAGAACCTCTCCGACTTCGTCGACGGTCTGAAGGCCACCCGCCAGGGCGACGGCCCCGCCCACTACACCGCCATCGGTCACAGCTACGGCTCCGTGACGGTCGGCACGGCAGCCGGCGGCGGCATGCGCGTCGACGACGTCGTGCTGGTCGGCAGCCCCGGCGCCGGCGGCAAGAACCCGCACGCGTCCGACCTGCACGGCAACGTCTTCGTCGGATCGTCCGACGAGGACTTCGTGACCCACCTGGGCGGTGACGATCGCCGCCTGCTCGGCGCCGATCCCGCGCACGACGACTTCGGCGGCACCCGTTTCAAGGTCGAGCCGCAGGGCGAGTTCAGCCTCGACGGCGACGGGTTGAAGGCCGGGATCGAGAACCACACCTCGTACTTCGACGACGCCGACCAGATGGAGCGTGAGCACCGCGGCGAGCGCGACTCCGACTCGTTGGTCAACATCGGCAAGGTCGTCTCGGGGCGAGGAGACTCCGTCGACGAGGTCTCGCCCCGCACGGAGTCCAACGACGCGTGGTGGTTGAAGCAGGCGGGCCAGAGCTGGCTCGACCGACACACGTCCCATCGGGGAGGATGACGAGCATGCGGAGGCTCAGGGCAGGTGCGGCTCTCGTCGTCGGCGTCGTCGCCCTGACCGCAGGATGCGAGGACCCCGTGGAGCCCACCCAGTTCACGTCGATCAAGGATCGAGCCGAGTTCAAGGCCACGACGTCGGAAGTCGACGGCGTGCTCGGCCAGGCCGTCCAGACAGCGGTCGCGGCCTCCGGCGGCCGACGCTTCAACGGTGCCGAACGGGCGAGCGACACGATCTGCGACCCGGTCTACGGCCGACGGTTCCGCGAGCTCGAGGCCGGCGGCACCTTCGTGGTCGACGCCGGTTCGGTCGAGACGGGCGTCGAGCAGATCCGTGCGGCGTGGAAGGCGAAGGGGTGGGACGTGGAGGTGACGCCGCCCGGCACGGTCCGCCTGACGCAGTCCACGTCCACCGGCGTGCGCTTCAGCGTGCGGGCCGAGCTCCGGGCCGTCGACAACAACCCGAACCTCGTGGGGGTCAGCGTGTCGCTGCTGAGCACCTGCCTCGAGCTGCCCGACGACGTCATGGACGACCTCTGACCGGCACCTGTGGATAGGCTCCTCCCAACTGTCAACAGTTTGGAGAGAACGTGCGTGTCGTGACCCAGCAGACCCTCGGCGGGCCGGAGGTGCTCGAGATCGCGGAGGCACCCGTCCCCGTGGCCGGCCCCGGTGAGATCGTCGTCGCCGCCCGCGCCATCGGCGTCAACCCGCTCGACGTCGCGGTGCGCGAGGGCTGGTACCCGATCATCGGCGAGCCCCCGTTCACGCTCGGCTGGGACGTCGCCGGCACCGTCGAGTCGGTGGGCGACGGCGTCGACGACCTGGCCGTCGGCGACCGCGTCTTCGGCATGCCGCGCATCCCCGAGGGGGGCAGGACGTACGCCGACCAGGTCGTCGTGCGGGCCGTCGACGTGCTGCGGACCCCCGACTGGCTGGACGATGTCCGGGCCGCGGCGCTGCCGCTCGTGGCGATCACGGCGTACCGCTCGCTGGTCGAGGTGGCCGGGCTGCGCGCGGGTCAGCGGGTGCTGGTGCAGGCGGCCGGTGGTGGCGTCGGGCACCTGGCGGTGCAGCTGGCCAAGGCCTTGGGGGCCGAGGTCTGGGCGACGGCGAGCGCGGGCAAGATCGACCTCGTGCGCAGTCTGGGTGCCGACCACGTCATGGACTACCGCGAGCGGAACTTCGAGGACGAGGTCGCCGACCTCGACGTCGTGCTGGACCCGTTCGGCGGCGAGAACGTGGCGCGCTCGTTGAGCGTCGTGCGTGACGGCGGGGTGGTCGCCTCGCTGCTCGACGTGCACGACGAGGACGTCGCCACCGCCGAGCGTCGCGGTGTGGTGCTGGACCGCATCCGCATCGTCCCGAGCCGCACGGCGCTGCAGGCCTTCGTCGACCTGATCGCGGAGGGACGGGCCGACGTGCAGGTGGCGGGGACGTTCGCGCTCGACGACGTCGCCGACGCCCACCGCGCGCTGGCTCACGGCGTCGCCGGAAAGCTCGTCCTGATCCCCTGAGGCGGTGCCCCTTGAGCCCGAAAGCCCCTTGAGCTTGTCGAAAGGACCTTTCGACAAGCTCAAG
>JBEVGQ010000235.1:0-3491 GCA_040511655.1 Aeromicrobium sp. | reverse complement strand
GTGCCGTGCACCAGCTCGTGCACGGACGCCACCAGCCGGGCCGGTTCCACGTGCGTGGCTTCTCCGAGCAGGGCACCACCACGACGCCGTTCGACATGGTGGTGCTGAACCGGATGAGTCGCTACCACCTCGTGCTCGAGGCCCTGCGACGCTCGCGCCGGATCCCCGAGGGTGGCGCCGAGCTCGAGGCCCTGTGCCGGTCCCAGCTCGAACGACACGCGACGTACGTCCGGGAGCACCTCGAGGACATGCCGGAGGTGCGGGACTGGGTGTGGCCCGGGTGAGGGTGCTCGCCCTCAACGCTGGCTCCTCCTCGCTCAAGGCCGCCGTCCGGGATGCCCCCGGCTCGGAGCCGACCGTCCGGATCCACGCCGAGCGGCTGCGCACCCCGGAGGCGTTCGTCACCGTCGACGACGACCCGCCGCAGCCGGTCGGGGACTCCTGGGACGACGCCCTCGAGGCCGTGGCCGCGGCGGCCGAGGAGCGGTCCGGGTCACCCGACGTCGTCGTGCACCGGGTCGTGCACGGCGGTCCCGACCACCACCGCCCGACGGTTGTGGACGACGCGCTGGTGGAGGACCTGGAAGCCGTGGTCGCCCTGGCTCCCCTGCACCAGCCTCCCGCGCTCGCGACCCTGGCTGCGGCACGCGGACGCTGGACCGGTGCCACGCACGTCGTCTGCTTCGACACCGGCTTCCACGCCGACCTGCCCGAGGTGTCCCGCCGACTGCCCGTCTCGGAGACCCTGCGGGCCCAGGGTGTACGTCGCTACGGGTTCCACGGTCTCGTCGTCGAGTCCGTGCTGGAGCAACGACCGGAGCTGAGCGACGTCGTCGTGGCCCACCTCGGCAGCGGCTGCAGCGTGACGGCCGTCGGCCCGGACCGCCTCCCCCGGCACACCTCGATGTCGTTCTCCCCGGACAGCGGGATGATCTCCTCGACGCGCAGTGGCGACCTCGATCCGGAGATCCTGCTCTACCTGATCGAGCACCACGGCCACTCCCCTGGTGACCTGCGCGAGGAGATCAACCGCCGGGCCGGACTGGTCGGCCTCTCGGGTGGCCTGCGCGACGTGCGCGACCTGCTCGCGTCGCAGACCGACGAGGCGGCGCTGGCCCTCGAGATGTTCGTGGTCAGCGCGGCCATGGCGATCGCCGCCGCAACCACGACGCTCGACCCGTGGCGCCACCTGGTCTTCACGGGCGGTGTGGGCGAGCACGCCTCCGCGATCACCTCTCGGATCTGCGACCGGCTGCGCCTCGACGGTCAGGTCGACGTCGACGTCGTGCGGGCCGACGAGGAGCGCGTGATGGACGGTCACGCACGCGCCCTTCTCGACGCCTGAGCACCGTCCGTCGATCTCTGGCGACCGGGCCGGGAACGGGTGGTTCACCCGATTCAGGTGAACTCGCGCATCTCGGGGCGTACTAGCGTCGTGCCCCGACCGCCACCCAGGAGGCCAGACGTTGCGCACCCCCCACGGCTCCCCCGCCGTCCTGCTGATCCTCGCGCTGCTGGTCGGCCTGGCAGCCGCCTGCACCGACACCGACACGGACGCCGCTTCGGTCTCCGAGGGCGGCACCGGGTCCGGGTCCGGGTCTCGGCCAGCGGCGTCGCTGGCCGCGCCGGCCGACTGCCTGACGAACCCCAACTGCGTGCCCGGTCTCCGGCACACGTACGGCGTGAACGCCACCGGTGCCTACCGGTCGACGCCCATCGACAAGATCGCCGACAAGGTCAAGAACCGCCAGGCCATGGTCGGCGTCATCTTCTCGAGCAACCCGGAGAACCAGCGCCTCCGGGAGGACGGTCTGGTCAGGCTCGAGGACGACCAGCAGATGGAGGGTGCCGAGAACCTCGTGCCCGTGCTCTCGCAGAAGAAGGCTGCTGCCCTGGGGCCGTCCTTCACCGACGCGGTCAACAAGATCAGCGCTGCCGTCACCATCGACGACGTGGCCGAGCTGCGGGGCGACGACGGCGCGACACCCGCCGAGGAGTCGGCGTACGACGCGTGGGCGGAGGAGCACGGGCCCTTCGGGTCCGGGAGCGGCAAGGTCGAGATCGGCGCGCAGTCCTTCCCGGAGAACAGGACGATCGCCAACATGTACGCCGCCGGGCTGCGCCAGGCCGGTTTCGACGCCAGCGTGACCGACGTACGTGGCTTCCGCGCCTACCTCTGGGACGCCGTCGTCTACGGCGACGTCGACCTGGGGGTGGACTACGCCTCCGCGGCGGTGGCCGAGCTCTCCGGCTACCAGAACGTCGCCGCCCAGGACACGGCTCGCACCATGACCCTGCTGCGCGAGCTGGCGGGACGACGCGACGTGACCGTGCTCGACCCCTCACCAGCCGAGAGCCGCAACGAGTTCGTCATGCGCGCCGACGTAGCCAAGGACTTGAAGATCAGCACGCTCAGCGACCTCGCCACGCAGTTCCCGCAGGTGCCGAAGGGCAAGGACGTCGAGCAGCCGGAGCTCAGGCTCGGGGTGGCTCCCGACGACCCCACGGTCGGCGACACCGGCGAGAGGATCGTCGCCCTCGAGGAGCGGCTGCAGGAGCTGGGCTACCGGCCGGGCCCCGCCAACGGCGAGTTCGGCGCCGAGGACGCCAAGGCGGTCGCGAAGTTCCAGGCCTGCCAGGGGCTTCCGCTCGACGGCGCCGTCGGTGCCGCCACGCGCAAGGCGCTGCGGAACCCGGCACCCTGCGTCGAGGGCGCGACCGTGACGAGCAACCACGTGACCACACCCAAGTCACCCGGTCCGGGCAAGGTCGTCTACCTGAGCTTCGACGACGGCCCGCACCCGGTCTACACGCCGCAGGTCCTGGCGCTGCTGAAGAAGTACGACGCGCGCGCGACCTTCTTCCTGATCGGGGAGCAGGTCGCCCCCAACGCCAAGCTCGTCCGCGCCGAGCTCGCTGCCGGCAACCACGTCGGCAACCACACCTGGACCCACGCCGACCTGAGCCGTGCCACCCGCGCCACCTACGAGAGCGAGGTGCAGCCCACCACCAAGGCGATCGAGAAGGCCGGAGGACAGACCGTGAAGTGCCTGCGCCCGCCCTACGGCGCTCGCAACGACAGCGTCGACCAGTGGACGAAGGAGGCGTCGCTGATCGAGGAGCTGTGGACCGTGGACCCGCAGGACTGGTCCCGCCCCGGCACGGACGCCATCGTGTCCACCGTCCTCGGCAACGTCCGGAACGGCAGCGTGACGCTGATGCACGACGGCGGCGGTGACCGCTCCGAGTCGGTGGCAGCGCTGAAGCAGATCCTGCCGGCGTTGAAGAAGCAGGGTTACAGCTTCGGTCTGCTGCCGTGCTGAGGACGTCCGGCAGACCGTCGCACCCGGCCCTGGTGGTCGTGGGCGTCCTCGCCGCACTCCTCTACGCGAACTTCATCATCGACTGGGTGCTGCGGGGCTTCCAGGGCATGGGCGACATCGTCAGCAAGCTCGAGGCCCCCGGCGAACCCAACGCAGCGTTGCTGCGCG
>JBEVGQ010000234.1:0-30254 GCA_040511655.1 Aeromicrobium sp. | reverse complement strand
GTACCCCTTCGGGGGTGCCGCCTCTCGCGCGTCCGGACTCACCCGCTGTACGGCACCTCGGTGCGCCAGGCCGACGGGTCCTGCCACGCCGCCGCGACGATGGCCTCGGCCACCCGATCGGGCGTGAACGCACCCTCGGCGGCCAGGACGCCACGCACCGTCACCGAGACGGCACGGATGCCGTCGGCCGACAGGCGGGAGTCGAGGCTGCGCACGAGGTTGCGCACACCCGCCTTCTGGACGCCCAAGGACGCGGCACCGGCCGACGGCTCGTCAGCCGCCATGCTGCCCGTGACGGTGATGCGGGCGCCGTCGGCCATGAACGGGCGCGCCGCCTGCACCGACGTCAGCAGCGCTCCGACCCCGACGGCCACGTCGGCGAGCAGCTCGTCGACCGTCAGCTGCAGAGGATCGCTCCCCCGGTAGGCGCTGGGGTTGAAGTGCAGCATGTCGACCCGGCCGAAGGCCTCGGCCAGCTGCGTCACGGCCGCGCGCGCCGCCGGCTCGTCGGTGACGTCGGCCACGGCCCAACGCACGTCGTCCCTCGCGGACGAGATGCTGCCGGCCAGCTCGCGCACGGCGGCCTCGTCGGATCCGAGAAGCCCCACACGCCACCCCTGGCTCGCGAGCAGGCGGGCGACCGACCCGCTGACCCCTGGACCCGCTGCGACGACGATGACGACCGGTGAGCTCATGACAGCACCCTAGGCGCGACGACGGCCGCCCGACAGGCGCACGAGCACGAGGACAGCCACCAGAACGACGGCGGCCACGACCGCCGCGACGAGCACCTCGTCGGTGCCGTCCGAGCGGCCCGTCACGGCGATGCCGACCAAGGCCCACGTGCCGGCGACGGCGTAGGCGACGTTGCCGCGGGTCCCCACGACGAGCGCCATCAACGTGGCCACGGCGATCACCACGACCACGAGCTGCCACCCGACATCGGCGGCGTCCACGAAGCCGGCGTCGACCGACGCGGTCGACGCGTTGAGGAAGAAGGCCGCGGTCACCCAGCCGGCGTAGAGCCCGACCGACGCCCGGGTCAGCAGCGCGAACCAGCGCGGCGCGAGCGAGGCTCGCCCGACGGTCAGCACGGCGTCCACGGCGGCGACGAGCATCAGCAGCAGGGCGGCAGCCGTCGCGGCGCTGCTGTCGAGCCCCGCCAACGCGATCCAGAGTGCGCCGCCCAGGTAGAGCACGACGAGGTCGACCTGAAGTCGCCGCGGCACGTCGGCTCGCGTCACGAGCGCCGCGACCCCCTGGACGATCGCGAGCGTGTAGATCACGCCCCAGATCGAGAAGGCCCAGCCGACCGGCGTGATGAGCAGCTCGGGACCCGACCCGCTGCCGGGCGAGCTGCCGGGGCCGTTGATCGTCACGACGGGCGCGACGACCTCCAGCACGGCGGCCGCGAGCACCGCCCACGCCAGACGTCGTCCGTTCGTGCGGTGCTGCGTCGTCGCGGTCGTGCCCGTGCTCGTCATGCGGCCGCTGTACCCCTCGTCAGCCGACCCAAGCCTGGCCCCGGCGCACCTACCGAAGCAGCTGGGTGAGCCGGTGTGCCCGGTCGAGCAGCAGGCGTCCGAGCTCGGGACGTCGCTCGTCGCGGAAGCGCGACTCGACGCCCGTCAGCGACAACGCCCAGGCCGGCGAGCCCGCACGGTCGAAGACGGCGGCGCCCATCCCCCAGCTTCCCTCGACCACGAGGCCCGGGTTGGTGGCGTACCCGGCACTGCGGGTCTCTCGGACGCGGTCGACCAGGGCCGCCCTCGAGTGCTGCTCGCCCCACACGGGCACGAGGTCGGCGCCGTCCAGGAAGGTCGCCAGCTCACGCTCTGGGAGGTGCGCCAGGATCACGAGCCCGGCCGAGGCGACCCCCAGCGGGAAGCGGATGCCTTCGTGCAGCACGTGCGAGCGCAACGGGAAGCTGCCGTCCTCGCGCAGCAGGCACACCGTCTCGTCGCCGCGTCGGGCCGAGAGGAAGGCGCTCTCGCCGGTCGTCCCGGCCAGCTCGTGCACGATCGCGCGCGCGTGATCGCTGACGTCGTAGCGCGCAGCAGCCGACGTGCCCAGCAGGTAGAGCTCCGGCCCGAGGTGCCAGCGGCCCGTGCGCTCGTCGCGGTCGACCAGTCCCTCGCGGGCCAGCGAGCTCAACAGACGATGCGCGGTCGGCCTCGCCATGCCCACGGCACGGGCGATCTCGGTCGTCGACGCACCGGACGGCTCGTGCGTGCCGATGCCACGAAGCAACGCACCGACCCGCGACACGACCTCGATACCTCCACCCGCCATGCATCGATCATAGCGTCCGCTCAGCGGACGCACCGTCGTCATGCGTTCGTCCGGTGAACAAGATCTGCGCTGTACCGACCGGCGCATTGACCCGCCAGCACCTCATGGCTACGTTCGGCTGATGAACGACATCAGCCAGCTCGTCCGAGACGGCATGACGATCGCCGTCGGCGGCTTCGGGCTCAGCGGCATCCCCTCCGACCTCATCGAGGCCGTCCGCGACACCGGCGTGCGCGACCTGACCATCGTGTCGAACAACATGGGCGTGGACGGCAAGGGGCTCGGGCTCCTGCTCGAGAACCAGCAGGTCGCGAAGGTCATCGCGTCGTACGTGGGCGAGAACAAGCTGTTCGCGCGCCAGTACCTCGACGGCGTGCTCGACGTGGAGTTCAACCCCCAGGGCACCCTGGCCGAGCGGATGCGCGCCGGCGGCGCAGGCATCCCGGCCTTCTACACCCGCACCGGCGTCGGGACCCAGGTCGCCGAGGGCAAGCCCACCGCCGAGTTCGACGGCGTGACCTACGTGCAGGAGCGCGCCATCGTCGCCGACCTGTCGCTCGTCCACGCACACACCGGCGACCAGCACGGCAACCTGCGGTACCGCCTCGCGGCGCGCAACTTCAACCCCGTCGTGGCGACCTGCGGACGTGTCACGGTCGCCGAGGTCGAGCACCTGGTGGACGCCGTCGACCCCGAGCTGGTGCACACCCCGGGCGTCTACGTGACCCGCGTCGTGCAGGCGTCCGACCGGGTCAAGGACATCGAGCAGCGCACCACCCGGCCCCGTCCGGACGCCACGTCCACCTCGACGCAAGGAGCACCCGCATGAGCTGGACGCGCGACGAGATGGCCGCGATCGCGGCCGGCGAGCTGTCGGACGGCGACTACGTCAACCTCGGTATCGGCATCCCGACCCTGGTCGCCAACCACGTGCCCGACGGCATCCGGGTGACCCTGCAGTCGGAGAACGGCATCCTCGGCATGGGCCCGTTCCCGTACGAGGGCGACGAGGATCCCGACCTGATCAACGCCGGCAAGCAGACCGTCACGGTCAATCCCGGCGCGAGCTTCTTCGACTCGGCCGAGTCGTTCGCCATGATCCGCGGTGGCAAGGTCGACATCGCCGTGCTGGGCGCGCTGCAGGTCGCCGCCAACGGCGACCTGGCCAACTGGGCCGTGCCCGGCGCCCTCGTGAAGGGCATGGGCGGGGCGATGGACCTCGTCGCCGGCACCAAGCGCATCGTCGTGCTGACCGACCACGTCGCCAAGGACGGCAGCCCGAAGATCGTCGAGCACTGCACGCTGCCGCTGACCGGCCTCGGCGTCGTCGACCGCATCATCACCGACCGCGCCGTCTTCGACGTCACCCCGGACGGGCTCGTGCTGGTCGACGTCGCGCCCGGCGACGACGTCGCGTCGATCCGCGCCGCCACGGGGGCGACCTTCAGCACGCAGGGCTGATCCCCAACCCCACCCGGGACGTCATCACGGACGTACGTGGGTCAGCACATCCGTGATGACGTTCGACACGGGGTCGGCTTCGAGCCCGACGGCGACCTGGGCGCACGGTCGAGAGCCTGACCGACATGAAACGGGTGGCGCACGACCGCTGCCGGCATGATGGAGACATGATCATCATCAACGTCCGGTTCCACGTCCTGCCCGCGCACGCCGAGCAGTTCCCCGAGCTCACCCGCGAGTTCACCGAGGCGACCCGAGCCGAGCCGGGCAACCGGTGGTTCATGTGGTCGCGCAGCCTCGACGACCCGAACGAGTACGTGCTGCTCGAGGCCTTCGACGAAGATGCCGCCGAGGCCCACGTCGGCTCCGACCACTTCAAGAAGGCCACGGCCGAGATGCCGCAGTGGCTCGCCTCGACGCCTCAGATCATCAACACCGTGGTGCCCGACGACGGCTGGGGGCTCATGGGCGAGATGCAGGTGGAGCCGCTGGGCTGAGCCCGAGCGCCCGCTGGGCCGCCTCGCGCATCTCGACCTTGCGCACCTTGCCCGTGACCGTCATCGGGAACTCGTCGACGACCTGCACGTAGCGCGGCACCTTGTAGTGCGCGAGGCGCCCGCGGCAGTACTCGCGGACGTCGCCGACGCCGAGAGGTGAGGCATCGCCCCGCATGCGGATCCAGGCCATGACCTCCTCGCCGTACCGCTCGTCGGGGACACCGAACACCTGCACGTCGAGCACGTCGGGGTGACCGATCAGGAACTCCTCGACCTCGCGCGGGTAGATGTTCTCGCCGCCGCGGATCACAACGTCCTTGATGCGACCCGTGATGCTGACGTACCCGTCGTCGTCCATGACCGCGAGGTCGCCGGTGTGCATCCAGCCGTCGCCGTCGATGGCCTCGGCCGTGCGGTCGGGCTGGTCCCAGTAGCCGAGCATCACCAGGTAGCCGCGCGTGCACAGCTCGCCAGGCACCCCGCGCGGCACCGGATCGCCAGTGAGGGGGTCGATGACCTGGATCTCGACGTGCGGCCCGGCGCGTCCCACCGTCGACACCCGCCGGTCGAGGCTGTCGTCGGTACGGGTCTGCGTCGAGACCGGCGACGTCTCGGTCATGCCGTAGCAGATCGACACGTCCTCGGCGCCCATGCGATCGATGACCTGCTTCATCGTCTCGATGGGGCACGGCGACCCCGCCATGATGCCGGTGCGCAGGTGCGTCAGGTCGTAAGCGTCGAACTCGGGCTGGTCGAGCATCGCGATGAACATCGTCGGCACGCCGTACAGCGACGTGCACCGCTCGTCGGCTGCGGCGCGCAACGTGGCCGCGGCGTCGAAGGCCGGCGCCGGGATCACCATGGTCGCACCGTGGGAGGTCGCGGCGAGATTGCCCATCACCATGCCGAAGCAGTGGTAGAACGGCACCGGGATGCAGATGCGGTCGTGCTCGGAGTAGTCGATCAGCTCGCCGACGAACCAGCCGTTGTTGAGGATGTTGCGGTGCGAGAGCGTCGCCCCCTTCGGGAACCCCGTCGTGCCCGACGTGTACTGGATGTTGATGGGGTCGGCGCTCGACAGGCCGGCCGCGATCTCGTCGAGCACTGCGGCGTCAGCCGCCCGACCGGACGCCACGAGCGTGTCCCACGACGGCTCGCCGATCAGCACGACGTCGACCAGCGCGGGATGCTCGGAGCGGGCCTCGTCGATCATGGCGGCGTAGTCGGCGCCCTTGAACGACGAGGCGGCGATCAGCGTGCGCAGGCCGGACTGACCGATGACGAACGACAGCTCGTGCGTGCGGTACGCCGGGTTGATCGTGACCAGGACGGCTCCGATGCGCGCCGTCGCGTACTGCGTCAGCACCCACTCGGCGCAGTTGGGCGCCCAGATGCCCACGCGGTCGCCTGCTCGCACGCCGAGCGCGAGCAGGCCGAGAGCCACCGCGTCGACGTCGGCGGCGAGCTCGGCGTACGTCCAGCGCCGCCCGGATGCGCACTCGACGAGCGCCTCCCGCTCACCGTGCGTCGCCACCGTGCGGGCCAGGTTGGTGCCGATCGTCGTCTCGAGCAGCTCGAGATCGGTGGGCCCTGCTTCACGACTCGCCATGAGTGTCATCGCCTCCGGTCATCCGTGTGACCGCGGACACAGTCACCCGTCCATCGTGCCACCGCCCTCCACCACCGCGGATGCGGCGCGGCGTCACCGGTCGCGAGACCACCTGACCTCTGCAAAGGTGGACGTGTCACCGCGGTTTGCGCCGCGACCCGTTGAACTCCCCGCCCGGTCATCCAGGCCGGCGAACCGACGAAGGGATGACGTCGTGAGCACCTCCCACACGTCCGCCCCCCAGGACGACGATGCCTGCACGACCCTCAGCCTGCCGTTCGAGCCTCGCAGCGTCCGCGTGGCCCGCAAGGGCATGGTCGCCGAGCTCGAGCGCCACGGCCTGCCGCAGCGGGTGATCGACGACGCCGAGCTCGTGATGGCCGAGCTGGCCACCAACGGCATCGACCACGGCCGCGCCAACTCGCGCGGCCAGATCGACGTCTCGTGGTGCCTCAGCGACGACGTCCTGCGCATCAGCGTCTGCGACAGCGGAGAGGCGACGACGGTGGAGGCGATCTCGTTCAACGACTACGCGCTCCGCGGCCGGGGCCTGGCGATCGTCGAGCACCTGTGCGACTCGTGGCGGGCCGAGCACGACGGCGGCCTGCGCGTCACCGCCGAGCTGCGGTACCAGCGGTCGTTCGAGCACGCCTGAGGCCCATCGACTGCCCGTCACTCCAGGGCGATGGCGCGGATCGTGCCGGCAGTGCGCAGCAGCTGGTGGTCCCACGGGTTGTCGAGATCGCGTCCGGTGAGCTCACGGGCGCGGCGCAGGCGGTAGCGCATGCTCTGCGCGTGCAACCCGAGGAGGCGTCCGGCCTCGACCGACGAGCCGGCCGTCAGGTAGGCGTCCAGCCCCTCCAGGATGTGCGCCTGGCCGGGTGCCAGCAGCGGACGCAGGGCGGCCGAGGCGAAGGTGCGGGGGTCGACCGCGGGCTCGCCGCGCAGGAGCGCCACCAGCAGCGCGTCCGCGTCGTCGAGCGGACCTCGTTCGAACGCGACGGCAGGCGCGTGCCTCACGGCGCTCGCTGCCAGCGACCAGGTGGCGGGCAGGTCGGCCAAGGGCACGTCGGCGACGACGCACTCGCGGCGGCTCACGGACCCCTCGGGGGCAGGGAGATCGAGCGGGGTCGCGTGCAGGAGCATCCCCAGGCCGTCACGGCACGTCGACAGCACCAGCACGTCGTCCGAGGGCCCCGCGAGCGAGGCTGCGAGGCCGTCGACCTCCCCGACGGTCAGCCCGCCGTCCGATGCTACGACGGTGAGCGACAGCGCCGCCGGAAGGGTGATCCCGAGCTGGGCGGAACGGTCCTTCAGCGCCGCGGCCGAGGTCTGCCGGCCGGTCAGCAGGTCGTCGGCGAGGTCGCGCACGACCTCGGCACGGTCGGCCGCGAGACGTGCGGTCGCCGAGGTGTAGCCGGCGAACAGCGCCTCCGAGAGCTGGTCGAGGCTCGCGAGCATGACACGGTTGAGCGACAGCACGTCGTCGATCGTCAGGTCCGCGGCCGCGAGCTCGCCGATCAGTCCGCTGGTCTCGACACCGGCGACGCGGTACGCCCTGAGCACGGCGAACAGCGGACGCCCGTCGGTGCCTCGGGCAGCCCCGATGCCGCGGAACCGTCCTAGGTCGGCCTCGTCGAGCTCAACATCGTCGACCCAGAGCTCGAGCAGGCGACGGACGCCCCACGTCACGATGGCCTCGGTCTCGCGTCGCTGGTCGTCGCCGAGCGAGGCGTACGCGGGGATCTGCTCACGGATCGCGGCCGAGATCCGCTCGGTCACGGCCTCGCGCCCATCGGTGAAGCGCTGCTGCGCCGCAGCACGTTCGAGGCGCCCCATGGCACGTCGCCTTCCTGTCACGACCGGCGAGCCGTTTGCTCATCCGATGACAACCGATCTTGCCTCAGAGCCCGCCTGACCACATGCTGAATGACAGTCCGCCCGCCCGCCAGCGGACAGAACGCTCGAGGAGAGTCACGTGGACGCAGACATCATCGTCGTCGGAGCCGGCATCGCCGGGCTCGCCGCAGCCGCTGAGGCCGCCGACGCGGGGCGCTCGGTCGTGCTCGTCGACCAGGAGGGCGAGCAGAACCTCGGCGGACAGGCGTTCTGGAGCCTCGGCGGGCTGTTCTTCGTCGACTCGCCCGAGCAGCGCCGCATGGGCATCAAGGACTCGCGTGCGCTCGCGGAGCAGGACTGGATGGGCAGCGCGCAGTTCGACCGGCCCGAGGACCTCTGGCCGCGCCGCTGGGCCGAGGCCTACCTCGACTTCGCGGCGGGCGAGAAGCGCGCCTGGCTCCGCTCGATGGACCTGAAGGTGTTCCCGGTCGTGGGCTGGGCCGAGCGCGGCGACGGTCGCGCGGAGGGCCACGGCAACTCGGTGCCCCGCTTCCACATCACGTGGGGAACGGGCCCCGGGGTCGTCGCGCCGTTCGAACGCCGGGTGCGCGCGCACGTCGAGACCGGACGCATCACGTTCGCGTTCAGGCACCGCGTCGACTCCCTCGTCGTCGAGGACGGCACCGTCGTCGGCGTCACCGGCGCCCTGCTCGAGCCGGCCGACGTCGAGCGCGGCGCCGCGTCCAGCCGGGTCGAGACCGGTGACTTCGAGCTGCGCGCCCAGGCCGTCATCGTGACGTCCGGTGGCATCGGCGGCGACCACGACCTCGTCCGCAAGGTCTGGCCCGAGCGGCTCGGCACCGCGCCGGCGACGATGGTCGCCGGCGTCCCCGCGCACGTGGACGGCCGCATGCTCGGCATCAGCGAGCAGGCCGGTGCCAGGGTCATCAACCCCGACCGCCTCTGGGCGTACGTCGAGGGCCTGCGCAACTGGGACCCGATCTGGGCCAATCACGGCATCCGCATCCTGCCGGGCCCGTCGTCGCTGTGGCTCGACGCCACCGGCAAGCGCCTGCCCGCCCCGAACTTCCCGGGCTTCGACACGCTCGGCACCCTCAAGCACCTGCGCGGCACGGGCCACGACTACTCGTGGTTCGTGCTGACCCAGAAGGTCATCGAGAAGGAGTTCGCCCTGTCGGGCTCGGAGCAGAACCCCGACCTCACCGGCAAGGACCTCAAGCTGCTGCTGTCGCGGGTCAAGCCCGGCGCACCGGGGCCGATCGAGGCGTTCAAGACCCACGGCGAGGACTTCGTCGTCGCCGACACCCTCGGCGAGCTCGTCGCCGGCATGAACCGCGTCGGCGACACAGGGCACGTCGACGAGGGCGAGCTGCGGCACCTGCTCGAGGCGCGCGACCGCGAGATCGACAACGACTTCACCAAGGACGCGCAGATCACCGCGATCCGCGGAGCCCGCCGGTACCGCGGCGACAAGCTCATCCGCGTCGCGCCCCCGCACCGGTTCCTCGACCCGGCCAACGGACCCTTGATCGCGGTGCGTCTCAACATCCTGACGCGCAAGACGCTGGGCGGGCTCGAGACCGATCTGTCCGGGCGGTGCCTGACCGCCGACGGCACACCGCTGCCGGGCCTCTACGCGGCCGGCGAGGTCAGCGGCTTCGGCGGAGGCGGGATGATGGGCTACAACGCGCTCGAGGGCACCTTCCTCGGCGGATGTCTGTTCTCGGGGCGCGAGGCCGGACGCGCCGCGGCCGCTGCCGTCGTCTGACCCCGCTCCCCTGCCCCACCTCCGGGGTTCGCGGGGGTTCGGGACGGCTCAGGCCGCCAGGTGGAAGGTGCTGGCGAACCGTGCGAGCAGGTCACCGCGGCCGTGCAGCACCTCGACGACGCCGGTCGAGATGGCCTGCTCGGGGGCCAGCTCGCCCGAGATGAGCCGGCGGATGCCCGGGCCCGTCGCGAACGACAGGTCGACCGGGCCGTCCCCGCGCGAGACGTCGAGGCTCGCGCCGTCCACCCGCACGAGCAGCTCGGCGGCGCCCAGCCGCGCCGCGTACGACGTCGCCGGCAGCTGCGCGGCGACCTGCGGACGAAAGGCGGTGCGCAGCGCCATGGTCATCGAGTCGGGCGTCACCACCTGCTCCTCGCGCGGGTCGCCCATCGCCTTGAACCCCCACGCGCCGAGCGCCAGGATCACGGGCTCGAGCTCACGGCCGTAGGGCGTCAGCTCGTAGACGACGACGCGCGAGCGTGGTGCGCGCCGCAGGATGCCGGCGGCCTGCAGCTCCTTGAGCCGCGCTGCGAGAATGTTGCTGGGGATGCGCGGCAGCCCCTCGGCCAGCTCGCCGTAGCGACGCGGGCCGACCAGCAGGTCGCGGACGATCAGCAGCGCCCACCGCTCCCCCACCAGCTCGAGGGCCTGCGTGACGCCGCAGTACTGTCCGTACTCGCGAGCGGCCACGGGCGTCAGGCCTGCTGATCTGCCACGGCGTCCGGGCCCTGCTCGGCGGCGATCGGGTCCATCCAGCCGAGCTCGAGGAAGTTGCCATCGGGGTCGAGGAGCTGACGCTGATACATGAAGCCGTAGTCGGACGCCTCCTTCGGCTCGGAGCCGCCGGCTGCCAGGCCGCGCTCGGCCATGGTGTCGACCTCTTCGCGGCTGTCGGAGAAGAGGGCGACCGCAACGGTCGGGCCGGTCCTCGGGTCGCCGATCGGCACGTCCGTGAAGGTCTGGAAGAACTCGCGCACCAGGATCATGAAGTAGCTGTGCCCGTCCTCGACCACGACGCAGGCGGCGTTGTGATCGGTGAACTTGGGATTGATCGTGAAGCCGAGCGCCTCGTAGAACGCCTTGGCGCGGTCGAGGTCGGTGACGGGCAGGTTGACGAACATCTGAGGCATGGCGGGCTCCGTATCGCGCGTGGGGTGGTGCGCATCACACTTGCAAAAAACAAGTGTGGCGTCAAGAGCCCGTCAGGACGAGCGCGGCCCCAGTGCCTGCGCGAGTCCCTCGACGTCCACGACCGTCAGCGTCGCCCCGGGGTGGCGGATGCGGCGCGTCGGGTCGATGCCCGGCACCGGGTCGCGGAACGACACGCACAGACCACGCTCGCCGTTGGTCGCGAACGTGATGCCCCGGTCGCTCAACGACAGATGCGGAGGTCCTGCGGTCTTGACGAAGGCGTACGGGCCGGTGACGTCGGTCCCGACGACGTTGTCGAGCGTCGACGACAACGTCCACCAGCCGAAGCGGACGGTCAGCTGCACGTCGTCCACCTCGACCCACGCGCGGCGGGGCGTGACGCCGAACAGCCGCGCGGCACGCCGGTAGCCCGGCTGCCAGTCGAAGTCGAAGCGGACGGTGTTGGCCGGGGTCTGAGTCATGCCTCTGCCGTACCCGACCCACCCCGTCGCAACCTGCCCTTGCGGCGTCACCGACTGCTCCGCGCTCACCACAGCACCTCGTTGACGGGCGCCACGGCCTCAGGGGTCTCCGCGCCGATCATCTCGAGCAGGTCGATCTCGATGGACCGGCAGATCGCCGTCATCGGCACGTCGTGCACGCGGTCGAGGAAGGGATCGGCGAGGTCCCGCCCGACCTGCACCGCGAGCAGGAACATCATGCCGACCAGCCCCGAGCCGACGGGCGTCCACCACTGGAGGTCCTGGTAGACGGCGAACGGCAGGACGACGCAGAACGCGCGGGCGAAGAACGACGGCAAGAAGCGGTACTGCACGGGCAGCGGCGTCTTCTTGATGCGCTCGAGCCCGCCCTGCGCGTCGGTCAGCACGCTGAGCGTCGACTCGACCTGCACGCGCGCGATGTCGCTGACCATGCCGCGGCGGTACGCCTCGGCCAGCAGGCGTCCCGCGTGCGACAGCACCGCGGTCGGGGCGTTGGTGGCGGCTCGCACGGTCGTCACGGCGGTCTCGTCGAGGTAGACGTCGACCTCGGGCGGCAGGGGCTGCTCGCGCAACGACGTGCGCAGCGCCTGGACGTACGCGATCTGCGCGCGCACCATCTGGTCGACGATCTCGGGTCGTGCGCCGGGCCCCGTGGTGTCGAGCAGCGTCGTGGTCTGGCGGGCCAGGTTGCGCGAGTGGTTGACGATGCTGCCCCACAGGGTCCGGGCCTCCCACCACCGGGCGTAGGAGGCATTGACCATGAAGCCGAGGAACAGCGCGATCGCCGTGCCGTAGAGCGTGTACTGGATCTCGATGCCGCGGAACTCGACGAGGCCGACCTTGAAGGCGATCGTCACGCCGACGTCCCACGTCAGCAGCACCGCGAGCGGCACGAGCAGCGGCGCCCACGCCGTGGAGGTCCTCGGGAGGCGCGACGTGATCATGCCTCCAGTCTGCGCGCCACACGCCCCGGTGTCCGCGCGAGAAGGCTCACACCCGGCGCGCTGCGAGGGCGTGCGGTTGACTGGATGCATGAGCAGCGACGACTCGGTGCTGCCGCTCCCCGGCGGTGGTCATCCCGATCCTCCGAACGAGCTCAGCGCCTTCCAGCAGCACGTCGTGGCCGTCGTCGCCGCGCTCGAGCCGGGCGAGCTCGTGACCTACGGGGAGGTCGCGCTCGAGGCCGGCCACCCCGGTGCCGGCCAGGCCGTCGCGAACGTGCTGCGCCGCGTGCCCGGCCTGCCCTGGTGGCGCGTGCTGCCCGCCAGCGGACGTCTGTACCGCCAGCACCGCGAGGTCGCGACGCCGCTGCTGCTGGGCGAGGGCCACCGGATCGACGAGTCGGGACGCGTCCAGCCCGGCGAGTCCGTCTAGCGGGAGGCCGCGCGCCGCTCGGCCTCGTACAGCGCGTACGGATCGCGCAGCTCGCGGCCGAGCACGTCCTGCATCCACGCGGCATCGCGAGCCGCCGCACGGCGCGTGGCGTCGGTGCGGCCCTCTCCCGTGAGGTTCGAGGCGAAGATGCCGGCCGCCGACGTGGGCAGGAAGTCCTCGTAGACGATCGGGCTCAGGCTGCCGTCGATGTCGCGCACGTAGTAGGCGAGGTCCATCGCGTGCAGCTCGGCCTCGTCGACGGGCAGGCCGCCGATGCCCTCGGCGTCGTAGAGCTCGCGGCCGCGGGGCGTGAGCGCGACGCCGCGCTGCTCGACCTCGCCGAACCGGACGCTCAGGTCGCCCGTGACGACGCTGCCGTCGGGCTCGCGGAAATGCCGGGGCTCGGCGAGCGCCCTGAACGACGTCTGGCGCAGCAGGACGTCCGGTTGCCCGGGCTCGGTGCGCGGGGGCCCCTGGATGCGGTCGATCATCTCGATGCCGCGCTGCTGCATGCGCACGTAGAGCTCGTCGATGTCCAGCACCCGCGGGGTGAGGTGGTTGATGTGCGTCGAGGCGACGCCACCGATGTCGGCGGCGACGCTCGAGATCGCCTCGAGCCGTTCGTACCACTGGCGGTCGACGGGCTCGGGCGACAGCTCGAAGGCCGCCGTGGCCAGCTCGAGGAAGCGGTCCGCGTCGCCGGCCGCGAGCGTCCTGTCTCGCTCCATGCGGTCGGCGAGGTCGAGCAGCTCGGACGAGAACAGGGCGCGGGCTGCGAGGAACTCGCGCAGCTGGGCCTCCGTACCCTCGTCGAAGAAGCGCCGGTCGTCGACGACCAGCACGCTCGTGAACACCCGGAACGGGTTGCTGGCCAGCTCGGCGCGGTCGACCGGACGGAAGGCCGTCGAGACGACGGGGATGGGCGGCGTGGCCTCGCGGAGGTCGTAGAACCCGACCGGGTACATCCCGCACGCCCCGAACACGCGGGCGACCTGCGCGAGCTCGTCCGCGCTGCCGACCCGGATCGCTCCGTGGCGCTCGGCCGTCACGCGCTCGATCGTGCCGAGCCGCTCCGCGTCCGCTCCCCCGCGGGCGAGCACCTCGGCGTTGATCTCCTGCGCGACCTCGACCAGCGTCGTGTACGCCGGGACCTCGCGCCCGTACAGGGCCGACAGTGCCTCGGCGAAGCGAGCGCGCAGCTGTGTCTGCGACACCCGGGTGGCGGTCGGCTCAGACAAATTCCACCCCCTGGGCGAGGGGCAGCTCGGTGGAGTAGTTCACGGTGTTGGTCGTGCGGCGCATGTAGGCGCGCCACGCGTCCGAGCCGGACTCGCGTCCACCACCGGTCTCCTTCTCGCCACCGAACGCGCCACCGATCTCGGCACCCGACGGGCCGATGTTGACGTTGGCGATGCCGCAGTCGGAGCCGACGACCGACATGAACGTCTCGGCCTCCCGGACGTCGAGCGTGAAGATCGACGACGACAGCCCCTGCGCGACCTCGTTGTGCAGGGCCAGCGCCTCGTCGAGCTCGCGGTACGTCAGCACGTACATCAGCGGCGCGAACGTCTCGGCCTTGACGACCTCGCTCTGGCGCGGCATGTCGACGATCGCCGGGTGCACGTAGTACCCGTCGCCGTCGACCTCGGCCCGGGTGCCACCGGTGACCAGGTCACCGCCGTCGGCGCGAGCGGTCTCGATCGCGGTGCCGAACGCGTCGAACGCCGCCTCGTCGACCAGGGGGCCGACCAGCGTGGACGACTCCAGCGGCGAGCCGATCGGCAGCGTCTCGTACGCGGCCTTCAGCCGGGCCACGAGGTCGTCCTTGATCGACTCGTGCACGATGATGCGCCGCAGCGACGTGCACCGCTGGCCTGCGGTGCCGACTGCCGAGAACACGATGCCCCGCACGGCAAGGTCGAGATCGGCCGAGGGCGCGACGATCGCGGCGTTGTTGCCGCCCAGCTCGAGCAACGAGCGGCCCAGGCGGGCGGCGACACGCGGTGCGACCTCCTTGCCCATGCGGGTCGAGCCCGTCGCCGACACGAGCGGCACGCGCGGGTCGTCGACCATGACCTCGCCGATCGTGCGGTCGCCGACCAGCACCGCCGACAGACCCTCGGGCACGCCGGCGCGGCGGCCGGCCTCGAGCGCGAGGGCCTGGCACGCCAGCGCGGTCAGCAGCGTCTTCTCGGACGGCTTCCAGACGACGGCGTCGCCGGCGACGAAGGCCAGCGCCGCGTTCCACGACCACACCGCGACCGGGAAGTTGAACGCCGAGATGACGCCCACCACGCCGAGCGGCAGCCACTGCTCCATCATGCGGTGGCCTGGGCGCTCGGTGGCGATCGTCAGGCCGTGCAGCTGGCGCGACAGCCCGACGGCGAGGTCGCAGATGTCGATCATCTCCTGCACCTCGCCCAGGCCCTCCGACACGATCTTGCCGGCCTCGATCGACACGAGGGCGCCGAGATCGTCCTTGTGCTCGCGCAGCAGCTCGCCCAGCTCGCGGACGAACTGTCCGCGGACCGGGGCCGGCACGGTCCGCCACTGACCGAACGCGCCGTGGGCGCGGCCGATGACGTCGGACGCCTCGTCGGCGGTGTGCGAGCGCAGCCGTCCCAGCTCGCTGCCGTCGATCGGCGACCGGCAGACGAGGTCACCGTCGGCGACGAACGGGTCGCCTGCGCCGAGACGGTCGAGGATGGCAGCGGCCTGCTGGGCGATGTCGCTCATGGGGGAACTCCTACGTGGCGGGTGGTGGCACCATCCTCGTGGACGTGAACGCTCTCGACCAGCCAGTTAAGCAGCGCTTAAGGGTAGGGTCGCGGCATGACGACCTCGCCTGCCGACGGAGTGCGCCTCGCCACCTTCGTGCAGGTCGCGCGGCACGGCAGCATCAGCGCCGCCGCCCGCGTGCTCGGCATGACCGCCTCGGCCGTGTCGCAGCAGATGTCGCAGCTCGAGAGGCAGTGCGGCGTGCCGCTGCTCGATCGACGTCCGCGCGGGGTGTCGTTGACGGGCGCGGGCGAGGCCCTGCTGACGCAGGCGGAGGACGTCGTCCGTGCCCTCGAGGAGACCGAGACGACCATGGCCCAGCTCAGCGGCAAGGTCGCCGGACGCGTGCGCGTCGGGTCGATCGCCTCGGCCGCCGCAGCGGTGATCCTGCCGGCCATCACCGTGTTGGCTCGCAGCGCACCCGATCTGAGGATGACCGTGCAGACCGTCGAACCTGCGCAGAGCGTCGAGGCGCTGCTGGGTGGTCAGCTCGACCTGGCCGTCATCGACGTCTACGACCACGTGCCCCTGCCGCTGCCCTCGAACCTGCTCGTCGAGGAGGTCGCCGCAGAACCGCTCGTGCTGGTCAGCGCGCGAGGTGCCGACCTCCCGGAGCGTCCCACGCTGTCGACACTGAAGGACCAGACCTGGGTGCTCCCGCCTGCCGCCGCCGCGTGCGGCGCGGCGACGCGCTATGCGTGCCGCGCGGCCGGGTTCGAGCCGCGGGTGGGCTGGGAGACCGACGACCTGCTGCTGCTCGTGGTCGCGGTGTCGCGTGGCGAGGGCGTGGCTCTGCTCCCCCGCCGCGCGGTGGCCGACTCGGTCGCACCCGTCGACGTCCGGCGGCTCAGCACGCCGCGCCTGAGCCGTCGCCTGCTGACCGTCTCGCGACGCGAGGCCGCCAACCGGCCGACGGTGCGGGCCTGTCTCGACGCGATCCAGCACGTCTCACGGCACGCGCCGGCACGGGACTGACCTGCAGGGACGACTCAGACGCCCGGAACGATGCGCAGGTCGCGGACCACGCCGTCGCCGAGGGCCGCGAGCGCCTCTTGGTAGGCCTCGCTGCCGTGAGCGGCGACCGCTGCCTCCACCGACGGAAACTCGATCAGCACCGACCTCTGCTGACGTCCCTCTTCGTACACCGCCTCCGGCAACCCCCGAGCGAGGAACGTGCCGCCCGCGCCGGTCAGCGCCGGCCCCGCCAGCTCGGCGTACGCCGTGAGCTTGGCCTCGTCGCGGATCTCGAGGTACGTGCTGATCCAGTAAGCAGTCATGTGGCCATCGTCCCAGAGATCCTGGACGACCTGCCGTTCAGTCGTCGGCAGAGCGGTGCGCGCGCCAGGCAGCCGCCTGCACGGCACAGCCGACCAAGCCACCCATCAGGCCACCCGCGAGTCCGCCGGGCACTCCGAGCTCGAAGACCGCGAACCAGGCCGTCGCCACGTGGACGTCAAGGCCGACGACCAGTCCGACCACCCCACCGATGGCAGCACCGGCCATCAACCCGACGATCGCGCACCGAGGCACGAGGGCAAGGCGGTTGACCTCGACGAGGAAGCTCACTCCCCCACAGTCGCACGAAGACGTCCGCGGAAGGTTGGAACAGCCGAACGCATCACGTGCGTCTTGACGAAGACTGCCTGGCGGTTGTCGCGCGATGCTTCCAGACCTTCCGAGCGATCGCGGCGGACCCGAACACCAACACGGCGACGAGGACCCACTTGGCTACCCGTCGATGATCCGTGGTGAGTGCGAAGTTCATGACGTTGATGGTCATCAGGACGCCGACGGTGGCCGGCCACCGCCACCAGGCAGGCGAGGTCTCGGGATCCTCGGTCAGCTCTGGAGGGAACTCGGCAGTCACCCCCTGAGGGTCGCAGACAGCAGGGCCTGTCGTCGCCGGATCGATCCGGTTGTCACCGCATCGATGTCGTCAGAATTCGAACGGTCGCCGTCAGGACCCGCGACGTTCGGTTCGTCACCATCAACGCACCTGCCGCGAGAAGGTCAGGTTCGTGACTCAGTCCGCGCCGGCTGGTGAATACGACGATTGGCACGTCAGACCCCATCCCTCGAACTGCCTCTATGAGGTGCAAGCCCGCGACGTCGTCTTCGGTCCCATTCTCGACGCGCCCAACATCCGTGATGACGAGCCCGTAATTTCGGGTGGTGAAAAGCTCCATGGCCTGAGTTGTGCTGACAGCGGTGTCGACGTCGATCCCGACCAATTGCAGCGCTTCAACAATCGCAACATTGTTCGCCGGGAAATCATCTACCCAAAGCACTGGTGCAAAGCGCTGGCGTTCCGCCGATTTCGACACGGCAATCACCTCGTCCGCAGCGGCGGCAAGCGTTTCGACCGATTCACGTTCGTCCGCCGTCGATCGCGGGGCACTCTGCAGGCTACGAAAGATCTTTTCTCGTCGAGAAGCTTCGGCAGCGTCCTTGTCGCTGATCTCGAGGAGCAGTCGCATACGCAGTCGGGTCCACAAGTACGAGAAGCCAAACCCAGCACCTGCGCCATACACAACCGCTGACACGGCATACGCGCCAGGATTCGATACCGCCAGACCGTCGCCAAGGTAGGCTCCGGCGGACCTCAGGTGAGACGAAATGTCCTTCAACTCGACGAGCCCGGCCCCGACCAGCAGCTTGGTCAGCCAGTCAGAGATCTGCTCCAAGTTCGAGTTGGGCTTGTACCGCTCCGAGGCTTCGGGGCTGAAGTCGGCACGAGCTTGCGGCAGCCCGAAGATCAAACCTGCTATCGCTGCCACTGCAGCGGCAGCGAGCATGTAGATGATCCACCGTGCTCCGTCGGACCACCCTGCGGCCGGATCGGCGATCGCAACGGTCAACGCGACGACCGAGCCGACGACAACCGCGAGACCCACGGAGAAGCCGACGGCGCGCGACGACTGATGCCGTTCAACGACAAGACTCGACAACATATCAACCAACTTTCCAATCGCCAGCCAAACCCCGTCGTGGCGGTAGGTGAAAAGCAAACATTAGAGGATTTATCGACCCTTCGGGTCGACATTGCCAAAGTCATTGGTCACGAATAGGGCTACCGCGGATAGACAGGAGCACCGATGGACTACAGCCACGCGACCTATTACCCCGATCGGCGCGGACTTCGGGTCTGCGAGAATCACGCGCAATCGGCCCCGCGCGGCTAACCGAACCAGGCGGAGAGCTTTTGAGTGGGTCTTTTCGAATATCACCTGTGAGACCAACCCAGCCACTATGTGGGGCGAGGCGTGGGAGTTTCCCGACGATAAATGAGGATCTCTTCGTCGGACGGCGGAAGTGCCGGCCGCACAGGTAGGTCTGTCCCAGTCGAGGCGCCAGGATCACGACCTGGTCTCCAGATGAGGGTCACAGGTGATGGGGCCGTGCAGCGGCCGATGAGAGAGCATGAAGCTCTCCACCACCAGTGCCCGTGTCCTCGCCGCAACGGCGCTCCTCGCAACCGTCGCGGTCCTCCATCCCTCGGCCGCCGAGGCCACACCCCAGGTGCCCGCGACGTCGTCCGACTGCCCGAGCGGCAACTTCTGCGTGTGGTCCCGGACCAACTTCAGGGGCGAGATGCAGAAGATCGCCGCGACCAACTCCTACCGCACCATCAACCTGACGACGACGGCCTCCTACTACAACAACCGGACGAAGAGGACGTGGCTGCACGAAGAGGCCGACGGGAGCGGCGCATCGGTGTGCGTGGGCCCCGGAGCGTCGAAGTCCAGCACCAGCGGGTGGCAGTCCGCCGCGAACGGCGCGTACCTCGCGACGGTCACGAGCTGTTGATGACGACACAGAGTGCCGCTGGTGCTGACGAGTCGCCATCAGCGATACGGTGCGTGAGTGACAGAAGAGGACTTCCGGGACCTCCACGACGCTCTGCGCAACGTTGTCTTCAGGTTCGCCTCGCGGAGAGTCGGATCAGACGCTGCCCACGACGTGGTCTCGGAGACCTTCGAGGTCGCCTGGCGCAAGCGCGGCGATTTTCCGCAGGATCGCACGGTCTGGGCGTCCTGGATCGTCGGGATCGCGAAGAACAAGGTTCTCCAGGAGATGCAACGCCGGTCTCGCAAGCACCACGACAACCGCTTCATCGACGACTGGAACGGGCCGCACCAGGCACCCACCGCGGAAGATGCGGCACGCGCCGTCGTCGACACCGACAGCGCACAGCGCATCTACGCCGCGCTCACGCCCGCCGAGCAGCAGCTGTTCGACATAGCGTTCCTCAAGGAGCTACGCCCTCAGGACGGTGCCAGGGTCCTCGACATCTCGGTGTCCGCGTTCACCAGCAGGGTGAATCGTCTGCGACACCGGCTGCTCTCCCTGGAGGAGTCAGAGTCGACCGGGTACGGTTCCGCAACGATGTCAGGAGATGCACCGCTGTGACGTCCGACCACGATGACGATGCGCGCATCGCACTCGACCGCTTCCGCCACGAAGCCCAAGCAATGGGCTTCGGCACGGACGACCCGGCAGATTCGCTCCAGCTCGAGACGACGGACGACTTCATCGCACGGATGAAGCGGGCCGACGACGACGATGCCACGCCACGACGCACGGCGGTCGTCGACCGACCGACGTCGCTCGTCAACCGAAAGAGACGGTGGATCCTCGCCGTGACGGCAGTGGCCGCGTCGACGGCGCTGATCTACGGCATCGCCCGGCCCGGCGGCTCCCCTGCTTCGGCCGCCGCGCCCCCCGTGCTCGACTTCGAGTTCGCCTCGGCCGTGCGCATCGCCTACGCCCCGGGCGAGGATGCCGGGCCGAGCCTCCAGCTGCTTGCTGACGCAGCCGACAAGCAGCCCGAAGCCCTGCCCGGATCCGGCCAGGTCCAGTACAAGAAGTCCGACAACTGGTTTGCCGATCACGACGATGCAGGTTCCGTGAAGATCGTGCCTCGGGTCAGCGAGACCTGGCTGCGCCCGAACGGATCCCTCACGACTCACGAGGCCGTCGGGCGTCCTCTCAGGGCAGACGGTCGCGGCGCTGTTGCCGATGCCGGCACGAAGCTCGTCGACGAGACCCTGAAGCCCGGGACGATCGATGCCGAGTTCGCTCAAGCCCTGCCCAGCGACCCGGCGAAGCTGGCAGACGCGCTGCTCGATCACATCGACTGCCCGTCCCGGTCGGTCGGCATCCCTCGCTCCATGTGCCTGTACAGCGAGATCGTCAACCTGAACCAGACCTACGTGATGCCATCCACCCTGACGGCCGCGATCTGGAGGATGCTGGAGAGCGAGGCCGGCTTCCGCAGCCTCGGATCGGCAGAAGACCGCGCCGGACGCAATGCCCTGGGCATCTCGATCATCGACCCCGCCAAACCCAGCGTGCGGCACATCCTCCTCGGGAGCCAGGACACCGGAGCGCTCGTCGGAGACGAGGACATCCTGATCAAGGTCGACCCGAACCTCGACGTCAAGCCGCCCTCGGTCCTCTCGTTCTCGACCGTTCTCGACGCCCGCATGACGACGTCGGCACCGCGCTAGCCGAGACCGTCGTCGAGCACGGGGCCCGGAGCCGTCAGGACGCGATGTCGGTCGTGACCGCCAGCGCGCGTCCCGCCTCGACATCGGCGGCGAGCGACTCGAGCCTGCCGGCCACCAGCCCGAGCGAGTCCGAGCCGAGGACCTGGTGCAGGGGGCCGTCGCCGGTGACCGCGACGGCGATGATCGCGGCTGCGGCCTGCGCCGGGTCGCCGAGCTGGGTGCCGGGCATGGCCAGGTGCGCGTCGGTCATGTCACGGATCGCGTCGTACCCGTCGGCGGTCGCCTCCGGAAGCCCCAGCGACGCCGGTCGCAGGAAGTCGGTCCGCATGTATCCGGGCTCGACGATGGTGACGTCGATGCCGTGGCCGGCGACCTCGGCGGCGAGAGACTCCGTGAGCCCCTCGAGGGCGAACTTGCCGGCGCTGTACAGACCCCACCCCGGAAACGCGAGGAGACCGAGGATCGACGAGACGTTGATGACGTGGCCACTGCCTTGCGCGCGCAGGACCGGGAGCGCCGAGCGCAGGACGTTCAGCACCCCGAAGACCTGCACGTCGAACATCTCGCGTGCCTCGGCGTCGCTGATCTCCTCGACCGCGGCGAGGAATCCGTAGCCGGCGTTGTTGACCACGACGTCCAGGCCGCCGAAGCGCTCGGTCGTGGCAGCGACGGCCTGCTCTACCGCGGCTTCGTCGACGAGGTCGAGCTCGAGCGGCAGCAGACGGGTCGTGTCGACGTCGCCGAGGCTCTCGACCAGACGCTGCGTCGAGCGAGTCGTGGCCGTCACGTTGTCGCCGCGCTGCAACAGCTGCTCGACCAGCTCGAGCCCGAGACCGCGGGACGTGCCCGTGACGAACCAGGTGGCGGGTGCGGTGGTGGGGTAGGACATGAGCGAATCTCCTTCGGGACCGCCCGCCGCCGTGTGCGATCGGGCTCCTCCAGTCTGTGAGTGCCCGCGCCTCTCCCAGGCGTCATAACCGGCCCAGAGGCGCCTGGGACGAGCCAGCCCAGGACGCTCAGACCCAGGTTGAACCGAGCCGGACGTGGAAGGATCGCAGCATGCCTGACCTCAACCACGAGCTCGCAGACTTCCTGCGCCGTGCCCGGGCTGCCGTCGACCCGGCTCGCGCCGGGCTGCCCGCCGACGGTCGGGTCCGCCGCGTCCCCGGGCTGCGCCGCGAGGAGGTCGCCTTCCTGGCCAGCGTCTCGACCGACTACTACACCCGGCTCGAGCAGGGCCGACGGATCAACCCCTCAGCCGGCGTCCTGGAGGCGATCGCCCAGGCGCTCGACCTCGACGCCGCGGGCCGCACCCACTTCGGGCACCTCGTGGGCACGTCCCTGACCGGTGCCGCCACACGGAGTGGCGCTGTCCAGCGCGTACGCCCCGGGCTCCACCAGTTCCTCGACGCCCTCGACGGTCAGCCCGCCTTCATCCTCGGACGCCGCACCGACATCCTCGCCAGCAACCGCATGGCACGTGCGCTGCTGGCCGACTTCGACCGGCTCCGGCCCGCCGAGCGCAACTACGCCCGGTGGGTGCTCACGAGCGACGAGGCCCGCCAGCTGTTCGTCGACTGGGAGGTCCAGGCACGCGCGGCGGTCGAGAGCCTGCGACTCGATGTCGGCCGCGACCCGGACGACCGGCTGACCGCACGTCTCGTCGAGGAGCTCACGGACCTCAGCCCGGAGTTCGCGACGTGGTGGCGCGAGCATCGCGTGTACCAGCGCACCTTCGGCACCAAGCGCCTGCGACACCCGGTCGCCGGCGAGCTGACGATCTCGTACGAGTCGCTGGCACTGCCCGGCGATCCGGACCAGACCCTCTTCGTCTACACGACCGAGGCCGGCACGACGTCGCGCGAGGCCATGAACCTGCTGGCGAGCTGGGCGGCCTCGACGACGGACGCCGGCTCGTTCACGCACGTCCCACCGACGAGTGGGTCGTGAGGTCTCATGACGAAGGCCCTCCCAGTCGAGATGAACCGCCCCGGGATGTCCGGAGAGTTGATCCGTTGGAAGGATCACTCTCATGGCACGTCGCTCGACGTACCCGTCCGAGCTGCGGCGGGCCAACGACATCTTGAAGGCGGCATCGACGTTCTTCGCGGCGGAGCTTGACCGCCCCAACCGGTTCTGATCGACTTCATCACCGATCACCAGGTGGAGTTCGGGGTCGAGCCGAGGCGTCCATCGACGCGACGTTCCACCACAAGGCGACGCCCAGGAGAAGTCGGGCGGCGATCAGCATCTTCGGCGTCGTCGAAAACGCCGCGAGCACCGATACAGCCCAGAAGGCGGCTGCCTATCAGCAGGACCCCCTTGCGTCCGAACCGGCCGTACAGGTTGCCCATGAGCACCAGCAGACCGGCGAGAGCCAACGGATAGACGTCACCGATCCACAAGAGCTGCTCGGCCGTCGGCGACGAGCTGGCCGTGAATGCCGGGACTGCCAGGCCCAGCACCGTCCCGTCGATCGCGAGCAGCAGCGATGCGAGCAGCAGCACGCCGAGGGTGGTCCACCGCCGGCGCGCCACGAGACGAACGTCGAGATCGGCACGCGAACTACTCGACCAAGTGGTCACTTTGACCAAGTGGTCACTTTGTCGTTGAGTGCTGCCCAGCACACGTCCGGCCCGAACGCCTTGCCCTGGGCTTGCGATCGGCCGACTCAGGGCCGATTGGGCCAACTCGACGACGTTCTGGGGTGATCCGCGCCTTCGGTTCGGGAGATACTGAACTATGAAGATCACTGTGCTGTCAGGCGGGGTTGGCGGGGCCCGCTTCCTGGAGGGCCTCCGTCGGGTCTCTGCACCGGACGACGAGGTGACGGTCATCGCGAACACCGCCGATGACATCAGCCTGTTCGGCCTGCGCATCAGTCCCGACCTCGACACGGTGATGTACACGCTCGGCAACGGGATCGATCGAGAACGTGGATGGGGCCGCATCGACGAGACGTGGAACGCCAAGGACGAGCTCGGTGCCTACGGCATCGAGCAGGCCTGGTTCGGCCTGGGCGACCGCGACATGGCCACTCACCTCGTGCGCACGATGCGTCTGCACGAAGGCAGATCGCTCAGCGAGGTGACGGCCGAGCTCTGCGAGCGGTGGCGACCCGGCGTGCGACTGCTGCCCATGTCGGACGACATGGTCGAGACCCACATCGGCATCGACCGCGACGGGATCGTGGAGCTGGTCCACTTCCAGGAGTACTGGATCCGCATGCGTGCCGCCGTCCCGGTTCGCCAGGTCGTGATCCGCGGAATCGAGACGGCCTCCCCGGCTCCCGGGGTCGTCGAGGCGATCACGTCCGCCGACGTCGTCATCCTGCCACCGTCCAACCCGATCGTCTCGATCGGGCCCATCGCCGCCGTGTCAGGCATCCGAGACGCCCTTCGCAGCACGACCGCGCCCGTCGTCGGCGTGTCCCCGATCATCGACGGCGGCGCGGTACGCGGCATGGCCGACCAGCTGCTCACCGGTCTGGGCATCGACATCAGCGCAGGCGGCGTGGCAGCGCATCACGGTGCTCGCTCCGACGGTGGCCTGCTCGACGGCTGGCTCGTGGACACGACGGACCAGTCGCAGGTGGCCGACGTCAACGCCCTCGGCATCGCGAGCCGCGCCGTCCCGCTCTGGATGAGCGACCCAGCCACGACCGACCAGCTCGCCCGCGACGCTCTCAGCCTCGCTGCCGCGATCGGTCCCCGATCGTGACGCTCTCCTTCCGGCCGGTCGAAGGGCTCGACGAGGTACGGGCCGGAGACGACATCGCCGAGATGATCGTCGGGCGCTGGAGCCTTCGGCACGGCGACGTCGTCGTGGTCACGAGCAAGATCGTCAGCAAGGCCGCCGGCCTGACCACGACCCGCACCAAGGACGATCTGCTCGCCACCGAGACCGATCGCGTGGTCGCCCGGCGCGGGGAGACCCTGATCGTCCGGACCCATCACGGCCTCACGATGGCGGCGGCGGGCATCGACAACAGCAACACCGCGCCCGGCACCCTCATCCCTCTGCCCCCCGACCCCGATGCCTCGGCGAGCGCGATCCGAGCACGGCTGCACGAGGCCGCCGGAGCCCGGGTCGCGGTGATCATCAGCGACACGGCCGGCCGGGCATGGCGAGTCGGCCAGACCGACATCGCCATCGGCTGCGCCGGGATCCTCCCGGTCGACTCGTTCTCCGGACAGACGGACCCCTACGGCAATCCGCTGGCCGTGACGGCCCCCGCCATCGTGGACCAGATCGCCGGGGGCGCCGAGCTCGCCTCCGGAAAGTTCGGCGCTCGCCCCGTCGTCGTCGTCCGCGGCGCCTCACCGCAGTGGCTCCTGGACGAGGACGGGCCCGGGGCACGCTCACTCATCCGCGACGAGGACGCCGACATGTTCGGCCTCGGCGCCCGTGAGGCAGCCGTGGCCGCGATCCTCGGCGACGGTCCCGTACGGGGCCTGCCCGTGGATCCCGGAGCCGATATCGACGACATCATCGCGCTGGCTCTGCGCGACCTGACCTTCGCCCGGTCGGATCTGCACGTCGCCGGGAGCACCGTGGTCGTCGCGGCCGACCACGCGAACCGGCTCGTCGAAGCCGGTGTGCTGAGTCAACGACTGACCTCTCTCGCCGTCGCACACGGCATCCTGATCGACGTCCGTGTCGAGTCGCGCTAGAGCAGCCCCCTGTTCTGCTCGCCGATCACAGAAGGTCGTCGGCATGGTGACGTGGGACGGATCACGGCCCTCGCCGCCCTGTCATGACGCCGAACCTGTCACACACGCTCGCGCCGTACTGCTGCCAGGACGCGACCGTGTGGCTGCCCGCTCCATCGGCCAGCACCGTCGACAGGTGGGACCAGGTCCGAACGCGCGTCAGGGACACCGGCCCGTGCCCGCCCTGCCGGGTCGGCGCGCGCATCGCCAACGGCAGGGCGTCATCGTGGTCCGAGGCGACGGCGACGACAGCGGCGCGCTCGCCGGCCGCTTCTCGACAGACGACGACATGCGCCTCGCCCGCCCGATCGATCGTTCCCCTGAGGGTCCCGACGTCGATCGCCGGCAGATCGGGGGCCACAGCCAGCAGGCCGCACCCTGGGAAGCTCCGGTCCACGAGGTGCCGAGCAGCCGCCACCGAGCTCTCGAACGTCGCCGCGCCCGGGTCGACGACGTACCGCGCACGATCATCGGCGATCTGGTGCTCGATGTCGACATCGCTCACCACGATCACCGCCGTCACGTCGGGCACGGTGCACACCTGCTGCAACACGTCCCGGACGAACGCGCGAGTGACGTCGCGGACGAAGGCCGTGTCGAGCCCGAGCTGCCAACGATCCTGCGCCCACCCGCCGGCTGCGACGACGGCGACCCAGGAGCTCGTCATGACGTCACCCGGTCGAGGAGCCGAGCACCGGGACTCGCCGAGCCCAGCGGAATCATCCGGTGCCTCCACAGCGCCGAGAAGGTGTAGCCGCCCACCCCGAGATCGACTGCCTCGGCCAGGTGCTCGAGGGTGTCGACGTCGCGGCGGACCACTCGGGGCGCCGGCTCCAGGTCCCGATGGCCGAGCTGGCGGTGGCGAACGGCCGAGTCCGTGCCGAAGGAGGGCGTCATCGTCGCGGCGTCGCGGGCCAGCAGCAGGGCCGTACCCGTCTTCTGCGAGTCCGTGACGATCGCCCGATCGTGCGGCTCAGCAGCCGAGAGCACGTCGGCGAGCGCCTCGGCGGTCAGGCAAGGCAGGTCGGCGGGCACCACGACGACGGCGTCGTCAGGGTGGTGACGCTCGGCCCACTCCACGCCGCGAGCAATGGCGAGGTTGAGACCATCGGGCCCTCGGCCGACAGGGTCGGACAGGACGTGTGCCCCGCACCGCTGTCCGGCTCGGGCCATGGACCGTTCTGAGGACACCAGCACGATGTGCCTGATGCCGAACGTCTCGGAGACGACATGGAGCACGTCCCGCGCGAAGGCCTGCGCCAGATCGGCCCGGACCCGGTCAGGCAGGAGCAACCTCTGCTTCGCGAGGGCGAATCTCTTGACCGGGACCACCGCCGTCCACTCCGTCACGATGCCGTCCTCTCGTCGTGTCGGACCGCTACAGGTCCGTAGGTCGTGGTGCGCTGACGGGCGGGGCGACCCGCAGCATGCGCCATGGCTTCGAGTTCTCGGCGTTCCTTGCGGGAGCCGTTGGTGGAGCCGGCCATACGGGAGATGGTCTCTTCCATGAGCGTGCCCCCGAGGTCGTTGACGCCGCCGCGCAGGACGTGCGTGAGCTGCTCGGGGCCCAGCTTGACCCATGAGGTCTGGATGTTGTCGACGAGTCCGTGAAGCATGATGCGGGCCATCGCGTGCACCGCTCGGTTGTCACGGGCCGATGGGCCGGGCCGGGCCACGCCGGCCAGATAGATCGGACTGGACTGGTGGACGAACGGCAGGGGCACGAACTCGGTGAACCCGCCGGTGTCGCGCTGGATCTCGGCCAGCACCTGCAGGTGCTTGACCCAGTGACCCGGGTGATCGACGTGGCCGTACATCATCGTGCTGGTGGTCGGCAGCCCCACACGGTGCGCGGTCGTGACGACCTCGATCCACTGGGCGGTCGGCAGCTTGCCCTTGGTCAGCACCCACCGGACGTCGTCGTCGAGGATCTCTGCGGCGGTGCCGGGCAGGGAGTCGACCCCGGCTTCCTTCGCCGCGGTCAGGAACTCCGTGATCGACAACCCCGTCCGAGCCACGCCGTTCATGACCTCCATGGGCGAGTACGCGTGGACGTGCAACGAGGGTTCGGCCTCCTTCACGGCTCTGGCGATGTCGAAGTAGGCGGTGCCGGGCATCTGCGGGTCGATGCCGCCCTGCATGCACACCTCCGTCGCGCCGACGCTCACGGCGATCCGTGCTCGGGTGGCGATCTCGTCCAGGCTGAGCGTGTAGGCGTCGGCATCGGTCTTGCGCTGGGCGAACGCGCAGAACCGGCAACCGGTGTAGCAGATGTTGGTGAAGTTGATGTTGCGGTTCACCACGTACGTGACGGTGTCGCCGACGGCCTCACGGCGCAGCTCGTCGGCGAACGCCGTGAGCGCGTCCAGCGCGGGACCCTCCTCGGCCGTCATCAACGTCAGGGCGTGCTCGGTGCTCAACCGCGCGGGATCGGCCTCGGCCGACCGTAACGCCGACGCGATATCGGACGACAGCCGCTCGGGCCGGGCATCACGGGCCACCTGGTCGCGCAGCACACCCCAGTCGCCGTACACGTCATCGAAGTCCGACCGCCGGTCGTTGGACCGGCCCTCGGTGTCGACCGCGGTGTGCAGGTCGGATCGTCCGGTCGTGGCATCGAAGCCCCCGTCGGGCTCCTGCCACGGCAGCCCGGCCGGGCGTGCGGCCCCCTCGGCCAGGCCGTCCTCACCGGCGAGGGCAGCCACGTGTGCGGACAACCTCGGATCGAGCCACGGGACGTCCAGGAAGGGCGGGTGGGCCGTCAGGCGTTCGCGCAGCTCGAAACCCGCATCAGCGCACAGCGCGCCGAGCTGGTCGACGTTCGGCCACGGACGCTCGGGGTTGACGTGGTCGGGCGTCAGCGGGCTGATGCCGCCGAAGTCGTCGACACCCGCATCGAGCAACGCCCGGCACTCGACCAGGTCGACGAGGTTGGGTGGTGCCTGTATCCGCATGCGCGGACCCATGACGATCCGCGTCGTCGCGATCGCAGCCAGGTACTCGTCGAGACCGAGGTCGTCGTCGTGCCGCATCGCAGTGTCGGGCTTGGCGCGGAAGTTCTGGACGATGACCTCCTGGATGCTGCCGTACTGCTGGGCTATCCGCCGCAGCTCGACGATCCCGTCAGCCCGTTCGGCCAGGTCCTCGCCGATGCCGATCAGCAGACCGGTCGTGAACGGGATGTTCAACCGGCCCGCGTCCTCCAGCACCCGGAGGCGTACGGCCGGATCCTTGTCGGGCGACTTGTGATGCGCCTCGCCCTTGGTCTCGAACAGACGCCGGCTGGTGGTCTCGAGCATCATGCCCATCGACGGGGCAACCGGCTTGAGACGACTCATCTCGGCCCACGACATGACACCGGGGTTGAGGTGCGGCAGCAGGCCCGTCTCCTCCAGCACCAGGATCGACATCGCGCGGACGTACTCCAGCGTCGAGTCGTACCCGGCCTCCTCGAGCCAGGTCCTGGCCTCCGGCCATCGATCCTCCGGCCGGTCGCCGAGCGTGAACAGTGCCTCCTTGCACCCGAGCGCAGCACCCTCACGTGCGATGGACAGCACCTCGTCGGCGGACAGGAACGGCGCCGAGACCTTTCCCGGGACCGTCACGAACGTGCAGTAGTGGCACCGGTCTCGGCACAGGCGGGTGAGCGGGATGAACACCTTGCGGCTGTAGGTCACCACGCCAGGACGACCGGCATCCGCCAACCCCGCGTCACGTACCCGGCGAGCCACCACCATCAGACGGTCCAGGTCAACGCCTGTCGCCGCCAGCAGAGCGGTCGTCTCACCACGATCGAGACTGCGGCCGGCCTCGGCGCGCGCGACCGCACGCGTGATCTCACGCTCGGTCGGCACCGTCACCACCATCCCTAGCCCTGCTCTACCCCGGTGATCGCCACACCCGATCGGGTCTTGTAACGCTTGTTCATGCTGATCAGCACCGCTGTCAACGGCTCGAGCTGACGGGCCAGCCGCAGCGCACCGGCATCGATCCCGCGCTTGCCCGTCACGGCGACCGCCAGGTCCTGCACCACCGCCTTGGACTCCACGTCGTCGCCGCACACCAGCACGTCCTCGTGCGCCAGCGGCTCCGGCGTCTTCCACAACGACAACGCCGCGACGTGGTGGAAACCCCCCACGACCCGGGCACTCGGCACCAGCCGCTGCGTCTCCTGGGCCGCCGACTCCTCCAGCACCAGACCGAACGGACCACCGCCGTCGAACCCCAGCGGGTTGACGCAGCTGATGACGACCTTGCCGGCCAGACCACCGGCCAGCGACGCGACCAGGTCGCCGTGCCCGTCCCACGGCACCGCGAGCAGCACGACCTCCGCGGCGGCGACCGCGTCAGCGTTCGTCGCGCCGGCCACCTCGCGTCCGGCACCCGCCAGACGCTCGTTGATCTCGCCGGCCTTCTCGGTCGCTCGGCCGTTGTCCCGCGACCCCAGGACCACCCGGTGCCCAGCCAGTGCGAACCGGTAGGCGAGACCACGGCCCTGCGGACCCGTGCCCCCCACGACAGCGATGGACGTCTCAGCTGACGGTGCGTGGTTCATGTCTTCCTCTCGATGCCCGTGGCGTGGAGCCGGGGCTTGGGGTCAGTTCTTGCGCTTGGCGATCTCGTTGGTGGCTTGCGGGAGGACGGCTTTGAGGTCGCCGACCACGCCGAAGTCGACGAGCTCGAAGATCGGGGCCTCGTCGTCCTTGTTGACCGCGACGATCGTCTTGGACGTCTGCATGCCCGCCCGGTGCTGGATGGC
>JBEVGQ010000233.1:0-41614 GCA_040511655.1 Aeromicrobium sp. | reverse complement strand
TCAGGCCTCTCAGACGAACTTCTTGGACGCGAGGAACTCGACGAGCTTGGCGCCGCCGTCTCCCTCGTCGGTGACGATCTCGCCGGCCGTGCGCGGCGGACGGGGCTCGAACGACTCGACCTTGGTCCAGGCGTTGTCCAGACCCACCGAACCGGCATCGAGGCCCAGGTCGGCCAGCGACCACTCCTCGACCGGCTTCTTCTTGGCCGCCATGATGCCCTTGAACGACGGGTAACGCGCCTCACCGGTCTGGTCGGTCACCGAGACCACGAGCCTGCCCGTGCCCTCGATCTCCTGCGTAGCGACATCACCATCACGGCGGATCTTGACCGTGTCGCCATCGACCGTGATCTCCGACGCAAACGTCACCGCCGGCAGACCCAGACGCTCAGCCACCAGCGTCGGGACCACACCCAGACCCGCATCGGTCGACGCCATGCCGAAGAACAGCAAGTCGAAGTCGCCGACCTTCTCGATCGCCTTGGCCAGGATCTCGGACGTCGCGAACGCGTCGGAGCCGTGGATCGCGTCGTCGGTGACGTGGATGCCGGAGTCGGCACCCATCTGCAGCGCCTTGCGGACCGCGTCAGCAGCCTGCTCAGGACCCACGGTCAGCACGACGACCTCACCGTCGCCGGCCTCGACCGTCTGCAGGGCCTGCTCGACCGCATACTCGTCGAGCTCGGACAACAGACCGTCCACACCGGCACGATCAACGGTGTTATCGGCGCTGAACGCCCGGTCCGCCGTAGCATCCGGAACATACTTCACAGCAACAACGATCTTGGTCATGATCCACCTTCCGCGCGACGAGCAGTCGTCTCAGTGTACACACCAAACAGTTGAATAATTAGGCGAGTTCTGGTCAACTGCTCACCTCATGCACACCCCGTCCCGCCGTCGAACAGGAGAGACCGATGATCAACGATCACCTCGCCCGCACCACGAGGCCTCGCCGATGAGCGGACCGCTGCACGGCATCCGGGTCATCGAGATCGCCGGGATGGGTGCGGGGCCGTACGCCGGCATGCTGCTGGGCGACCTCGGTGCCGACGTCATCCGAGTCGACCGGCCCGGTCCGCCCGGCCGCAACCCCCGCGAGTACGCCCTCTCGCGCAGCCGTCGGTCGGTGCAGATCGATCTCAAGTCCGATCGCGGCCTGGCGGCGCTGATGACGCTCGTCGAGCGGGCCGACATCCTGTTCGAAGGGTTCAGGCCCGGGGTGGCCGAGCGACTGGGATTCGGCCCCGAGGCCTGCCTGTCCCGCCGCCCCTCACTCGTCTACGGCCGCATGACGGGATGGGGACAGGACGGTCCGATGTCCCAGATGGCCGGTCACGACCTCAACTACCTCGGGCTGACGGGGGCACTGACGCTGTTCCAGCGAGACGGCCGGCAGCCCGCCACCCCGCCGGGATTCGTGGCCGATCTCGGCGGCGGAGGTCTGATGCTGGCACTCGGTCTGGTCAGCGGGGTCGTGTCGGCCCGGGCCACAGGTCAGGGCCAGGTCGTCGACGCCGCGATGGTCGACGGCGTCGCCTCGCTCACGACCCTCATCCACTCCATGAGCGCGCAGGGCCGGTGGGACATGGACCGACCCGGCACCAACTTCTGCGACGGCGGCGCCCCGTACTACGACTCCTACGTGACCTCCGACGGGCTCTACATGGCCGTCGCGCCGATCGAGCCGCAGTTCTACGCCGTGATGGTGAAGGGGCTCGGCCTGTCGCTCGACGAGCTGCCCGATCGCGACGACCCCGCGAACTGGGAGCCGCTCCGCAGGGTCTTCGGTGACATCTTCCGCACCCGCACACGCGCGGAGTGGACCGAGGTCTTCGACGGCACCGACGCGTGCGTCACCCCCGTGCTCGGCTTCGGAGAAGCACCGACGCATCCGCACCATGTCGCCCGCGGCACCTACGCCGAGGCGTCGGGCGCAACCCAGCCCTCGCCGGCACCCCGCTTCTCGGCGACACCGGGGTCCATCACGGCGCCCCCGCCACTGCCGGGCGAGCACAGCGAAGCCATCCTCCGCGAGTGGGGTGTCGACGAGGACGAGATCGACCGGCTCGTCGCCGGCGGCGTGATCATCCAGGCGTGACACGCATGGAGACCGCGACGGGCCCGACCCTCGAGGGGATCGGGCCCGGCGTGCGCGACGTCGTCCGGCAGGTCAGCCGATGCCGGCCCGCAGCGGCAGCACGCCCGAAGGCGTTCCGGCCGCGAAGAGCTCGTCGGCTCGATCAGCGAGCTCCTCGAGCGTGAACTGACGCTCGCCGACCGACAACCCCGACTCGCGTTCGATCGGCGACTGCAGCTCGATGGTCCCTCCGTAGGTCGCGAAGACCTTGCCCGAGATGTGGGCGGCAGCCGGCCCGGCGAGCCACGCCACGACGGGACTCACGTTCTCCGGGGCGCGTTCGTCGAACGCACCGTCCTCGACCGACTTCGCAGTGCCGAACGAGCTGGGGATCATCCTGGTGCGAGCGCGAGGCGCGATGGCGTTGACCGTCACGCCGATCCGCTCCAGCTCACGAGCCATCGTCAGCGTCATGCCCACGATGCCGGCCTTCGCGGTCGCGTAGTTGACCTGACCCACGAGCCCGATGTAGCCCGACTCGCTGCTCGTGTTGATGATCCGGCCGTAGACCTCGCGGCCGGCCTTGGACTCCGAACGCCAGTACGACGCGGCGAAACGCGACGGAGCGAAGTGCCCCTTGAGGTGGACGTTGATCACGGAGTCCCACTCGGCCTCGTCCATGTTGAAGCTCATCTTGTCGCGCAGGATCCCGGCGTTGTTGACCAGGATGTCGAGCCGTCCGAAGGTCTCGATCGCCTGAGCGACCATGCCCTCTGCGCTCGCCCAGTCAGCACAGCTGTCGAGGTTGGCGACGGCCTTGCCGCCGAGAGCCTCGATCTCGGCGACGACCTGGGCCGCCGGGGTGGCGTCGTGGCCGCTGCCGTCACCGCCCACGCCGGGGTCGTTGACGACGACGGCCGCACCTTCGTTCGCCAGCTTGAGGGCATGGGCTCGGCCGAGGCCTCGGCCTGCGCCGGTCACGATCGCGACGCGTCCATTCAGTGATGCCATGATGCGTAGATCTCCTTGGTGTGAGGTGGTCAGATACCGATGCGATCGGCGAGCTGCTGGCGGTGGAAGTCCGAGCTGCCCGCGAAGAGCTGCGCGTTCTTGGCCCGCTTGAGGTAGAGATGGGCGGGATGCTCCCAGGTGAACCCGATCCCTCCATGGATCTGGATGTTCTCGCCGCAGGCACTGAGGTAGGCGTCGACGCAGAAGGCCTTGACCAGGCTCGCGGTCTCCGGCGTGTCCTCGTGCGCCACCGACGCAGCCCACAACGCGTAGTAGACCGCCGACCGGGACGACTCCAGGTCGACCAGCATCGACGCGCACTTGTGCTTGACCGCCTGGAACGAACCGATGGGGCGGCCGAACTGCTCGCGGACCTTGGCGTAGTCGACCGCCATGTCGAGGACCTTGGCGTTGCCGCCGAGCGACTCGGCAGCGAGCGCGATGGCGGTGCGATCCAGCATCGTCGACACCGCGTCAGGTGCCTGCTCCAGCGTGCCGATGAGGCGCGCGGGAGTCGCGGCGAAGGTCAGTCGTGCCTGCTTGCGCGTCTGGTCCATCGTGCGCAGGGGCTCGGCCGCGAAGCCTGGCGCATCCTTCGACACCGCGAAGACGCCGACGGATCCGCTGGCCCGTGCGACGACCAGCACGACGTCGGCGACGGCTCCGTCGAGCACGAACGACTTGTGCCCGTCGATCGTCCAGCCCCCGTCACCCCGGGTGGCGACGGCTTCGACGGCCTCGACCTGCCACGAGCCGCTGTCCTCGGCGAGGGCCACGGTGGCTACGATCTCGCCCGCGGCAATGCCCGGGAGGTAGTCCTTGCGGGCGTCCTCGTCGTCCGTGGCCAGCAGCAGCTGCGTCGCCATGACGCACGACCCGAAGAACGGCGAGACGACGAGCGCACGACCCATCTCCTCCAGGACCAGCCCGAGCTCCATGAACGTGAAACCGCTGCCGCCGTACTCCTCCGGGACGGCCAGGCTCTGCAGGCCCAGCTCGTCGGCCATCCGGCGCCACAGCGCGGCGTCGAAGCCCGCGGGGTCGTCCATCTGCTCACGGACGACCGACTCGGGCACCTTGGCCTCGAAGAAGTCACGCAGGACGGCCTGCAGGGTCTTCTGGTCGTCATCGAGTGCGAAGTCCATCAGAGCCTCACTTCTCCCGCGAGCGGAACGTCTCGGGCACCGCTCGGTAGTCGGCGGTGTCGTGCGACTGGCTCTCGGCAGCGAGCCCGAAGCCCAACGAGTGCACCGCTGCCTGACGCAGGTGCTGGTTCAGCACGGTCTTGGTGTCCTGCACGGCCTGCGCCGGCAGGGCGGCGAGCCGCTGCGCGTAGGCGACCGCCTGCGGCATCAGCTCGTCGGGGGCGACGACCCGGTTGGCCATGCCGATCTCGACCGCGACCGCCGGGGGGATCCGATCGCCGGTCAGCAGGTACTCCTTGGCCCGCAGCAACCCCGAGTTGAGCGGCCAGGTGATCGCACCGCCGTCGCCGGCGACGAGAGCCACCGTCACGTGCGGGTCGGCCAGGAAGGCCTTCTCGGAGATGAACACCATGTCACTGACGCTCGCGATGGTGCAGCCCAGGCCGACGGCCGGACCGTTGACTGCGGCGACGACGGGAAGGTGGACGTTGACGAGGTCCTCGAAGATCTGGCGCCCGTCGCGCAGGGAGGCTCGCCGAAGCTCGAGGTCGTTGGCGAACATCTCGAAGTCCTCGATGTTGCCGCCTGCGCTGAAGGCCCTGCCGGCACCGGTCAGCACGATGGCTCGCGCATCCCTGTCGCGGCAGACGTCACGGAGCACCGAGGAGAACGCCGAGTGGAGCTCATCGCTGAAGGCATTGAGCGTCTCGGGACGGTTGAGCGTCAGGATGCGGACCGCACCGTCGCTCTCGACCAGGATCGGATCGCTCACCTCAGGCTCCTGCCTCGACGAAGTCACGGCCGCGGATCAGCCTGATCGGCGTGAAGTAGGCGACCTCGGTCCCGTGCTGGTTGATGATCGCGCAGCGCGTCGTGACGACTCCGCGACCGGGCTTGCTGGAGGCGCGCGACTCGGTGGTCTCCACGATGACGTGCAGGGTGTCGCCCACGTACACCGGCGACGAGACCGAGTAGTCCATGCGCATGAAGGCCAGGCCGGTGCCGTGCAGGGCATTGGTCTGCAGGATCAGCCCCTCGGCGAGGACGTAGGTCAGGGCACCGGGGATGAGCCGGCCCGAGTACCCGCCGGCAGCCGCGTGGCGCGCGTCGTAGAAGAGGGGCTCGTTGAACCCGCCGAGATGCACGAAGGTCATCAGGTCCGTCTCGGTCACGGTGCGCGAGGCGGTGCGGAAAGAGCTGCCCGTCACCATGTCCTCCCACGTCAGCCCCGTGGCGAGGTATGGCACGTCGCTCGTGATGTCGCTCATGATGCATCCTTTCAGGGTGCGTTGCGGCAGCCAAGCGTCGCGCCATCGCGCTCGATCGTCGGCGTCCAGTTAATCGTCTATCTAGTTATACATTAGACTGCTTTAACTCGATCGTGTCTAGGAGGACTCTGCCGTGCCGCACTGGAATCTCATCGCTCCGCCGTTCGAGACATGGTCGGAGCGCGTGCTGGACCATCTGGGCCGCGATCTCGACTCTGCCGCGATCATCGCCCTCGGCGACGACGGGCTGCGCACCTGGTCGCGCCGCGACTTCGGGCGGATGACCGCCGGCGCCGTCGAGCTGCTCACCTCGGTCGGCGGCCAGCCAGGAGCGGTCGTTCCCGCGCTCCTGTCGACGCGCCCGGCGTCCGTCGCCCTGCTGCTGGCCGGCGCCCTGGCAGATCACCCGCTCGCGCCGCTGGCCCCCCGCATGACGTTTCACGAGCTGCACGCCTGCCTGACGGGCATCCCGGGCGAGGTGCTGCTGTGCGAGCCTGCCTGGGTCGACCTGGCCGGGCAGCTCGGCGAGGCCACCGGCAAGCGAGTCGTCGTCATCGACGAGCCGCCCGTGTCGGACCACGCCCTCCCACCCCGCCGCAACCCGTCCGCCACAGCATTCGTGATGCACACGTCGGGCACCACCGGGCTGCCCAAGCAGGTCGTCGTCAGGGAGCGTCCGCTCGGCCGGCGCGGCGACGTCAACGGCCTCCTGCTCGACCTGCACCCGAACGACCGCCTCGTCACAGCAGCCCTGTTCCACCACGTCGGCGCCCTGGGCAACATCGCGGTGGCGCTGGCCAACGGCGCCGCCCTCGTCATGATGCCCACCTTCAGCGTCGAGGCGTGGCGCGCGCTGGAGCCGGTGGCACCCACCCACGCGGTCCTCGTGCCGTCAGTCATCGAGATGCTGCTCGACGCAAAGGCGCTCAGCCTCCCGAGCCTCACGGTCATCGGTTACGGCGGGTCTCCGATCCACCCGGACACGATGCGCACGATCCAGGAGGTCATCCCCGGGGCGGCGTTCGTCAACCTGTTCGGCCAGACCGAGGGCAGCCCCGTCTCCGTCCTCGACGCGGCCGATCATCGTCGAGCCGCCGCGGGCGAGGTCGAGCTGCTGTCCTCGGTCGGCCGCGCAGCCCCCGAGACCGAGATCCGCATCCACGAGCCCGACGCCGACGGCATCGGCGAGGTATGGGCGCGCGGTGGTCACTCGTTCGTCGTCGACGAGAACGGCTGGCAACACACGGGCGACCTGGGCCGCCTCGAGGGCGAGTACCTCTACCTCGTGGGACGTCGGGGCGACAAGATCATCCGTGGAGGCGAGAACGTGTTCCCGCTCGAGGTCGAGCAGGTGCTGGAGTCCCATGCGTCGGTCCGGGAGGCAGTCGTGGTCGGCGTGCCCGACCGGCGCCTCGGCGAGACCATCACGGCCTATGTCGTCCCAGCCAGCGGCGCGACGATCGATCCCGAGGAGCTGCGCGCGTACGCCCGCGAACAGCTGGCCGGCTTCAAGGTGCCCACGACCTGGGAGGTCATCGAGGCGATGCCGCGCAACCCCAGCGGCAAGGTCATCCGGCGCGAGCTGGCGGAGCGGGCGGCCGAGGAGGCAGCCGCCAGGACCTCGTGAGGTCGGTGCGGCTCAGGAGTCGTCGCCCACGAAGGGCCGAGCCAGGCCCTCCTGGAATCCCGATGCGACGAGCAGCCCGTCCGGTGTGAACACCCGCGACATCGACAGCCCCCGGCCGCCGGTCGCGACAGGTGAGAAGTGCTCGATCAGGTGCCAGTCGGTGGCCAGGAACGGGCGGTGGACGTAGAAGTTGTGGTTCAGCGTCGACATGAAGTACGTCTTGCGATGACGCGGCTCGTGCGGGAGCCTGATCGACGAGATCATCGTGAAGTCGCTGGCGTAGACGGCATAGACCGACTGCCGTCGCGCGTCCAGGTCGTCGTCGAAGGCGTACCGGAACCAGAACTGCCGACGCCCCTGCGGATCGTCGACATCGGGAGCGACCGGCCGCAGCTCGATGTCGGGGTGCTGGGTCGTCCAGGTGCTCCATCCCTTGCCCTCGGAGTCGTTGGCCTCGACGATCGTCGGCAGGTCCTCGGGTCTCGGGACCTGGGGCATCGCGTCCTGGTGCTCGAAGCCCTGCTCCGCGACGTGATATCCCATGAGTGCCGTGAAGATCGTGCGGCCCTCCTGCGTCGCGACGACCTGCCGGGTCGAGAAGGAGCGCCCCTCGCGCAGACGCGCGACCTCGTAGTCGATCGGGACGGCCGGGTGGCCGCGCCTCAGGTAGCTCGCCTGGAGACTGTGCAGCGAACGGTCGCCGTCGATCGTGGCATTGGCGGCGGAGACCGACTGGGCCGCCACCTCGCCGCCGTACACCCATCCCGGTACATCGGCAGCGTGCCCGACGAAGCGGTCACCACCCGCCGGCTCCAGCGCGAGACGGGACTGCAGACCACCGATCATGGCAAACCTCTCAATGAACTAACTATATTGAGAGAACGGTAGCAGTGGGACACCCTCTGCTCAGAGCAGGTCGAGGACCGACTGCCCCGCGACGCCCGTCGAGAGGACGAATGCCTCGGCCATGTCGAGGTGTCGACGCCAGTGAGCAGAAGCCTTCTCGCTGTCTCCCGCGGCGATCAGGTCGATCAGGCGGCGGTGAGCCAGGTGCGCGTCGCGATAGGCCTTCTGCGTGGCGGCATCCCCTGCCGTTCCGACGACCGACTCCAACGTGCTGGTGTCGATGATGGACCGGAGCATCGTCGAGAGGACGTTCATGGTCTGGTTGCCGGAGGCCGCGACCACTGCGGCATCGAAGCGGGCGTGGAGCTTGATGCGCTGGGCGATGTCGTCGGTCGCCGAGATCTCGTCGTACAGCGCCTCGAGGATGACGAGATCGTCGGCGTCGTGCCGCTGAGCAGCCATGCCTGCACACGCCGACTCGATCTCCGAGCGAGCATCGTAGACGTCACGCAGGGTCGTCCCGCGATACTCCAGGACGAGTCCCGCATACCGCGCGGCGATGCTCCCGTTGGGCGTCTGGACCCTCGCGCCGCCATGGGCGCCCCGCCGGATCGTGATGAGGGCTTCGGACTCGAGCACCCTGAAGGCCTCGCGCAGCGTCGGGCGCGACACGCCGAACTGCTCCATCAACGCCGCCTCCGAGGGCAGCGCATCGCCTTCCTTGAGCTCGCCGCGAACGATCTGACGACGCAGACTGCCGCCGATCAGCTCGGCCATCTTCGGCATGTGCAGGCGCTGGCCCACCTGGCGTCCGACTTCCGCCCGGACCGTGTTCTCAGCCACGCCTTACCCCTCGCTGATATCGAGCTCACCACGACATGTAGTTCGATGAACTATATACGCATCCTGATCCGAAACCCGCGAAGCGCCATCACCCGCTCCGTTGCGCCGACCTCGCAAATCGTATATACATTTATCTATATAGAGGAGGTTCATGTCCCAGGCACTGACCGGAATCCGCGTCGTCGACCTCAGCCGCATCCTCGCCGCTCCGCTGGCAACCCAGACATTGGGCGATCTCGGTGCCGACGTCATCAAGGTCGAGCGTCCCCTGGTGGGTGACGACGCCAGGCAGTACGGTCCGCCCTTCCTGGGCAGCGCGGCGCAGGGCATGTCGGCCTTCTACCTCAGCTGCAACCGCAACAAGCGCTCGACGACCCTCGACTACACGTCGGACCGGGGCAAGGCGGTGCTGCTGGAGCTGATCGCCCGCAGCGACGTCCTGGTCGAGAACTTCCGGCCAGGGGTCCTGGCCAAGTACGGCTTCGGCTACGACGAGCTGCACGAGCGCTTTCCGGACCTCGTGTACGCCTCGGTCACCGGATTCGGCCAGGACGGGCCGTACCGGCACCGGGCCGGGTACGACGGCATCTTCCAGGCCGTGAGCGGCATGATGAGCGTCTCCGGCGTGCCTGACGGAGAGCCCGGCGCAGGTCCCATGAAGTCAGGACTGTCGCTGATCGACATCCTGACCGGCCTCCACACCAGCACGGCCGTGCTGGCCGCGCTACGCCATCGCGACCACGGCGGCGGCGGCCAGCACCTCGACATCTCGCTCGTGGACTGCGGCATCGCCTCGATGTCGCACGTCGTCGAGAACTACCTGGTGAGCGGCGAGGTGCCGCAACGCCGGGGCAACGGCGGCTTCGGCGGGATACCATCCCAGGCGTTCACGTGCTCCGACGGTCGTCAGCTGTTCATCGTCGCGACGACCAACCCCCAGTTCTCCCGGGCGTGCGCCGCCCTGGGCCGCCCCGACCTGGTCCGCGACCCCCGGTTCGACAGCATCGCGGCCAGGATCGAGCACCGGCTGGAGCTGCTGGCGATCCTCGAGACGATCTTCGCGACCCGCCCCGCAGCCGAGTGGATCGCAGAGCTCGATGACGTCGACGTGCCGGTCAGCCCGGTCAACGACGTCCGCGCCGCGCTGTCCGATCCGCAGGTGCTCCACCGGGAGATCGAGATGTCGATGCAGCGAGACGCCGGAGATGACGTCCCGGGGCTGCGCTACCCCGTGCGCATGTCGGGATCGCCGGTCGAGGATTACGTCGCTCCGCCCACGCTGGGCCAGGACACCGACGAGGTGCTGACGACCCTGCTCGGACTCTCCGAGTCCGAGCTGGGCGCCCTCCGATCCGCGCACGTCATCTGACGCACCCGACCTCAGTCGCGTCGCGGCTCCCGCGGCAGCCCCAGCGTGCGCTCCGCGAGCACGTTGAGCTGGATCTGACTGGTCCCGCCGTAGATGGTCTCGGCGCGGCTCGACATGAAGATCTGCTGGAGGCGGTCCAGGCCGTACTCCTCGCCCACGAGCTCGCTGCGCGCCCCCTCGGCCCGCATGGCGGCCTCGCCCATGCGCCGGTGCGACTCGCTGGCGAACACCTTGCTGATCGATGCGTGGACGTCGGGATCGGGGCCCAGACCCTTGATCGCGCTCATGAGCCGCAGCCCGTTCCACTCCATGACCTTCGCGTCGGCCCACGCCTGCGCCAGGTCGGCACGCATGACGGCCCTCTTGCTGGCCCCGGTCGAGCGGGCCTCGCCGATCATCTGACGGACCTCGCCGGCGATGCGCAGGTGCTCGGCCAGCAGGGTCGTCCCGCGCTCCGTGCCCAAGGCACCCATCGCGACGCCCCAACCGGCGTTGACGTCGCCGACGACCATGTCGACGGCGGTGCGTGCCCCCGTGAAGAACACCTCGCAGAACTCAGCCCCTCCGAGCATGTTGCGGATGGGACGGATGTCGACGCCTGGCTGGTCGACCGGGATCAGCAGCATCGAGATGCCGCGGTGACGCGGCGCGTCGGGATCAGTGCGACACAGGACGTACAGCCAGTCCGCACGGGCACCCGCCGACGTCCAGACCTTCTGGCCGTCGATGACCCACTCGTCGCCTTCGCGGACGGCCTTGGTGCGCAGACCCGCGAGGTCCGAGCCGGCCCCGGGCTCGCTGAACCCCTGCCCCCAGAACTCGTCCACCGCGATGATGCGGGGCAGGAAGCGCTGCTTGATCTCGTCGCTGCCGTAGGCCAGGAGCGTCGGACCGAGCAGGTCCTGTCCCTGCACCGAGCCCCGGTAGGGCGCATTCGACCGGGCGTACTCGAGCTGGAAGATCAGCTGCTCGTCGACGCTCGCAGCACGACCGCCGTACTCCTTCGGCCAGCCGATGCACAGCCAGTTGTCGGCCGCGAGCTCCTTGTCCCACGCGATGCGCGTGTCCCAGAAGCTGTCGTCCCAGGAGAACCCCTGGCCGGCGATCTCGGCGAACTCACCCACGAGGTGCTCGTCGAACCACGTGCGTACCTCGTCGCGAAACTCGGTGAGCTCCGGCGTGAGCGTCAGGTCCATCATCGGCCTCCTGTGTTGCCTGCTGAGCGAATCATCTGGCGTGCGATCACGAGCTGCTGGATCTGGCTGGTGCCCTCGTAGATCCGGAACAGTCGCGCGTCCCGGTAGAACCTCTCGACCGCGACCCCGCGCATGTAACCGGCTCCGCCGTGCACCTGCACCGCGCGGTCGGCGACCCGGCCGACGGCCTCGCTGGCGAAGTACTTGGCTGCCGCCGGACCCATCTTGGTGTCGGTGCCGGCGTCGAACTTCTGCGCCACGTCGAGCACCAGCGCCCGCGCGGCCATCGTGTCGGTCTGGGAGTCGGCCATGAGGGCCTGGATCAGCTGGAAGTCGGCGATGTAGGTGTCGCCGGCCTTCCGCTCGAGCGCGAACTGCAGCGTCTCCTCCACCAGGCGCTGAGCCATGCCGACGCACAGGGCCGCGATGTGGACCCGCCCGTGGGCCAGGCTCCGCATCGCCGTGACGTAGCCGGCACCTTCTTGCTCGCCGATCATGGCCGAATGCGGCACGCGCACGCCCTCGAGCACGACATCGGCGCTCCAGGCACCGGCTTGGCCCATCTTCTTGTCCTTGGGCCCGATCGAGAGGCCCGGCGACGACGTGGGGACCATGAACACCGACACCCCCTCTGCCGGCGGCTTGTCCGGGGACGTACGGGCGAAGACCATGACGACGTCGGCGACGGGCGAGTTGGTGATGTAGCGCTTGGCGCCGTCGATGATCCAGTCGTCGCCGTCACGCACCGCCTTGGTCGTCATGGTCGCCGGATCCGAGCCGGCATCGGGCTCGGTGAGGCCGAACGAGGCGACCCACTCCCCACTCGCAAGCTTCGGCAGGTAGGTCTTCTTCTGAGCCTCGGTGCCGCCCTCGAGCAGCGTGTGACCGGCGATGCCGTTGTTGGTGCCGAACAACGAGCGGAACGACGGTGTCGTCCACCCCAGCTCGAAGACCAGCTGCGCCTCCTCGTAGGTCGAGAGACCCAGACCGCCGTACTCCTCGGGGATCGCGAAGCCGTACAGGCCCATGGCCTTGGCCTGCTCGATGATCGCGGTGGGGATCTCGTCGTCCTCGTCGATCTGCCCCTCGAGGGGCACGACCTCCTGCCGGACGAACCGCCGGACGCCGTCGAGGATCTCCTCGAGCTCACTGTGCTGCATGGTCTATGCCTTCCGTACGTGTCGTGCCTCTGTCGTCTGCGGGTGCCACGCCGACGACGCCGTCGGCGACGAGGCGGGCGATCTGCTCTTCGGTGCGTCCCATGTCGCGCAGGATCTGGCGCGTGTCGTCACCGACGCCCGGGACCCGGTCCATCCGCAGCTCCCAGCCCGCCGAGATCGGCGGAGGAAGCAAGGACCGGATCGGCCCCACGGGCGAGTCGACGTCACGCCAGCGATCGCGGGCCTCGTGCTGCGGATGGGCCACGAGCTCGTCGGCACGATTGACCCGCCCGCAGGCGACCCCGGCACTGTCGAGCACCTCGACCGCCTCGTCGAGCGTCAGCTGCGACAGCACCTCGGCGCACAGGGCCGTGACCTCGTCGCGGTGTGCGGTGCGGGCCGTGCCCGTCGCGTACCGGGGGTCGGTCGCGAGCTCCGGCCGGCCCAGCACCTCGACGGCGAGGCGCTCCCACTCGCGATCGTTCTGGACGCCCAGCACGACCTGGCGCCCGTCAGCCGTGTCGAATGCCTCGTACGGCGACAACGAGGGGTGGCTGATGCCGTTCGGTTCGTGGCGCCGGCCCGAATACTGGGTGAAGTAGATGCTGTAGCCCATCCACTCGCTGATCGAGTCGAACAGGCTCACCGCGATGGCCCGCCCCTTGCCGGTCTTCTCCCGCTCGTAGAGGGCAGCCAGGATGCTGCTGTAGGCGTAGATGCCGGCCGTCAGGTCGGCGATGGGGATGCCGGGCTTCGCCGGCCGGTCGGGCCATCCCGTCGTCGCGATGGAAGCGGTCTCGCCCTGGACCAACAGGTCGTAGGCGCGCTTCGTGGCGTAGGGGCCACCCTCGCCGTAGCCCGAGACGTCGACCGCGATGAGCCGAGGATGCGCCGCGACGAGCTGTTCGGCCGTCAGCCCCATGCGCCCCGCCGTGCCCGGCGCGAGGTTCTGCACCACGACATCGGCCGATGCGATGAGGTCGTCGAGGACGGCGCGACCCGCCGGTGCCTTGAAGTCCAGCGCCAACGACTCCTTGTTGCGGTTGACCCACACGAAGTGGCTGCCCATGCCGCGCACCTCGTGATCGTAGTCGCGCGCGAAGTCGCCCTCGCCGAGACGCTCGACCTTGATGACCCGGGCACCCAGGTCACCGAGGTGGCGGGTCGCGAACGGGGCGCTGACAGCCTGCTCCAGGGCGATGACGGTGATCCCGTCGAGAGGGCCGCTCACGCGGCTGCGTCCGTCACGTGGATCATCGGCTCACAGTCGTTCGATCAGCGTGCCGGTGCCCATGCCGCCGCCGACGCACATCGTGACGAGCGCGTAACGACCCTTGACCCGCTCCAGCTCGTTGAGCGCCTTGGTCAGCAGGACGCCACCGGTCGCTCCGAGGGGATGGCCGAGTGCGATCGCGCCGCCGTTGACGTTGACCCTGGACAGATCCGCCGTGAGCTCGTGCTGCCAGGCCAGGACGACGGAGGCGAAGGCCTCGTTGATCTCGATGACGTCGATGTCGTCGATCGTCAGGCCGTTGCGGTCCAAGATGGCCTGCGTCGCCGGGATGGGCCCGGTCAGCATCAGCACGGGGTCGTTGCCGATCAGCAGGCTGTCGACGACCCGCGCGCGTGGCCTCACCCCGAGCTGCGCGGCCCGCTCCTCGGTCGTCAGCAGCAGGGCGGACGCCCCGTCGGAGATCTGCGACGACGTGCCTGCGGTGTGCAGGGCCCCGGGCCGGTCCGTCTGGTTGACCCGCAGGGCGGCGAGTCCCTCGCGGGTCGTGGCCCGGGGACCTTCGTCGACCGCGATGGTGCGCGACCCCGTGACCTGTCCGGCGTCGTCGCGCACGGTGGCCTCGACGGGGACGATCTGGTCGGCGAACCGTCCCGCCGCGACCGCGGAGGCGGCGCGCTCCTGCGACAGGACCGCGAACTCCTCGAGGGCGTCGCGGGAGAAGCCCCACTTCTCGGCGATCCGGTCGGCCGCCTCGAACTGCGTCGTGATCTCGTAGTGCTCCTCGTAGCGCGCCGTCTTGGACGAGCCGAGCTCGGGGACGATGCTGGACGTCATCGGCACCTGGTCCATCGACTCGACGCCACCGGCCACCGCCACATCGGTGACTCCGCTGGCCACGAGCCCGTAGGCCAGCGTGAACGCCTGTTGCGACGATCCGCACTGCGCGTGGATGGTGGAGGCGCCCGTCGCCTCGGAGAGCCCTGCGGCGAGCCATGCCGATCGCGTCACGTTGCCCGCCTGCTGGCCGACCTGGCTGACGCACCCGCCAGTCACCTGGCCCACCACCGACGATTCGATCCCGGAACGCTCCACGAGACCCGCCAGGACCTCCGAGAACAGATCGGGCGCGAGCACGTGCGCGAGCCCGCCCCGACGCTTGCCGACGGCCGAGCGCACCGCTTCGACGATCACTACTTCACTCATTCGTCCTCCGTATATACCTAATTATTTAACTGTATCAAAGAGGTGGCGCGCTGACCATCACACGACGGTAGTACTGCCGCGATCGCAAGGGTCAGGCCCAGGAGAACCGCGCTCACCCACAGATAGCCGGCGAAGTCGCCCCCACCGCCGATCAGCGTGGCGCCCACCTGCGCCCCGATCGCCCCTCCTACGTTGCGAAAGGTCGTGTTCATACCCGTCACGCCGCCGGCGACCTCGCTGGGCAGAGCGGTGACGAGCAGGCCCGGCAGCGCCGAGAAGGCCAGGGTGACGCCGACCATCGCGAAGCCGATGAAGACTCCGAACGCCCACGGCGTGTCGACCAGGGCGGGCAGCACGAGCGCCGAGCCGGCCGAGGCGAGACCCACGACCAGCAGTCTCCGATAGCCGCGACGCGCTCCCAAGGCACCGCCGAGAGGTGCGGCGATCATCGCGACGACGAAGCCCGGGACGAAGAGCAGACCCGTCTGCGTGGGCGTCAGGTCGAGTCCTGCGGCGGCTCCCAGATGGATCGGCAGCAGGCCGATGACGCCGATCTGGACCCATCCCATGGCGAAGGCAGCGAAGGAGGCCATCGGAACGGGCGCCCGGGCGAGGAGACGGACGTCGATCAGCGGCGCGCGAGCTCTCAGCTCGACGAGCATCCAGGTGACGAGGACGATGCCGGCTCCGACGAGCAACGACACCGTCGGGACGCTCCACCACCCTGCTCGGCCGCCCGCCGTCATGCCGAGCAGGAGGAGCGTGAGCCAGAGGGCGAGCAGCGCGCCGCCGAGGAGGTCGACACGATGTCGACGGTCGGTCTCGCCCTGGCCGATCGACATCCTGACCAGGACGAGCGCACAGCAGGCCAGGCCCGCCGGGACGAAGTAGCACCACCGCCAGCTCAGGCCCTCCATGATGACGCCGCCCAGCGGCATGCCGACGACACCGCCCACGCTGAACGACGAGGAGACCAGCCCCAGCGCCACGCCGACCCGGCGCGCCGGCAGCTCGTGGCCGATCACGCTGAACGCCAACGGGAAGACCGCCCCACCCAGCCCCTGCAGCGCCCGTCCCACGATGACCATCGAGATCGACCCCGCGAACCCTGACACCAGGCTTCCGACGACGAATGCCACGAGGCTGACCTCGAGCATCCGCCGTCGTCCGACGCGGTCGCCGAGGCCACCCAGGATCGGTGACGCGGAGCACGAGGTCAGCACGAAGGCGAGCACGATCCACACCGTCGCCCCGGTCCCGACGTCGAACCTGCGCTCCATGGTCGGGAGCGTGGGCAGCGCCAGGCTCTGCAGGAGGGCGTACGAGAGGCAGGCAGCCATCACTGCCACGAGCGGGGAGCGGAGCCGGGTCACCCGATCCGCTCGAAGACGGCTGCCAGGCCCTGCCCTCCACCGATGCACATCGTCTCGAGCGCGTAGCGACCGTCCCGACGCCTCAGCTCGTGGAGCATCGTCGCGAGGATCCGCCCGCCCGTCGCCCCGACGGGGTGACCCAACGAGATGCCCGATCCGTTGACGTTCAACCGGTCGAAGTCGGTGGCCGTGAACTCCCACTCCCGCGTACAGGCCAGCACCTGTGCCGCGAACGCCTCGTTGAGCTCGATCAGGTCGATGTCCTTGAGCTCGAGACCCACGCGGTCGAGGGCCTTGCGGACCGCCGGCACCGGGCCGATGCCCATCGTGCGCGGCGGCACACCCGCGGCGCCCCACGACACCAGCCGGGCGAACGGCTGCAGGCCGAGCTCGGCCGCCCGTTCCGGACTCGTCACGATGCAGGCCGAGCCGCCGTCGTTCTGCCCGCTCGCGTTGCCGGCCGTGACGGTCGACTCCGGATCCTTGCGACCCAGGATGGGCTTCAGCCGCTGCAGCGACTCCATCGAGGTGTCAGCCCGCGGGTGCTCGTCCTGGGTGACGGTCGTGACGTTGCCCTTGCGGTCCGTCACGTCGATGGGGACGATCTCATCGTCGAACCGTCCAGCCGCCTGCGCCGAGACGGCCCGCTGCTGCGAGCGCAGGGCGAACTCGTCCTGCTCGGTGCGTGAGATGGAGTATTCCGCCCGCAGGTTCTCGGCGGTCTCGAGCATGCCGTCCGGCACGGGGTGGTGCTCGCCGCCCGCCGTGACGCGGGCCCGGGCCAGCCGGTCGTGGAAGACCAGCGACTCCCCCTTGGCACCCCAGCGCGGGGCCGCCGAGTAGAACTCGACCTGGCTCATGCTCTCCGCGCCACCGGCCACCACGAGGTCGCTCGCGCCGGTCTGCACCTGCATCGCGGCCCAGATGACGGCCTGCAGTCCCGACCCGCATCGCCGGTCGATCTGCACGCCCGGCACCTCGACCGGGAGCCCGGCGTCCAGGCCCGCGACGCGGCCGATCGCCGGCGACTCACCACTGGGGTAGCACTGGCCGAACAGGACGTCGTCGACGAGGGACGGGTTCAGCCCGTTGCGCTCGACCAAGGCACGGATCACGTGGGCGCCCAGCTGGGTCGCCGTGAAGTCCTTCAGCACGCCGCCGTAGCGGCCGACCGGTGTACGCAGCGGCGAGCAGATGACGGCGTCACGCAGCTCGCCGCTCACAGGTAGTACCGCCCGACGTGCTCGGCGACGACCGACGGCTTGTCGGATCCCTCGACCGAGATGGTCGTCTCGGTGACGACCTGCACCGCATCACCCACGGGGGTGACCTCCTTCAGGCGCGAGCTCGCGCGCAGCCGGCTCCCGACCCGGACCGGTGCCGGGAAGCGCAGCTTGTTGAGGCCGTAGTTGACGCCCATCCTCGCCTCGATCCGATAGATCTGCTGCGTCAGGACCGGGATCAACGACGCCGTCAGGTAGCCGTGGGCGATGGTGCCGCCGAACGGTCCGGTCGCGGCGCGCTCGACGTCGACGTGGATCCACTGCTGGTCGCCTGTCGCGTCGGCGAACTGCTGGACGCGATCCTGGGTGATCTCGAGCCAGTCGCTGTGGCCGAGCTCGACGCCGACCGCCTCGCCGAGCTCGTCGGCCGTCGTGAAGACCTTCATGTGCTGCTCCGTTCATCGTGAGGTGGGTGACCCGCGGTCACATGTAGCGGCCGCCGGTGACCTCGAGAGTCGTCCCCGTCATGTAGCTGGAGAGGTCAGAGGCGAGGAACGCCGCGACGGAGCCGACCTCGGCGGGCTCTCCGGCGCGGTCCATCGGGATCTCGGCCATCTTGGCGTCCCAGGCCTTCTGCGGCATGGCCTCGGTCATGGCCGTCCGGATCAGGCCGGGCTGGATCGCGTTGACCCGCACGCCGTCGCGCGCGACCTCCTTGGCAGCCGCCTTCGTCATCCCGACGATGCCGGCCTTGGCCGCGCTGTAGTTGGTCTGACCGAGGTTGCCGACCTTGCCCGAGATCGACGAGATGTTGATGATCGAGCCGGACCCTCGCGGCCGCATGACGGCAGCGGCCTCCCGAGTGCCCAGCCACGTCCCCGTCAGGTGGATGTCGAGCACGAGCCTGAAGTCGTCCAGGCCCATCTTGCGCATCGTGGCGTCGCGCGTGATGCCCGCGTTGTTGACCATGACGTCCAGGGCTCCGAAGTGCTCCACCGCACTCGACACGAGCCGCCCCACCTGATCCTCGTCGGTGACGTCGCACGGCTCGGCTCGGGCCGACGAGCCGAGCTCGGCAGCTGCGGCCTTCGCCACCTCGAGGTTGAGATCGCCGAGCACGACGCGCGCGCCGTGCTCGACGAAGGTCCGAGCGATCGCCAACCCGATGCCCTGGGCACCACCGGTCACGATCGCGACGCGTCCGTCGAGGAGGTTCATGCGCTGGTTCCCGTCTGCGGATGGTGCATGTCAGTACGCCCGCAGACCCATGCTGCGAGCGATGCCGTTGCGCTGGATCTGGCTGGTCCCGCCCGAGATGGGTGCCACGATGGACTCGCGCCACCGGAAGCTCATGACGCTCTCGGTGGAGAATCCGTGGCCGGCGCAGATCTGCATGCCGAGCCGAGCCGCGTTGACATAGGTCTCGGACCCCTTGAGCTTGGCCATCGCGCCCTCGCGGGTGCACGGAAGACCCTGCGAGAGCATCCACGCCGCCCGATAGGCGAGCAACCGTGCCGAGTCGACCTCGACCTGCATGTCGGCCATGTCGTGGGCCAACGCCTGGAAGTCGCCGATGCGCCGGTCGAAGGCCGTCCGCACCTTGGAGTACTCCAGGGCCTCGTCGAGGGTCGCCTGAGCGACGCCGACGTAGCCGCCGCTCATCAGGACCCGCTCCAGCTCGAGGTTGGACAGCATGACGTTCCACGCCTTGTCCTGCTCGCCGACGAGATTGGCCTTGGGGACGATCACGTCGGTCAGGAAGATCTCGTACGTGCCCAGGATGTGACGGGCGAGCGTGGGCGCCTGCCGCAGCTCGAGCCCCGGCGTGTCGGCATCGACCAGCAGCAGCGTGATGCCGTCATGCTTCTTGTCGCCCTTGGAGGTGCGCACGTACATCATGATCTTGGTGTCGGGGAGCCCTGCTCCGGTGCACCACATCTTCTGGCCGTTGACGACGTAGTGGTCGCCCCGGTCGACCGCCTCGCAGCGAAGCGCTGCGGCGTCGGATCCGGTGCCGGGCTCGCTCATCGCGACGGCGTAGCGACCCACGCCCTGCAGCATGTTGTCGCGGATGTGGGCACGCTGCGCATCGGTGCCCCACTTGTAGACCGTCAACGACGGGATGAGCGTGCCGATGAAGCACATCGCCACGTCGAGGCTGGCTCGCCCGAGCTGCTCGGCGATGATCGCCAGCTCGAGCGGGCCGCCGTCGTCTCCGCCCGCCTCTTCGGGAAACGGGAGCCCGAGCCATCCGATGTCGGCGATCGCCTTGAACAGCTCGGCCGGGTAGGCGTTGGCGTCGTCCCACTCCTTGGCCCGGGTGGGCGGGCAGTGTCGGTCGACGAACTGCCGTGCCACCTGCTGGAGTGCGGCGTGCTCGTCGGAAAGACCAAAGTCCATGAGAGACCCCTTATTGTTTAGATAATAAAACTATAAGGGGTCTCCTCCCTGCTGGGCAAGCCAAAGCAATGCTATTATTCAACTCATTGCATCAGACGATCTGCGGAGGAACCCATGACACACCGCTACGCCGACTTCCCGAGTCTCCGGCTCGAGCTGGACGATCAGGGGGTCCTGCACCTCGTGCTCGACGCGCCGGGCCTGAACTCGGTCGGCCCGCAGATGCACCGCGACCTCGCCGACGTCTGGCCGACCATCGACGCAGACCCCGAGGTGCGGGCCGTCCTCGTCTATGGCGCCGGCACAGCTTTCTCCTCGGGCGGCAACTTCGAGCTCATCGACGACATGATCAACGACGTCGAGAGCCGCATGCGGATCATGCGCGAGGCTCGCGACCTCGTCATGAACATGCTGAAGTTCACCAAGCCCGTCATCTCGGCCATCCGCGGTCCAGCCGTCGGCGCCGGTCTCGTCGTCGGGATCCTGGCAGATGTGTCGGTCGTCGGTCGTACAGCCCGGATCATCGACGGCCACACCCGCCTGGGCGTCGCCGCGGGCGACCACGCCGTCATCTGCTGGCCGCTGCTCGTCGGCATGGCCAAGGCCAAGTACTACCTCCTGACCTGCGACACGCTGCTCGGCGAGGAAGCCGAGCGGATCGGCCTGGTCTCCAAGTGCGTCGACGACGATGACGTCATCGCCGAGGGCACGCGGGTCGCGACCCAGCTCGCCGCCGGTGCCCCCACGGCGATCGCGTGGACCAAGCACAGCCTCAACCACTGGTACCGCATGGCGGGACCCGCGTTCGAGGCGTCGCTCGGCCTGGAGTTCCTCGGCTTCGGCGGACCCGAGGTGCGGGAGGGCCTCGCGTCCCACCAGGAGAAGCGACCTCCCCGGTTCGCAACCGCCACCCACGACCAGGAGAAGTGACATGACCGACCTGAGCGGAAAGATCGCGCTCGTCACGGGCGCCGCCGGCGGAATCGGCAGCGCCATCGCCCGCCACCTCAGCTCGGCGGGTGCCACCGTCGCGGTCTGCGACCTCGATGGCGAGGCGGCCACGTCGGTGGCAGCCACCCTCGGGGACGCGCACCGGGGCTACGCGATGGACATCTCGGACAGCGCGTCGGTCGCTGCCGCGGTCGCCTCGATCACCGAGGATCTCGGTCCGGTCGACATCCTGGTCAACAACGCCGGGATCGACAAGATCGAGCGGTTCGTCGACTCCACGGAGGACACCTGGCGCGCCATCATCAACGTCAACTACCTGGGCACCGTGATCGTGACCCGGTCGGTCATCGACACGATGACCGACCGCAGGAGCGGCCGCATCATCAACATCAGCTCCGATGCCGGCCGGGTCGGCTCGTCGGGCGAAGTGGTCTACTCCGGCACCAAGGGCGCAGTCATCTCCTTCGGCAAGGCCCTCGCCCGCGAGGTGGCCACCAAGGGAGTGACCGTCAACGCCGTGTGCCCCGGCCCCACCGACACCGCCCTGCTCGACCAGGTGGCCGATCTCAGCCAGAACCTCTACGACTCGATGGCCAAGGCCGTGCCCATGAAACGCATCGGCACGCCGGACGACGTCGCACCAGCGGTCGTGTTCCTCGCCGGAGACGGCGCCGCCTTCATCACCGGCCAGACGCTGTCCGTCAGCGGCGGCCTGACGATGGCATGAGCTCCAGCTCCGCGCCAGAGGGCGCCCCGACGTCGACGGCGGTGGAGGTGCGACGGGACGGCCCGATCGGATGGATCACGCTTGACGGCCCCGATCGCCTCAACGCCATCGGCACCCGGACCTACACCGCCGTGGCCGCGGCGGTCAGGGGATTCGAGCAGGACGGCACCACGCGTGCCGTCGTCGTCCACGGTCGCGGTCGCGGATTCTCCGCCGGCGCCGACATCGAGGAGATCGGCGGCTTCGCCGGCCGGTCCGCGTTCGAGCAGTTCATCCACGGCTTCACCGACGCCCTCGACGTCCTGGAGGCCAGCCCCCTGCCGATCATCGCCGCGATCCACGGGGCGGCGCTGGGTGGGGGCCTCGAGCTCGCCATGGCGTGCGACCTGCGCGTGGCCACTCCCACCGCCCAGCTCGGGCTGCCGGAGGCGAGGCTCGGCGTCCTGCCCGGTGCGGGGGGGACCCAACGTCTGCCGAGGCTCGTCCCGGCAGGGATCGCCCGGGAGATGCTGATGATCGGCTCATCCGTGACCGGGACGCGTGCCCACGCCGTGGGGCTGGTCAACCAGCTGGCCGAACCAGACGCGCTCCTCGCCACGGCAGGCACCATCGCCACCACCTTGGCCGCCGGTTCACGCCACGTCGCTGCCGCCGCGAAGGCCCTACTCGCGACGACGAGCGACCTGACCCTCGCGGATGGGATCGTGCAGGAGCGGCGCATCGCGGCCGACCTGTTCGCCGCGGCAGACGGTCGCGAGGGATTCGCCTCGTTCATCGCACGACGTCCCCCTGCCTTCGAAGGAGCACCGCCCCGTGAATCCTGAGATGCCGCCCGAGGCCGAGGACTTCCGCCGGGAGATCCGAGGGTTCCTCGACCAACACCTGCCGTCGGGCTGGGCCGGCCTGGGGTCGTTGTCGACCGACGAGGCCACGACGTTCACGGAGCACTGGCGCTCGCTGCTCGCGTCGTCGGGCTACCTCGTCCCGGCCTGGCCCCGCGAGTACGGGGGGGCCGGTCTCACCAAGCTCCAGCAGGTCGTGATGGTGGAGGAGTTCGTCAAGGCCGGCGTGCCGACCAACGGAGCCAACGACAACTTCAGCATCAAGATGATCGGCAACCTGCTGCTCAAGTTCGGGACACCCGAGCAGAAGGCACACTTCCTGCCCCGGATCGTGAGCGGCGAGGACCGTTGGTGCCAGGGCTTCTCCGAGCCGGGTGCCGGCTCGGACCTGGCAAGCCTGACGACCAAGGCGCGCCTCGTCGACGGCGAGTGGATCATCGACGGCCAGAAGGTCTGGACCTCCGAGGCGACGAGCGCCAACTGGATGTTCGTCCTGGCCCGCACCCATCCGGACGCCCCTCGTCACCGGGGCATCAGCATGCTGCTCGTCCCGGTCGAGCAGGAGGGCATCGACGTCCGACCCATCCGGATGATCACCGGCGGGTCGGCCTTCAGCGAGGTCTTCTTCACCGGGGCACGGACGCCTGCCGAGAACGTGGTGATCGGCGTCGACGAGGGCTGGAAGGCGGCGATGGCGCTGCTCGGACTCGAGCGTGGCGACGAGGCGGCGACCAATCCGATCATGTTCCGCGCCGAGGTGGACCGACTCGTCCAGCTCGTGCGCGAGCGCGGCCTGAGCGACGACGAGGTCGTCCGCGACCAGGTGGCGCGGGCCTACACCCGTGCCCGCATCATGAGCTTCTTGGGCTCGCGCACCCTGACCGGGTGGTTGAACGGCGAGCCGCCCGGCACCGAGGCCTCGGTGTCGAAGCTCTACTGGAGCGAGCACCACCGGTCGACGACCGATCTGGCGATGACCCTGCTCGGGCCGGCTGGCATGGTCCCTCACGGGCGGGCCCCGCTGCGGCACTTCCGGACCGACGACCCGACCGCACCGAACTCGACGGCATCCTGGGCCGGCACCTGGCTCACCGCCATCTCGGGAACGATCTACGCGGGGACGTCGGAGATCCAGCGCAACATCCTGGCGGAGTCGGCGCTGGGCCTGCCTCGGGAGCCCCGCGGATGACGACGGACACACCCACATCGCGATAACTAGTTAACTATTTAGCGAATTGTCGCTAAACTGGGGTCATGCGCGTAGACGGAAAGCTCACGATCGAGTCCATGTCCCAGGTCATCGCCACGGCGGTGCAGCACGAGCGGACCGGTTACGCCGGCCTGTGGACCTCGGAGTCCAAGCACGATCCCTTCTTGCCGCTCGCCCTGGCGGGCGAGCACACGACGTCCCTCGAGCTCGGGACCTCGATCGCCGTGGCCTTCGCACGCTCCCCCATGACCCTGGCGCACACCGCCTGGGACCTGCAGCGATACACCGACGGACGGTTCATGCTGGGGCTCGGGAGCCAGGTCAAGCCGCACATCGAGCGACGGTTCTCGATGCCATGGGGCCAGCCGGCCAACCGCATGCGCGAGATGGTGTCCGCCATCCGCGCGATCTGGGACACCTGGCAGAACGACGCGCCCCTGTCATTCACGGGCGACTTCTACCAGCACACGCTGATGACCCCCTTCTTCTCGCCGGGTCCGCTGGAGACTCCGATCCCCAAGATCGTCATCGCCGCCGTCGGCGAGATCATGTGCCAGGTGGCGGGCGAGGTGTGCGACGGGATCTTCCTGCACGGCTTCACGACCGAGAAGTACGTCCGCGAGGTCACGCTCCCCGCGATCCGCCGGGGCCAGGAGAAGGCCGGCCGCTCGATGGACGACTTCGAGGTCTACGGACTCCCGCTGACCGCGACGGGCCGCGACGAGGAGTCGCTCGCCGCCGCCGTCAAGGGAGTGCGCGACCAGATCGCCTTCTACGCCAGCACCCCGACGTACCGCAAGGTGCTGGAGCTGCACGGCTGGGGCGAGCTGGGCGACGAGCTCCACGCGATGTCCCGCGGCGACGACCCCGGCCGGTGGTCTGCGATGGGAGACGCCATCGACGACGACGTCCTCCACGCCTTCGCGATCGTCGGCGAGCCGGACACCGTCGGAGCCGCGCTGATCGAACGCTATGGCGATCTGATGGATCGGCTGCAGTTCTACGCTCCCTATCAGCACGACACCGCGATGTGGGAGCCGATCATCGCCGACATCGAGAAGGCCAGCGCCGACTGAGCCGCTGCGCCATCGCGAGGGGGCTGCCGGGACAGGTGATCCCGACAGCCCCCTCGTGCGCCCCAGATCAGGAGTTGAGCGTCGCCCGCAGGGCGCTCTTGAGGACCTTCGCACTGGCGTTGCGCGGCAGCTCGTCGATCAGGATCGCCTGACGCGGAGCCTTGAAGTTCGCGATGTGGTCCCGGGCCCAGCCGAGGAACTCCTCGGAGGTCAATGCGCTCTCGGGCCGGGCCACGACGAACGCCACCGGCACCTCCCCCAGACGCTCGTCGAACGCGCCCACGACCGCGATGGACTCGACGTCGGGGTGATCGCCGAGAATCCGCTCGACCTCGGCCGGGTAGACGTTGAAGCCGCCCACGATGATGACGTCCTTCTTGCGATCGGTGATCCGGATGAACCCTCGCTCGTCCATGACGCCGATGTCGCCGCTGCGGAGCCACCCGTCCGGGGTCACGGCCTCAGCCGTCTTCTCCGGGTCCTCCCAGTAGCCCTGCATGACGCTGAAGCCACGGATGAAGAGCTCGCCGGGCGTCCCCCGGGGGACCTCCTGGTCGTGGTCGTCGACGATCTTGATCTCGACGTCCCAGGCTGGTCGACCGACGGTCGTGACGATGTCCTCGAGGCTGTCGATCCTCGGGAACGTCGTCGTCGACAGCGAGGTGCCCTCCGTCAGGCCGTAGGCCGTGTGCGTGACCTCCGCGCCGAGCTCGGCGCGCATACGATCGACCAGGCCGGGCGGCACCGTCGTCGACGAGGCCATCGTGACGCGGAGCGAGCCGAGGTCGTGCGAGGCCCGGTGCGGCGAGTCCAGGACCCCCTGGAACAGCGTCGGCGGCCCCAGCAGGATCGAGATCTTCTCCTGCTCGATCATCCGCAGCACCTCGTCGACCGTGAAGACGGCCTGCGGGACGATCGTGACGCCGTGCACGATGCAGGCCATCCACCCCGCCTTGTATCCGAAGGTGTGGAAGAACGGCGGGATGATGAGGTACCGGTCGCCGGCGCGGTACTCCATCACCTTGGCCAGCCACCCGTGGGCGCGCAACGACTGGCCGTGCGTCAGCATGACGCCCTTGGGGTGCCCCGTCGTCCCCGACGTGAACATGATGTCGGACACGGTGTCGGACGTGACGGCCTCGATCGAGGCGATCGCGTCATCTCGGCTGACCGCCCTGCCCGCCTCGATGAAGTCGGCCCACGAGACCTCGCCCTCGCGGGCCTCGCCGAGCGCCGCGACGACGCGGCCCGGCTCCAGGACCCGCGTGTCCGGGGCCGCCGCACGGAGCATCCCCACGTAGTCGTTGTCCAGGAAGTCGTTCGCGACGACGAGTGCCGACGCCCCGCTCTTGTCGAGGATGTAGGCGGCCTCCTCACCCTTGAACCGGGTGTTGACCGGCACGAGGATGCCGCCGGCACCCTGGATGCCCAAGGCGGCCAGGATCCACGGACCGCAGTTCGGTGCCCACAGGGCGACCCGGTCTCCCGGCCCGATGCCGAGGGCCATCATCGCGCGGACCGTGTCGATCATCGCCTCGTCGAGCTCGGCGAACGTCAACCTCAGGTCGCCGTCCACGATCGCCTCGGCATCCCCATAGGCACGTCCGCCCATGCGGACGGCGTTGGGGATGCTGACGCACAGCTCGTCGTAGCGGATCCTCAGGTCCTCGGGGACGTAGTCCCACAGGTCCTGCGATGCACTCAGATCTGTTGCCACCGTGACTCCTCGATCGGGAAGGTCGCGCCGACTGGCGCGTCACCTAGACAGTAATCATCTAACCAATTAAACTAAAAAATCAAGACCTGCCGTCGACCTAAGCCATCTTCATGGCCTGAACGGAGCTTCATGACCACCTCGCCGACGACGTCCGACCTCGTCCTCACCGAGATCGACCAGGGCGTCGCAGTCGTCACCTGGAACAACCCGGCACGCAACAACGCCTGGTCGGTCCCCATGGAACGGGCCTACTATGCGGCGCTCGAGGCCTGTGCCGACGACCCGGCCGTGCGCGTCATCGTGGTCACCGGCGCCGGCAAGAGCTTCTGCCCGGGCATGGACTCCGACACCCTGGCCGACCAGACCACCGGCGGCAGCCCCACCTTTCCGCACCTGCGCCAGCCCATGACGTTGCCGACCACGATCCCCAAACCGATCATCGCAGCCATCAACGGCGGATGCGCCGGAATCGGTTTCGTCGCGGCGATGAACTGCGACCTGCGCTTCGCCTCCAGCCGCGCCAAGCTGACGACGTCGTTCGCCCAGCGCGGCATCATGGCCGAGCACGGGCTCGCCTGGTCGCTGCCCCGGCTCGTCGGCACCTCCACCGCCCTGGACCTGCTCTTCTCCGCGCGCGTCGTGCAGGGCGAGGAGGCGCGGCAGCTGGGCCTGATCGACCGCGTCTTCGAGCCCGACGAGCTCATGCCCAAGACGCTGGAGTACGCCCGCGCCCTCGCGGCGAACTCCTCGCCCGTCGCGATGGGCGTCACGAAGCGACAGGTCTACGCGGCCCTCGAGACCACCCACGAGGACGCGCGCACCCTCGCGATCCGCTACTGGTACGACGTGCTGAAGGGCCACCCCGACTTCCGCGAGGGCATCAGCAGCTTCCTCGAGCGGCGCGCGCCGTCCTTCGACCCGTGGGACCCTGCGACCACCGCAGATCCAGCACCCCTGCCCGAGCACTGAGCGAGGTCGACCCGTGCGCGATCTCGTCGTGGCCGACCACGGCCCCGTCCGCGTCCTGCGGATAGACCGGCCCCGTGCACTCAATGCGCTCTCGGTCCAGCTGGGCCGAGAGATGGGCGAGGCCCTGCGGCAGGCCGACGCAGACCCGGCGGTACGGGCGATCGTCGTCACAGGCACCGGACACCGCGCGTTCAGCGCGGGCGGCGACCTCAAGGAGATCGCGACCGGCGACCTGGTCGGCGAGGGGGCCCGCATCGTCACCCGGATGCTGCGTGACCGCCCCGAGACCCCGATGATCGCGGCGGTCAACGGCCTCGCGTACGGCGGCGGGCTCGAGCTCGTCCTGGCGTGCGACCTGTGCGTGAGCAGCGAGGACGCCATCTTCGCCCTGTCGGAGGCCGCCCGCGGCCTGCTGGCGAGCGGCGGGGGGCTCGTCCGACTCCCCCACGTCGTCGGACCCCGCCGCGCAGCCGAGATGGCGCTGACCGGCGAACCCATCGACGCCGATCGAGCCCTGGCCTGGGGCCTGGTCAACCAGGTCGTGCCTGCTGCCGACGTCATGCCCGCGGCGCTGAGGCTCGCGCAGACGATCGCCCGCAACGCCCCGCTCGCCGTGGCGGCCAGCAAGCGCATGATCCACGAGGCGTCACGACTGTCGGAGGACGAGGCCTGGGGGCACAACGAGAAGCACGTCATCGCGATCCACGCGACCCACGACGCCCGCGAGGGGCCGCGAGCGTTCGCAGAGCGACGACCACCCGTCTGGCAGGCACGCTGATGGACGCCCCACGAAGGACTGCGCTCGTGACCGGCGGCACCCGGGGCCTGGGCGCTGCCATCGGTCGCAGGTTCGCAGCGGACGGTGCGCACGTCGCTGCGGTGTACCGCGGCGACGACCGCGCGGCGTCGACGTTCCGCGAGGCCGCCCTCGCCGAGGGGCTCAGCGTGTCGATCCACCAGGCCGATCTGAGCCGGCCGTCCGCCTGTCGCGAGGTGGTGGCAGCGGTCGCCGCCGCCCACGGGCCGGTCACGCACCTGGTGAACAACGCCGGCATCCTGCGCGAGTCGAGGGTGCTCGACGTGACCGAGGACGACTGGGACACGGTTCTCGACGCCAACCTCAAGTCGATGTTCTTCCTCGCCCAAGCCGTGTGGGCGGGCATGGTCGAGGCCTCCTTCGGCCGCATCGTCAACATCGGCTCCGTCACGGCGACGAGCGGCAACCCCGTGCAGTCGGTGTACGGCGCGTCCAAGGGTGGCGTCATCGGCCTGACTCGCTCGCTGGCGATGGCCGGCGCCCGCAAGGGCATCACGGTCAACTGCGTCGTGCCGGGGGCCTACGCGACCGACATGACGGCCTCGATGTCACCCACGGCCCAGGCCACGATCGCCGGCCTGATCCCCGTCGGACGCCTCGGACGACCCGAGGAGCTCGCCCACGTCGTCACGTCCCTGCTCCACGAGGAAGCCGCCTACGTGACCGGTGCCGTGATCCAGGCCGACGGAGGTCTCGGCATGGGCGAGTGACTCCTGCCTCGACCCTTGGGCAGCACCCTTGCAGTCACGATGCATCCGTGGAACGATGCCCTCTATTCGCTTAATCGTTTAACCTAATGAAGGGTCGTCGCATGGACGAGATCTCGATCGAGGAACGCGACGGCGTACGTCTGGTCACGCTCCAGCGTCCAGACCGGCTCAACGCCCTGACCCCCGACATGGTCGTGCGGCTGACCGCCGCCATGACGACCGACAGCCGGCACCGGGCGGTCGTCGTGACCGGCAGCGGACGCGGATTCTGCGCCGGCGTCGACATCGCCGGCGCCCAGGAGCGACAGGTGGGCCGCAGCAACGCCGACGCGATGGTCCTGCAGGAGCGCTTCGCCGCGATGGCGATGGCGATCCACCGCTGCCCTGTGCCGGTGGTCGCTGCCGTCAACGGTCCGGCTGCGGGAGCCGGGCTCGCCATCGCGCTGGCATCGGACATCCGCGTCGCGGCACCCACGGCCAGATTCCTGATCGGGGCACCCAACATCGGGCTGTCCGCCGGCGAGTGCGGCATCAGCTACTTCCTGCCCCGCCTGGTCGGTCTCGGACGGGCCGCCGAGATCATGCTGACGAATCGTGCGCTGGACGTCGACGAGGCGCACCGCATCGGGCTCGTGACGTCGGTGACCGACGACGCCGTCGCCGACGCCATGGCGGTCGCCGCGCGCATCGGCGAGCTGAGCCCGTTCGGCGTCGCGATGACCAAGCAGGTCTATCGCCAGACCGCCGAGTCCCCCAGCCTCGAGATCGCCCTCGCCCTGGAGAACCGCACCCAGATCCTCGCCAACTCGACACACGACGCGGCAGAGGCGAGGACAGCGTTCCTCGAGAAGCGTCGCCCCGTCTACACGGGCGCCTAGCCCGACCACCACCAGGAGTCCCCATGTTCTCGAACCGCTTCACCCGCCTCATCGGCATCGACCACCCCATCGTCCAGGGCGGCATGCAATGGGTCGGCCGTGCCGAGCTCGCGGCAGCCGTGTCCAACGCCGGGGCCCTCGGCATCGTCACCGCGCTCACCCAGCCGACTCCCGAGGCGCTGCGCGAGGAGATCCGCCGCTGCCAGGACCTGACGGACCGGCCGTTCGGCGTCAACCTCACGATCCTGCCGACCATCAACCCGCCGCCCTACGACGAGTACCTCCAGGTCGTCATCGACGCCGGCGTCGCAGTGCTCGAGACGGCCGGGTCCAACCCGGCGCCCTTCCTGCCAGCCGTCCACGACGCCGGCATCAAGGTGCTGCACAAGTGCACCAGCGTCCGGCACGCGCTCAAGGCCGAGGCCGTGGGCGTCGACGCCGTGAGCATCGACGGCTTCGAGTGCGCGGGTCATCCCGGCGAGGACGACATCCCCAACCTCGTCCTGGTTCCGGCGACGACCTCTGCGCTGAGCATCCCGGTCATCGCATCGGGCGGCATCGCGGACGGACGCGGACTCGCCGCCGCCATGATGCTCGGCGCCGAGGGCGTCAACATGGGGTCGCGGTTCATGTGCACCGTCGAGTCCCCCATCCACGAAGCCGTCAAGCAGGCCATCGTCGCCGGGACGGAGCGGGAGACGGACCTGATCTTCCGGCCTCTGCGCAACACCGCCCGGGTCGCTCGCAACGCGATCAGCACGTCGGTCGTCGACATCCTCGATCAGGGCGGGACGTTCCCGGACGTGCGAGACCTGGTGGCGGGATCGCGCGGCCGACTGGTCTACGAGGAGGGCAACCTCGATGCCGGCATCTGGACCGTCGGGATGGTGCAGGGGCTCATCCACGACATCCCCCACGTCGCCGAGCTCGTCCCCCGCATCATCGCCGAGGCCGAGGGCCTGATCGCGAGCGCGGCCGCCGGCCTGGTCCAGACCACCTCGGCACAGTGAGCGTCCCCGGCACCGCTGCACCACCGGCCACGATGCGCGCGGTGGCGTTCGACCGGTTCGGGGATCCCGACGTCCTCGCAGTCACGGCGTTGCCGTTGCCCGATCCGGGCGTTCGACAGGTCCGGGTGCGAGTTCACGCGGCCGCCGTCAACCCCACCGACACGGTGTTCCGGGCAGGCCTGGGCTACGCCGCCCAGGTCGGCCACCCTGCCCCGTGGATCGCCGGCATGGACTTCGCCGGCACGGTGGACCAGCCGGGCGACGGGTCCCGCTGGTCCCCGGGCACCCGGGTCCTGGGGATAGCGATGCCCAGCGGCTCGCGGCAGGGCGCCTACGCCGACTACGTCGTGGTCCCCGACGACGCGCTCGCAGCTGCTCCGCCGGAGGCATCGTTCGCCGAGGCCAGCACGGTCGCGATGAACGGGCTCACCGCTCTGCGCGCGATCGACCTCCTGCGCGAGCGCGGAGCGACCACCGTGGGAGTGACGGGTGCCGCCGGTGCGGTCGGCGGACTCGCGATCGAGCTGGCCTCAGACCTGGGGCTGCGCGTCGTCGCGGATGCGTCGGAGGCCGACCGCGAGCTCGTCGCCGGGTTCGGGGCCACGATGGTCCTTCCTCGTGGCCAGGGCTGGGCCGCGGCCGTGCGATCGGCCTTCCCCGACGGGATCGATGCACTGATCGACGGCGCCGTCAGCGGTCCCCACGTGCTGTCCGCGGTCAAGGACGGCGGCACGGTCGCCGCGGTCCGGTCGGAACCACCGCTGCCCGCAGAGCGCGGCATCGAGGTCACGGCCATCCAGATGGTCGACTACTACCGACGCGCCGACAAGCTCGAGCAGCTCGCACGGGCCGCTGCGGCCGGCACGATCACCATGCGGGTCGCGCAGGTGCTCGCCCCCGACGAGGCACCCGAGGCACACCGGCGACTGGCATCAGGCGGCACGCGAGGCCGCCTCGTCCTCGACTTCTCCTGAGCTGGCCGTCATGAGGACGGCCGGGCGTGCGGGACGAAGGCCGTCCCCGCCGCACGACGGAGGTCGCGAGCAGACACCTCGAGCCTGATCGCCTCGGCCAACGACCCGCCGGCGCTGCCTCGGTACAGCGACTTCAAGGCGGTCAGCACGCCCGGGTCGCGCTGCGCCATGGCGCGCGCCGTCGACAGCGCCTCCGCGATCAGCTCGTCGTGGGTCACCACACGGTTGACCAGTCCCATCTGGTGCGCCTGCTCCGCGCTCCACGCAACACCCGTCGCGGACAGCTCGAAGGCCTGGCGGAAGCCGATCGCGCGCGGCAGCCGTGCTGTCATCCCTCCGCCGGGCAGGATCCCGACAGCCGCGTGGGTGTCGGCGAAGACCGCCCGGTCGGAGGCGATGAGGAAGTCCAGGCCGAGGACGAGCTCCAACGCGCCGGTCATGGCCGGGCCGTTGATGGCGCCGATCGCCGGCTTGATGAGCTCGCCAGCAGCGAGGATCGCGTCGGAGGCACCCACGGGGGCACGGCCGGTCGCCCGGAACTCCTTGAGGTCGACACCGCCGCTGAACGACGGCCCCGATCCTGTGAACACCATCACCCGCACGTCGTCGGACGACTCGGCCGTGGCCATGACGTCGAGCAGCTCGCGCGCCAGCACGCTGTTGATCGCGTTGCGCGCCTCGGGGCGGTGCAGGGTGATCAGTGCGACGCCGTCGGACACCTCGTACAGCACGGTCGGTTCAGTCATGTCATGTCCTCTCGGGCAGGGATGCGGAAGGGTCAGAACCGGCTGTAGCCGCCGTCGAGCGTGAAGCTGTCCCCGGTGTGGAAGCTGGAGGCGTCGGAGGCGAGGTAGACCGCGATGCCGGCCCAGTCGTCCGGCCGGCCCCACCGGCGCAGCGGGATGCGCGGCAGGATGCGCTCGTTGGCGTGCGACTCGACGGTCCACGTCTCGGTGATCGCCGACATCGTCCAGCCCGGCAGCAGCGAGTTGGCGCGGATCCCGTACTTGCCGAGCTCGACGGCCAGTGACTGCATGATCGCCACGACGCCGGCCTTGGACGCGGCGTACGACTCCTCGCGCGGGGCACCGAAGTTGGCCGCCAGGCTCGACGTGCCGACCAGGCTCCCGCCGTTGTCGAACCGGATCATGTGCCGCGCGGCCTCGCGCATGACGAGGTACGTGCCGTCGAGGTTGACCCGGGTGATGCGGCGCCAGTCCTCGAGGCTCGAGTCGACGAAGCGTGGTGTCGCGAAGCCGTTGACGATCCCGGCGTTGTTGAAGCACGCGTCCAGCCGCCCTCGCTCGTCCGCGACGGCCGCCATGGCCTCCGTGACCCGCTCCTCGTCCCCGACGTCGACGACGTCGAAGGTCAGTCGATCGGCGAATCGCGACAGCCCCTCGGCCGCTGCCTGGTTCTTGGTCGGGTTGGTGCCCCACACGTGCACGGTGGCACCGGCCTCGAGCAGGCCCTCCACCATCCCGAGGCCGAGGCCGGAGTTGCCGCCGGTCACGACGACGACGCGATCGGTCAGGTCAAGTTGCTGTTGCATGTCTCACGACTCTCTCTGGATCGACGGCCAGCTGGCGGCACGTCCCTCATGGGCGGACGGATGTCCGCTCATGTGTTCTTCATGGCCCGCCGGAGGACGTCCTTGCCGACGATGACCCGTTGCAGCTCGACCGCCCCCTGGGCCACCTCGTAGAACTTGGCCTCGCGGTAGAGACGTTCGATCGGCATCTCCTGCGTCATGCCGTACGCACCGCAGATCTGCATCGCTGCACTCGCGGTCTCTCGTGCAGCACGACCCGTCACGATGCGCAGGGCGGCCGCTGCCGCACCGATGTCGTCGCCGGAGTCGACCGCGGCGGCCGTCTCGACCAGCAGGGCCCGGGCTGCCAGCACGGATGCCTGCATGTCGGCGAGGTGCGACTGGATCGAGCTGAACTTCTCGCCGATCGACGCACCGCGGTGCAGCCGGGTGACCGCATAGGAGGCGGCCTCGTCGAGGGCGCGCTGGGCCACTCCGACGTTGATGGCCGAGACTCGGATCTTGCCGACGGCCTCGCCGTCGAGCATGACCCGGAAGCCTCCGTCCTCGGCTCCCACGAGGTGGCTTGCCGGAACCACGACGTCGTCGAGGAACACCGGACTCGCCCCGGTGCCCCCGAACGACATGACCCTCGCGTGCGGTCCCACGGTCCAGCCGGGTTGATCGGTCTCGACGAGGAACGCCGCCACCGAACCGCTCTCGACCTTGGCGAACACCAGCGCGACCGGCGACTGGGCCGCATAGGAGATGAAGATCTTCTGGCCGCTCAGGCGCCACTGGTCGCCATCACGTCGAGCGACGGTCGTCAGCTGCTTGGGGTCGGACCCGGTCTGCGGCTCCGTGAAGGCCCAGGCAGCCGGGTGCTCGCCCGCGATCAACGGCGCCGCCCACCGAGCGACGGCCTCGGGCGATCCATGCCGCAGGACGGCTTGGGCGACCTGCACCGTGGTGCCGGGATACAGCGCCGCGACACCGGAGGCGTAGGCGATCTCCTCCAAGGCCGCCACGTAGGCGAGGGTGGACGCGCCTGCCCCACCGACCTCCTCGGGGAACGCGATGCCGAAGATGCCCATGTCGCGCAGCTCGTCCCACATCGGCTGCGAGAACTCCTGCTCCCGGTCGACCCCGGCTGCCAGCGGGGCCAGGGTGCGCATGGCCCGCCGGCGCGTCTCGCGACGGATCTGGTCGACGACGTCGTCGACACCGCCGGTCCGTGGACTCGGTCTCGTCATGTGCACTTCCTCGAGGCTGGCCGCGCACGGCCGTGGAATGTCGGCGACGGGCCATCGTCGACGATCAGGTAGCATCTCAATCATTACACTACTTCACTGCTAGTACGCCAGGAGCGCTCATGGGTAGATTCGATGGACAGGTCGTCCTGATCTCCGGCGTGGCGCGCGGCCAGGGCCGCTCGCACGCCCTCCGGTTCGCCCAGGAGGGCGCGGCCGTCATCGGCTTCGACCTCTGCGCGGACCAGCCCGAGGTCGCCTACGACCTCGCCACCGCCGCCGACCTCGCCGAGACCGAGGACGCGGTGCGTGCGGCGGGCGGCTCGATCCTGACCCGGATCGCCGACGTCCGGGACATCGACCAGATCCGCTCGGTCGTCGCCGACGGGGTGGCCGAGTTCGGCGGTGTCGACATCCTTCTCGCCAACGCTGCCGTCCTCGGCGGCGCCGGCCCGCTCTGGGAGATCGACGACGCCGTCTTCCAGAACGTGATCGAGACCGATCTCATCGGCGTGTGGAAGACCATCAAGGTGGCCGTCCCGGAGATCCTCAAGCGCGAGGGCCACCGCTCGGTCATCGTGACCGGCTCGGGAGCATCGGTGAAGGGCTCGGCCAACATCGGCGACTACGTGACCGCCAAGCACGGACTGATCGGGCTCGTGCGGACCCTGGCCCGCGAGCTCGGGCCTCACGGCGTCCGGGCCAATGCGGTGCTGCCGGGCAACGTCGACACGCAGATGCTGCAGAACGCCCAGGTCAAGGGCATGTACTTTCCGGGCGCTCCCGCCACGACCCGAGAGGTGTTCGCCGACGCAGCGGCCGCCGCCAGCCCCCTCCGCGTGCCGTGGGTCGACCCGAGCGACATCAGCGAGGCCGTCCTGTGGCTGGCCTCACCGGAGTCACGCTATGTCACCGGGACAGCGCTGTCCGTCGATGCCGGCACCGCGATCCCGTGAGACGCGGGTGATGCGCATGGTGCTGAGCTCTGCCCAGGCGGCGAGCACGTCCTCGGTCCGATCCGCCACGACTTCGAGGGCGACATGATCTGCTCCGACGTCCAGGTGGGCCTGCACCCGGGAGGCGACGTCGTCGACGGTGCCCATGGCCACCAGGTCGTGGACGACGCCATCCGCCGCGGCGAGCACGTCGGCCTCGCCATGGCCCAACCTCACCAGGTTGGCCGTGTAGTTCCTCAGCTGGAGCGGGCCAGCCACCGATGCGCGGGCGACCTCGAGCACCTCGGCCTTCCGGCCCAGCGCAACCTTCAAGGACACGGCCAGGAACGGCTCCGGGCCCAGGGAGGCTCGGGCCGACCTGGTGTGCGAAACCGGTCCCAGGTAGCTGATCGCACCTGCTGACGTGCTCGCCGACAAGGCCAGCATGCGGGGACCCAGCGCAGCCAGCACGCGGCGCCCAGCGAAGGCCTGGGCCTCGTCACGATGGATGCGGTCGACCGCGGCGACATAGTCCGAGAGGGTGTCGACGGGACGCCCGTACTCGCTCTTGCTGCGAGGTGTCACCCCGCGATGCCCCACGCCCAGCCCCAGGATGAACCGGTCGCCCGACGCCTCGGTCAGGAAAGCCTGCCCCTTCGCCGCAGCCCACGGGTCGCGGAACCACAGGTTGGCCACGCCGGTGGCGATCACCATCCGCTCGGTGTGGGAGAGCAGCAGGGAGGCCAGGGACATCGCCTCGCGGCCGACGCGCGACTCCGCGAACCACAGGGTGCCCCAACCCTGCGACTCCACGGCGTCCATCACCCCCGGGATGTCCCCGGGTGCCATGGCGTCGAAGGCCGACGTCCACAGGCCCAGGGGTCCGAGTCGGTCCGAGAGCGCGAGCGGCGGGCTCATAGGGGTCACGGATAGATCGATGCGGCTTCGACGCCGAACATGACGTCACCGATGGCCTTGGCCGAGATCGTGTCGGCCGCCCCCCTCATCACGATGCGCCCCTGGTCGATCACCGCGACGTCGTCGGCGAAGCCCGCCAAGACCTCTTCGACGTTCTGCTCGACCAGGACGATCGCCAGCCCCTCCCGCTTGAGATCGTCGATGATCGCCAGCACCTGCGCCACCGCGATGGGCGACAGCCCCGACGACGGCTCGTCGACCAGCAGCACCGAGGGCCCTCCGACGATGGCGCTGGCGATGCTCAGCATCTGCTGCTGTCCTCCGCTCAGCTCACCCCCCAGCTGGGTCCGCCGCTCCGCCAGCACGGGAAACCGGTCCCACGTGCGCTCGAGAGCGGCAGCACGCTCGCCGCGCGGCACCGTCCTGGGCACCGAGACCGCGATGTTGTCCGCCACCGTGAGGCTTCGGAAGATCCTCTTTCCCTCCTGCACCATGCCGAGCCCGTGCTCGACCCGGTGCCACGGCGACATGGAGGTGATGTCCTTGCCGTGCAGCGTGACGCTGCCCGACTTGGCCGTCAACAGGCCGGCGATTCCCGACAGCAACGTCGTCTTGCCGGCACCGTTGCGCCCCAGCAAGGCGGTCGTCCGACCCGGGCGGGCCTCCAGGTCGATGTCCCAGACAGCCGTCAGATCGCCATAGCCCAGACGCAGGCCCTTGACCTGCAGCGACACCTCACCACTCACCGGCTCACTCATGCTGCCCTCCTCCTGTCGGGGTCACGGCAGGAGCGACCGGCCGCGAGCCCAGATAGCTGGCGATCACCTTCTCGTCCGCGCGGATCTCCGCGGGAGTGCCGCTGGCGATCATCCGGCCGAGCTCCATGACGTGGACGTCGTCGGCGATGCCGAGCACGAACGAGATGTTGTGCTCGATCAGCACGATGGTCGCGCCCGCATCCCGCAGCTGCAGCAGCAGGGCGCGCAGCTCGTCGATCGCATCGTCGTCCATGCCCGCGGCCGGCTCGTCGAACAGCAGGACCTTGGGCTTGCCGGCGACAGCGCGGACCACCTCGAGGAGGCGACGCGTGCTGAGCGGCAGCTTCGAGGCCGGCTCGTCGAGCTTGTCGAGCAGGCCGACGACGCCGAGGGCGTCGCGGGCGACCGTCGCGTCCTCACGACGCTGCCGACGGAAGGCCGGAAGTCGCAGGATCGCCGACAGGGGCTTGAGACCGCCGTTGATGAGAGCGCCGGAGGCGGCGACCTCCTCGACGCTCATCGAGGCAGGGATCATGGGGGTCTGGAACGTGCGGCCCACGCCCGCGCGGGCTCGCTGGGCTGCGGACATCGACGACACGTCCACGCCGCCGAGCTCCACGGTGCCGCCGTCGAGGGTGATGGCCCCCGCGATGGCGTTGAGCAACGTGGTCTTGCCGGCGCCGTTGGCCCCGATCAGCGCCGTGATCCGTCCCGGCTGCGCGGAGAAGTCGACGTCGGCGATCGCCTTGACCTCGCCGAAGGACCTCGACGCACCCCTGACCGTGAGGGCCTCTCCGGGAATCGTGAGGTCGAGTGTCTCGGCACTGCTGCCGACCACCTCGTCGGTCGGGTCGCTGGCCGAGAGCTGGCGCTCCAGCGCCCTGCGCAGCCTGTCCGTCCCGTTGCGCACCACGCCTGTCAGACCGGTCGCGAAGACCGTCCCGACCAGCACCAGGAACGCGCCGTAGACGATCAAGGAGTACTTCTCGAACGCGTCGGCGTTGAGCGGACCGAGCACCAGGAGCGCCGAGCCCACCACGGCGCCGTACACGCTCTGCGCACCGCCGACGACCGATGCCGCCAGCACCGCGATCGTCAGCTGCAGCGTGAACGAGGTCGGTGCCACGTATGCCGTGGCGTACGCGAACAGGACACCGGCGATGCCGGCGGGCAGGCTGCCGACGACATAGGCCGTCAGGCGCAGGCTGCGCACCGACTGGCCCAACGAGGAGGCCAGCAGCGGATTCTCCTTCAGGAGACGCAGCGCGAGACCGTATCGCGACAGCACCAGGTTGCGGAAGATGATCAGCCACAGCCCCGCGCACAGTGCGCTGACGAAGAACAGTGCACCGTCGGTGTCGATCGGGATGCCGAAGAACGTCGGGTCGAGAAGGCCGAAGATGCCGGTGTACCCACCGGTCTCGCTCTCCCAGGCCAACGCCAGCGGCGGGATCAGCAGGACCAGGAAGAACGTGATCAGTCCGAGAGCCATGTGGGAGAGACGGAGCCCAGGCAGACCCGTGACCAGTCCCACGACGGCCGCAACGACCAGGGACAGGCCCATCGCGATCGACAGGTCGACGACGCCGTGGTTGGACAGGATCCCGGCCGTGTAGGCACCGAACGCGAGGATCGCCACCTGCCCCAGCACCACCTCGCCGGCGAAGCCGAAGCTGAGGTTGAGACCAGCCACGATCAGCGTGTAGATCGAGATCAGGATCATCTGGCGCAGGAAGCCGGCCTCGTAGCCCAGAGCGGGCAGCAGCAGGACGATCACGAACAGACCCAGTGGGAGGATCCACAGGTCCTTGCGGGAGAGGAACTTGTACACAAAGGAGGTCATGCGGTCACACCAATCGAATCCGTCGATCGCCGAACAACCCGGTCGGTCGGATCAGGAGCACGACCAGCAGGGTGCCGAAGATGATCAGCAGGGGGTAGGAACTTCCGAGATAGCGTTCGGTGTGGACCTGGATCAGCCCCACGATCAGTCCGCCGACCAGGCAGCCCACGTAGCTGCCGAAGCCGCCGACCGTGAGTGCTGCGAACGCGAACACGACGAGCGTCGCTCCGAGGCTGAACACCGCGCCCGTCTTGGGAGCGATCAGGACTCCGGAGGCACCGCCGAGCGAGCCTGCCAGGACGAAGGAGCCCGTCACCAGCCGCTTGGTGTTGATGCCGCGGATCGCCGCGGTGTCGGGCGCGTTGGTCATGGCGCGTCCCATGAGGCCCCAGCGTGTCCGCGAGTGGACCACATGGGCGGCTGTGCAGAGCACGACCGCCGTGACGATGAGCGCCAGGTCGGTCGCCTGGAGTCGCCCACCGAAGATCGTGAGCGAGTCGGACGGCAGGATCGAGTCGACGTTGCGCGGATCGGCACCCCAGATGGCGTAGATGACGCCCTCGATGACGACGCTCGCGCCGACCGTCGTCACCAGGGGCGCCCAGCCGGTCTTGTCCTCGAGCGGTCGGACGGCCGCCACCTCGGTGAGCCAGCCGATGAGTCCGCCGATCGCGGCACCCGCCGGCACCGCGAGGATCAAGGGGAGATCGAGCTCACCCTGGATCACGAAGGCCACGAAGACGCCCACCATGACGTACTGAGCGGCGGCGAAGTTGAAGATGCCCGCTGTGGCGACGGTGAGGTTGTACAGCACCGCCGCGATGGCATACAGCGAACCGAGTGCGATACCGGTCCAGATGATGGTCATGGGATTCCTTGTGGTCGCCAGGTGTCAGGGATCGGAGGAGGGACGACGGCGAGTGGGACCGGCGAACTGGCACCGGTCCCACTCGACGACTCAGGAACCGTCCGCAGTCGCCATGCCGTCGACGAGCGCCTGAGCCGGGACGAAGGTGAAGTCGTCCGCGCCCCACTCAGCGTTGTCATGGTTGTCCGGTCCGTAGCCGAGACCCTTCGGGCCGACCCACAGGTCCTTGATCGAGTCCGGGATCGTGTCGGCACCGATGCCCTCGAGCCCCTTGGCGAAGCCCTCGGCATCGTCCTGGTCGGTGGCCTCGAAGCCCGCCTTGATCGTCAGGAGGTCCTGGTAGAGGCAGACGAGGCCGCCCATACCGGTGGTGATGGCGGACTTCGCCTTGTAGTCCTTCAGGTAGGTGTCGAAGGCGGGGACGCTGAGCATGTCGCTGCCCTTGACCGTCCAGTTCGGCATCTGGACCTCGACGTTGCCCCAGTACTCCTTCGACGAGATCTTGCCGAGGTCGCTGGCGGCGAACGCCGAGCCCTCGCCGATGGTCGGCACGTCCCAGCCGATCTCCGTCCGCGACTTGAGGATTGCGGCGGCGGCCGGTCCGACCGCGCTGACGACGACGACGTCCGGCTTGGACGCCTTGAGCTTCTCGAGCGTCGAGGTCGCGTCGACGGCGTCGGCCTTGACGAAGGCACCCGTGACGGTCAGCCCCTTGGCGGAAGCGACCTTCTTGAAGGCGTCGACCGAGACGTGGCCCGACTCGTCGTCGACCGCGATGTAGCCGACCTTCTTGTGGCCCTTCTCGACGATGTGGTCCGAGAGCACGTCGATGATCGTGCGGATCGGCACCGACTGCTGGAAGGTGTACGGGAACTTGTCGGGGTTGTTGAGCAGGGGGGTGACCGACGACGAGACGAGCGGGATCTTCTGCTTCGTCAGCAGCGGGGCCAGGGGCAGCGCTTCGAAGCTGTACCCGCTGAACATCGCGTCAGGCTTGTCGTTGTCAGCCAGGTAGGCCTGCACGTTCGCGACCGCCTTGGTCGCGTCGCCCGCCGTGTCGATGATGGTGAGCTTGACCTTCTTGCCGTCGATGCCTCCGTCCTTGTTGATGATCTCGACCGTGGTCTCGAAGGCGGTCTTGTAAGGCTGGCCGCCGATCGCGGACAGCGGGCCGCTCATCGGCAGGGCGGCGACGAAGTTGAACGTGCCCTTGTCACCTCCACCCCCGTCACTGGTGTCGCCACCGCTACCGCCACCGCACGCGCTGAGCGCGAGTGCAGCGGCCAACCCCAAGGCCGATGCCTTGCGCTTAGGTGATCCGAACAGCGTCATAGGGATGTCTCCTTCGTGAGAGAGCCAGGGAGCAGGGGGTTGCGCCCTCGTCTCGGATGTGTGATCCACGACATACAGTAGGGCTATGTTTGACGGATATCAATCTATATACCTATTTAACTTAATAGAACGTCCTGTCTCCCCCACATCCCTGTGACGACGTCGCGGGCGCCGGGCTCAGGTCGTCGTTGTTTCGATCGACACTGGCACCGGCGCCCGCGATATCAGTTCTCAGTCGTGGCTGGGTACTCCGAGGCCTTCGCCGCCGACGTCCTCGGGGAAGATCATGGCCACGCGGGCCAGGGTCCCGCCGTCGGTGG
>JBEVGQ010000232.1:0-3538 GCA_040511655.1 Aeromicrobium sp. | reverse complement strand
GGCGGCGGGCCCCACCCAGGGCACCTCGTGCTCGACGTCGGACGCCGACAGACCGCCGCCTGGGAAGACGTACATGCCCGCCGCGAACGCCATGCTCGTCTGACGACGCATCAGGTAGGCCTCGATGCCCTCGTCACCGTCACGGACGACCACGATCGTCGCCGCGTCGCGCGCCGCCACCGGCTGCCGCGGTGGGCCGGCTGCCGCGTCCCGCAGCACGTCGGGCAGCGGCACCAGGCTCATGCGACCTCGACGACCAGCTCGACCTCGACCGGGGCGTCGAGCGGCAGGACCGGGACGCCCACGGCGCTGCGCGCATGCTGGCCCGCGTCGCCGAAGGCCACGCCGAACAGCTCGCTGGCACCGTTGGCGACGGCAGGCTGGGCGGTGAAGTCTGACGTGCTCGCGACGAAGACGGTCGCCTTGACGACCCGCACGACGATGTCGAGGTCGCCGATGACCGACTTGACCGCCGCGATGGCGTTGAGGGCGCTCTGGCGGGCGCAGTCGTAGGCCACCTCGGGCGTCACCTCGCCGCCGACCTTGCCGGTGGCCAGCAGCTCGCCGGCACGCAGCGGCAGCTGGCCGGACGTGTAGACGTAGGAGCCCGTGCGGACGGCCGGGACGTAGACCGCCACCGGTGCCGGGACGACCGGGACCTCGAACCCCGCCTCGGCGAGCCGCTGCTCGACCGCCGACGTCATGCGACCGGGCGCTTGAAGTAGGCCACCAGGTTCTCGGGGTTCATGCCCGGGACGATCTGGACGAGCTCCCAGCCGTCCTGACCGAAGTTGTCGAGGATCTGCTTCGTGGCGTGCACGAGGACCGGCGCGGTGAGGTACTCCCATTTCGTCATGCGCCGACTGTATCGGGACGGACGGACGCCGGTCGCGAGGCGACGAGGGTCACGGTCGCGGGGGCCATGATCGAGAGGCGGTATCCGCGGCCGTCGGTAGGCTCGGGACGTGGCCCAATCCACCCAGCTCCATGTCGTCACCGGCAAGGGCGGCACCGGCAAGACGACCGTGGCCGCCGCGCTCGCGATGTCGCTGGCGGGTCGCGGCAAGAAGGTGCTGCTGTGCGAGGTCGAGGGCCGCCAGGGCATCGCGCAGCTGTTCGACGTGCCGCCGCTTCCCTACGAGGAGCGCAGGATCGCGGTCGGCCTGGGCGGGGGCGAGGTGTACGCCCTCGCGATCGATCCCGAGGCCGCGCTGCTGGAGTACCTCGCGATGTACTACCGCCTCGGCCGGGCGGGCAAGGCGCTCGACAAGTTCGGCATCATCGACTTCGCCACGACGATCGCGCCCGGCGTCCGCGACGTGCTGCTGACCGGCAAGGTCTACGAGGCCGCGCGCCGCCGCACCGGCGGCCGGTTCACCTACGACGCCATCATCATGGACGCCCCTCCGACCGGACGCATCACGCGCTTCCTCAACGTCAACTCCGAGGTCGCCGGCCTCGCCAAGGTGGGACCCATCCGCCGGCAGGCCGACTCGATCATGGAGATGATGCGCGCGCCCGAGACCCGCGTGCACCTCGTGACGGTGCTCGAGGAGATGCCCGTGCAGGAGACGATCGACGGCATCGCCGAGCTGACGTCCGAACGGCTGCCCGTCGGCCACGTGATCCTCAACCTCGTCCGGCCGTCCGTGCTGTCGGAGGCTTCGCAGGACGCCCTCACGTCCGGGTCGCTCGCGCCCGCCTCGGTCGGCTCGGTGCTGGCGGGCGTCGGCCTCCAGCGCGATGCCGACGTCGCGGAGGCCCTGATCGCCGGCGGCGAGGCGCACCTCGAGCGTCAGCGCCTCCAAGACGCCCAGCGCGAGATCCTCGACGGCTGCGGACGTCCGCTCGTCGAGCTGCCGCTGCTCAGCGACGGCATCGACCTCGGAGCCCTCTTCGAGCTCGCCGAGCAGCTGGAGGGCCTGCGATGACCGGCAAGGCCCACACCAGCCCGTCCACCCGCAAGGGACGCACGTCGCCCCGCGGCGGCACCGGCGGCGACGGCGCGACCGGCGGACGTCTCGACGTCGACGCGCTGCTCGACGACGAGACGACCCACATCGTCGTGTGCTGCGGCTCGGGCGGCGTCGGCAAGACGACCACCGCCGCGGCCCTCGCCCTGCGCGCCGCTGAGAAGGGCCGCTCGGTCTGCGTGCTGACGATCGACCCGGCCCGTCGCCTCGCCCAGTCGATGGGGTTGACCGAGCTCGACAACACCCCTCGTCCCGTCACCGGCGCCGCGCTCGACGGCGGCTCGCTCGACGCCATGATGCTCGACATGAAGCGGACGTTCGACGAGGTCGTCGAGCAGCACGCGACGCCCGAGAAGGCCGCGCAGATCCTGGCCAACCCGTTCTACGTCGCTCTGTCGAGCTCGTTCGCGGGCACGCAGGAGTACATGGCCATGGAGAAGCTCGGCCAGCTGCACGCGACCGGTCGCTGGGACCTGATCGTCGTCGACACGCCGCCGTCGCGCTCGGCCCTCGACTTCCTCGACGCGCCCGACCGGCTGTCGTCGATGCTCGACGGCCGCTTCATCAAGCTGCTGCTGGCCCCGGCCAAGGGCCCGGCGCGGCTCATCAGTGCGGGCTTCGGCATCGTCACGAGCGCGCTCAACAAGATCCTGGGCGCCCAGGTGCTGACCGACATGCAGACGTTCATCGCCGCCTTCGACACCCTCTTCGGCGGCTTCCGGCAGCGGGCCGAGGGCACCTACGCGCTGCTGCAGGCGCGGGGGACGGCCTTCGTCGTCGTGGCCGCGCCCGAGCCCGCCGCGATGCGCGAGGCCTCGTACTTCGTCGAACGTCTCGCCGGCGAGCAGATGCCCCTCGCCGGCCTGGTGGTCAACCGCGTCCACGAGTCCGGCGCCGACGGCATCACGGCCGTCGACGCGGAGTCGGCGGCGCAGAAGCTCGTCGACGGGTCCGCAGGCGACGCGCGCACCACGGGCGAGCTGCTGACGATCCACGCCGAGCGCATGCGGGTCACAGCACGCGAGGAGCGACTCAAGCGACGCTTCAGCGCGGCACACCCGGGCGTCCCGACCGTGTCGGTCGCAGCCCTGGCCGGCGACGTGCACGACCTCGACGGCTTGCGTCGCATCGGCGACCTGCTGGCCGGCGCGGACGACGCCTGATCGGCGTCAGCTCAGACGGCGACCTGCAGGACGCTGCGCCACGCGGTGACGTTGGGACGACGACGCAGCAGCGCACGGCGCTCGCGCTCGGTCATGCCACCCCACACGCCCCACTCGATCCGGTTGTCGAGTGCCTCGGCCAGGCACTCGGCCCGCACCTCGCACGTGCCGCAGACCTGCTTGGCACGGTTCTGTTCGGCGCCCTTGACGAACAGGGCATCGGACTTGCCCCGACACGCGGCGTCGGCCGCCCAGTTTTCGTTCCACACGATGAACCTCCCCGAGACCGGCCCCAGTGGCCGAAGTTGGTTAGTACAAACCTAGGAACTTCGTCCCCCTGACGTCAGAGCGTTCCTAGTCATTTTCCCTAGTCCTGAAGGACTAGACACGTTGTCGCCAGCC
>JBEVGQ010000231.1:0-27845 GCA_040511655.1 Aeromicrobium sp. | reverse complement strand
GAGACCGAACGCCACATCCGCCTGATCTTCCAACGTGCTCGCGAGAAGGCCTCGGAGGGCACGCCCGTCATCGTGTTCTTCGACGAGATGGGCTCGATCTTCCGCACCCGCGGCACCGGCGTCAGCTCCGACGTGGAGACCACGGTGGTGCCGCAGCTGCTCAGCGAGATCGACGGCGTGGAAGGCTTGGAGAACGTCATCGTGATCGGTGCCTCCAACCGTGAGGACATGATCGACCCGGCGATCCTGCGGCCCGGCCGCCTCGACGTCAAGATCAAGATCGAGCGTCCGGACGCCGAATCCGCACAGGACATCTTCAGCAAGTACCTCACCGACGAACTGCCGATCAACGACGACGATCTCTCCGAGTTCAGTGGCGATCGTTCGCTGACCATCAAGGCGATGATCGAGAAGGTCGTCGACCGGATGTACGCCGAGATCGACGACAACAGGTTCCTGGAGGTCACCTACGCCAACGGTGACAAGGAAGTCATGTACTTCAAGGACTTCAACTCCGGCGCCATGATCCAGAACATCGTCGATCGTGCCAAGAAGATGGCGATCAAGGATCTCCTCGAGCACCAGCAGCGCGGTCTGCGCATCCAGCACATGCTGCAGGCCTGCCTCGACGAGTTCAAGGAGAACGAGGACCTGCCCAACACGACCAACCCCGACGACTGGGCGCGCATCTCCGGCAAGAAGGGCGAGCGGATCGTGTTCATCCGCACGCTCATCTCGGGCAAGAGCGGCAACGAGCCCGGCCGGTCGATCGACACGGTCGCCAACACGGGCCAGTACTTGTAGATGCACGAGCTCGACCTCAGGGTCGTCTCGTACGCGAGCGACGACGCCCAGCTGCTGACCGCCGAGGTGCAGGCGGAGTACGCGCGCCGCTACGGCGGCGACGGCGACATCGCCCCGATCGACGTCCACCAGTTCGACCCGCCCGACGGGCACTTCGTGATGGTCTACGTCGATGACGTGCCCGCCGCCATGGGCGGGTGGCGACGTGGTGGCCCGGACGGCACCACGGACGGCGAGGTCAAGCGCATGTACGTGCGTCCTGCCTTCGCCCGGCGCGGCCTGGCGCGAGCCGTCCTGACCGAGCTCGAGCGCTCCGCGGCTGCAGCGGGCATCACGCGCCTGGTGCTCGAGACGGGCACCGCCCAGCCCGAGGCGATCGCTCTGTACGAGTCGTCCGGCTACGCGACGGTTCCCGCGTTCGGCTTCTACGCCGACTACGACGACAGCGTGCACCTCGGCAAGGAGCTACTGGTGCCCTGAGCGCCATCGCCACGCCCAGCCCGCTCACGGTGAGCCCGACGAGGCTCAGGGTCGTGACGGCGTCCCCGAACATCGCGGCGGCCCAGAGCATCGTGGTGGGCGGGGTCAGGTACAGCCATGTGCTCGCGCGGGTGGCGCCCTGCCTGCGCGCCACGCACAGGTAGGCACCGTAGCCGCCGAAGCTCGACAGCACGACCACCCACGCCACAGCGACCCAGAACGCGCTCGTCGCCGGGGGAGCAGTGCTGCCTTGCAGGGTCGCGATGACCCAGAACACGGCGGCCGCGGCCAGCGTCTGGATCGTCAGCGCCATGAGGACGGACTCCTGCGGCTGCCACCGCTGCTGAAGGACGGTCCCGACCGACAGCATCGCCGTCCCCCCGAGGGGGAGCAGGTGGACCCACCAGTCGGCGCCTCCGCCCCTCAGGTCGCCTCCGACGACCAACAGCACGCCGACCAGGCCCACGGCCAGGCCGAGCAGCTGTCGTGCACGGACTCGCTCGGAGAGCACCCAGAACGCCAGGGCGACGACCAGCAACGGCTGCATGGACGCGATGAGCGCCGACGTCCCCGCCGACACGCCGAGCGCGACGCCGCCGACCGTCAGGCCGAGGTATCCGGCTTGGCAGAGGATGCCGAGGACCACCTGGCGCCCTGCACCTGCCGCGCTCGTTCGTTCGTGTCGTGCCGCGCACGCGGCCACCAGGATCAGCGCCGCCACCAGGTAGCGCCACGCCAGCAGGGTCGAGGTCGGAGCCTGGCGCGTGCCGAGCTCGGCGCCGATGAACCCGGAGCTCCAGAGGACGACGAGAGCGCCGCCTGGCAGGAGAGTCGTGAGCCGCATGCCCAGCACGTAACCATACCGGTCGGTATACTTGCAGTGTAGATCGAGAGGAAGCCGACATGAGCACCGTCACGCATGCACGCATGACCCCCACCGCCCTGCGCATCCTGGGCACGGCCGAACAGCTCTTCTACCAGCACGGGCTGCGCGCGGTAGGCGTCGAGCGGATCGCCGACGAGGCCGACACGACCAAGAAGACCATCTACGACCGGTTCGGCTCCAAGGACGGGCTCATCACGGCGTGTCTCCAACGGCGCAGCGACAGATGGCACGCCTTCGTGACGGCCTACATCGACGAGCACCATCCCGCACCGGGTCTGCCTCAGGTGATGGGCGTCCTCGACGCGCTGGAGCAATGGATGGCCGACAACACCCGCGGGTGCGGCTTCGTCAACGCCTACGCCGAGCTGGCCGGCACGGGACACGAGGCGCTCCCGATCATCGCGGCCGAGAAGGCATGGACGCGCGACCTGTACGTCTCCCTGCTGTCGGCACTCGCCGTGCCGGACGCCGACCTGCGCGGACGAGAGCTGGCGATCGTCCACGAGGGCGCCGTCGTGCAGATGACGGCCGGCGAGCAGGCCGACGCCCTCGCCGTCGCGCGAGCCCTCCAGCAGCGGCTGGTGGCCGAGGCCGTCGAAGCCGGGCTTCGCCCCGTAGGGTCACACCCATGACAGTTCGCCGCGTGCAGGGCAGCGAGGTTGAGTACGGCATCGCCGTGCAGGGACAGCCCAACGCCAACCCCATGGTCGCCTCGACGCACGTCGTCAACGCCTACGCGGCGGCGCACGGGCTGACGCGCCGCGCGCGGTGGGACTTCGAGGAGGAGAGCCCGCTGCGCGACGCCCGCGGCTTCGACCTCAGCCGTGAGGTGGCCGATCCGTCGCAGCTGACCGACGAGGACATGGGCCTGGCCAACATCATCCTCACGAACGGCGCCCGGCTCTACGTCGACCACGCCCACCCCGAGTACTCGAGCCCCGAGGTCACCAGCCCGCTCGACGTCGTGCTGTGGGAGAAGGCGGGCGAGGACGTCATGCGTCGCGGCGCCGAGCTCGCGGCGCAGATCCCCGGCACCCAGCCGATCGTGCTCTACAAGAACAACGTCGACAACAAGGGCGCCTCGTACGGCTCGCACGAGAACTACCTGATGCGTCGCGACGTCCCGTTCGAGAAGATCGTCGAGCACCTGACGCCGTTCTTCGCGACGCGGCAGGTGTTCACGGGCGCCGGCCGCGTCGGGCAGAAGCAGGACGGCAGTCTCCACGCCTTCCAGATCAGCCAGCGCGCCGACTACTTCGAGGTCGGCGTGGGCCTCGAGACGACCCTCAAGCGTCCCATCATCAACACCCGCGACGAGCCGCACGCAGACCCCAAGAAGTACCGGCGTCTGCACGTCATCATCGGCGACGCCAACTGCTCCGAGACCGCCATCTACCTCAAGCACGGCACGACGTCGCTGGTGCTCGCGATGATCGAGGCGGGGTTCATCACCGGCAGCCTCGAGCTGGCCCACCCGGTACGTGCCGTCCACGACGTCTCCCACGACCCGACGCTGACCCATCGCGTCGATCTCGCCGACGGACGCAGCCTCACGGCCCTGGAGGTGCAGCGCGAGTACCTCGAGCTGGCCAAGGCGTTCGTCGTCCACGAAGGGTCCGACGAGCAGACCGACGACGTGCTGCGCCGGTGGGAGAGCGTGCTCGACCGGCTCGGCCGCGACCCGATGGAGTGCGTCCGCGAGCTCGACTGGGTCGCCAAGCTGGCCCTGCTCGAGCGCTACCGCGAGCGCGACTCCCTCGACTGGGACCACGCCAAGCTGCACCTCGTCGACCTGCAGTATCACGACATCCGGCTGCACAAGGGGCTCTACCACCAGCTCGTGCGCACGGGCCGGATGGACCGGCTGTTCACCGACGAGCAGGTCGCCGCGGCGGTGACCGATCCGCCGCGCGACACCCGCGCGTACTTCCGCGGCATGTGCCTGGCCCGGTTCAGCACCGACATCGCCGCCGCCTCGTGGGACTCGGTCATCTTCGACCTGCCGGGGCGCGACTCGCTCCAGCGCATCCCGACCATGGAGCCGCTGCGCGGGACCGAGGAGCACGTCGGCGCGCTGTTCGAGTCCAGCGCCACGGCGGCCGAGCTGTTCACCGCAATCACTGGACGCTAGAGGCTAGGGTTGAGACATGTCTGAGCAGCAGCACAAGAGCACTCGCAAGCCGTCCGAGTCCGACGAGGAGCAGGTCGAGGCCTCGGGCGTCGACACCGAGGCCAAGGCCAAGCTCGACGACGACGTCGACTCGATCCTCGACGAGATCGACGACGTGCTCGAGGAGAACGCCGAGGAGTTCGTCCGCAGCTTCGTGCAGAAGGGCGGCCAGTGATGCTGCCGGAGGGCACCCGCCTCACCGGTTCGTCGTCGTTCGCCGACTACCTCGCCACCACAGCACCCGAGCTGATGCCGGGTGCCGCCTCGCGGGCCGGGGGAGCGCACGGTGACCTCGCGCCGCACGCCACCACGATCGTGTCGGCCACCTTCGACGGCGGAGTCATCATGGCCGGCGACCGGCGCGCCACGATGGGCAACGTCATCGCGCAGCGCGACATCGAGAAGGTGTTCCCGGCCGACGAGTACTCGTGCATCGGCATCGCCGGCAGCGCAGGCCTGGCGATCGAGATGGTGCGGCTGTTCCAGGTCGAGCTCGAGCACTACGAGAAGATCGAGGGCACCGTGCTGTCGGCCGACGGCAAGGCCAACCGCCTGGCCGCGCTGATCCGCGGCAACCTCGGCCTGGCCATGCAGGGCCTGGCCGTCGTGCCGCTGTTCGCCAGCTTCGACCTCGAGACGCAGCAGGGCCGCATCTTCTCGTACGACGTCACGGGCGGGCGCTACGAGGAGCACAGCGGCTTCCACACCGTCGGCTCGGGGTCGGTGTTCGCCCGCGGGTCGCTCAAGAAGCTCTACAGCCGAGGCCTCACCGAGGGCGACTGTGTCACGGCCGCCATCCAGGCGCTGTACGACGCCGCCGACGACGACTCCGCCACCGGAGGCCCCGACCTGACCCGACGCATCTTCCCGGTCGTGTCGGTCGTCACCGCCGACGGCTATCGGCGCCTGGCCGACGACGAGGTCGGCGCCATCGCCGATGACGTGATCGGCAGCCGCCTCCAGCGCCCCGACGGCCCGTCCGCCCCCCTGAACTAGCCCCCCTCAACCAGGAGTCCTGCGATGACCCAGCAGTTCTACGTCTCGCCCGAGCAGCTCATGAAGGACCGGGCCGACTTCGCCCGCAAGGGCATCACCCGCGGTCGCAGCGTCGCCGTCATCCACTACGCCGACGGCATCCTGTTCGTGGCCGAGAACCCGTCGCAGGCACTGCACAAGATCAGCGAGATCTACGACCGCATCGGCTTCGCGGCCGTCGGCCGCTACAACGAGTTCGAGAACCTGCGCATCGCCGGGGTGCGATTGGCCGACATGCGCGGCTACGCCTACGACCGGCGCGACGTCACGGCGCGCGGGCTCGCCAACGCGTACGCCCAGACCCTCGGCACGATCTTCTCGTCGGGCGGCGAGAAGCCCTACGAGGTCGAGATCTTCGTCGGCGAGCTCGGCGACGACGCCGCGCACGACCAGGTCTACCGGCTCATGTACGACGGCTCGGTCGCCGACGTGCAGGGCTTCGGCGTCATGGGCGGCCAGAGCGAGCAGGTCGAGACGTACCTGGGCGAGCACTACACGCCAGGCCTCGACCTCGCGTCCGCGATCCGCATCGCCGTCACGGCGCTGGGCCAGGACACCGACCCGGCTCGCACCGTCGAGGCCTCGGCCCTCGAGATCGCCACGTTGTCGCGCTCACGCCCCCAGCCGCGCAAGTTCAAGCGGCTCACCGACGCCGACGTCAAGGCGGCGCTCGGATCGTAGGACTGTCGCGACGCCGAGCGCTACGGGCCGGGGATCTCGAGGCGGGTCGCGTCGAACGCGATCCAGGCACGGTCGCCCGAACGGACGACGGAGAAGTCGCCTCTCCCGACGTCCGCGGGCGCGATCGCGGCTGACGTTGCGGCCCATCTGCTGGTGACGCGTGAGTAGACGAGCCCGTCCTTGCGGTAGAGCGTGAGGCTGACCTGGCTGGGGTCGTACTGAGGTTGCGTGGCCAGGAGGTACTTGCCGTCCGTGGTCTCGAAGCGGTGGGTCTCGGGCGAGTCCTCGTACTCCAGTGAACCCACGACGCACACGAGGGCCCAGAGGGGGAGCGACGCGAGCCATGCGACCGTCACGAGCAGGCTCAGGAACAGACCGAGCCAGCGGTGTGCGCAACGGAACGCCGCAGCCGTGGCGAACACCAGGAACGACAAGCCGATCGCGCATGCTCCGAGCGCGAACAGCACGACCTGCACCTTGCCGGACGGGAACGGGCCGAGCATGACGATGTTCGCGCCGCCGCGACCGATGCGCGCGAGCGCGATGGCGAGCGACACGGCCGACAGCCCGGCGAACAGCAGCAGGGCCGACGCAGGAGGTCTCATGCTGTGAAGCCTGGCGTGGCGCGACGTACCACGTCGTCCGTCGCAGGTCCCGATCCGGCGGTCGCAGGTACCGACTGGCCGCAGACGCACTACAACCCGGTGACGTTCGCGCGCCGGACCCCGTAGTTGCCCTGCCGCGACTAGGCTGAAGCCATGGACCGGCGCATCTTCGGCATCGAGAACGAGTACGGCGTCACCTGCTCGTTCAAGGGCCAGCGCCGTCTGTCGCCCGACGAGGTCGCGCGCTACCTGTTTCGTCGCGTCGTGTCGTGGGGCCGCAGCAGCAACGTGTTCCTGCGCAACGGCGCCCGGCTCTACCTCGACGTCGGCAGCCACCCCGAGTACGCGACGCCGGAGTGCGACGACCTTGTCGACCTCGTCACGCACGACCGGGCCGGCGAGCGCATCCTCGAGGGCCTGATGATCGACGCCCAGAAGCGGCTCGCCGACGACGGTGTCGAGGGCGACATCTACCTGTTCAAGAACAACACCGACTCCGCCGGCAACTCCTATGGCTGCCACGAGAACTACCTCGTCAGCTGGCAGGGCGAGTTCAGCCGCCTGGCCGACGTCCTGATCCCGTTCCTCGTGACCCGCCAGATCATCTGCGGGGCGGGCAAGATCCAGCAGACGCCGCGCGGCACGATCTTCTCGGTCAGCCAGCGTGCCGAGCACATCTGGGAAGGCGTCTCGAGCGCCACGACGAGGTCGCGCCCGATCATCAACACGCGCGACGAGCCGCATGCCGACGCCGAGCGCTTCCGCCGGCTGCACGTGATCGTCGGCGACTCCAACATGAGCGAGACCACGACGCTGCTCAAGGTCGCCACGACCGACCTGGTGCTGCGGATGATCGAGGCCGGCGTCGCCATGCGCGACATGACGCTCGACAACCCCATCCGCGCCATCCGCGAGATCGCCCACGACATGACCGGACGTCGCAAGGTGCAGCTGGCCAACGGCCGCGAGCTGTCGGCCCTCGAGATCCAGGCCGAGTACTTCGCCAAGGCGGCCGACTTCGTCGACAAGAACGGGCTGCACACCCCGACCATCAACCGGACGCTCGACCTGTGGGAGCGCACGCTCAAGGCCGTCGAGTCCGAGGATCTCTCGCTGGTCGAGCGCGAGGTCGACTGGGTCATCAAGTACAAGCTGCTCGACCGGTACCGGGCCAAGAACAACCTCACCTGGAGCGATCCCCGCATCGCCCAGCTCGACCTGGCGTACCACGACATCCGCCGGGACCGGGGCATCTTCTACCTGCTCGAGAACAAGGGCGCGGTCGCCCGGGTCACCAATGACCTCGACGTCTTCGCCGCCAAGTCGGTCCCGCCGCAGACCACGAGGGCACGACTGCGCGGCGACTTCATCAAGCGTGCCCAGGAGCGACGCCGCGACTTCACCGTCGACTGGGTGCATCTCAAGCTCAACGACCAGGCCCAGCGCACCGTGCTGTGCAAGGACCCGTTCCGTTCTCACGACGAGCGCGTGCAGCGTCTGATCGACGGGATGTAGACGACCAGTTTGCGGGTGTCGATACGCTGGACGGCGTTCTGCCGCCTCTCCATTCGAAGGTCGTACACGTGCGTCGAATCCTGCTGGTTTCCGCGGCTGCCCTCCTGCTCCTCGCGGGGTGTGGCGGTAGCGACGAAGGATCGAGCGCCTCGGGCGACCTGGGCGACGTGAAGGTGAGTGGCGGAAGCACTCCGAAAGTCACGGTCGACGAGAAGTTCGCGGTCGACAAGACCGTCAGCAAGGTCGTGAAGGCCGGCGGCGGTGCCAAGGTCGCTGCCGGCGATGCCGTCAAGCTCAACTACGTCGCCGTCAACGGGCGCACCGGCAAGCAGTTCGACAGCTCGTTCACGAGCGACGCGCCGTTCACGGCCGACCTGACCGAGAAGAGCATCCTGCCCGGCTTCATCAAGGGCCTCGAAGGACGCGCGGTCGGCTCACGCGTACTGGTGGCCATCTCGCCCAAGGACGGATTCGGGCAGGCCCAGCAGCAGATGGACATCAAGAAGGACGACACGCTGGTCTTCTTGTTCGACATCGTCGCGAAGGTCCCCACCGAGGCCTCTGGCAAGGCGGTGGCGCTGCCCAAGGACCTGCCCAAGATCACGTACGACGCCAACCACCACCCCGACGGCTTCAAGAAGACGTCCCGTACCGCGGCCCGGCAGACCGAGCCCAGCGCGCACGTCGTCATCCAGGGCGACGGCCCGGTCATCACCAAGGGACAGAACGTCCGTTTCGAGTACGCAGGCCAGGTCTACCCGGATGGCACGAAGTTCGACGAGTCGTGGAGCAGGCCCGAACCGTTCGCCCCGTCGATCGGCACCGGACAGCTGATTCCCTGCTGGGACCAGCTCATCCCGGGTCAGAAGGTCGGCAGCCGTGTCGTGCTGGTCTGCCCCTCCAAGGTCGCCTACGGCGACGACCCGAACGACCCCAACCGCAGCGAGAAGATCAAGGCGGGCGACACGCTCATCTTCGCGATCGACTTGCTCGACGCTTCCTGACATCCTCCTCCTATGGCCGAACGCAAGACCGAGAGGTTGATGAACCTCATCTTCGCGTTGCTGGTCAGTCGCCAGTACCTCACGAAGGACCAGATCCGCGAGTCGATCGCCGACTACCGCGAGTCGACGCCCCAGGCGTTCGACCGCAAGTTCGAGCGCGACAAGGAAGAGCTGCGCGAGCTGGGCATCAACGTCGAGACAGGGCAGAACGACAAGTACTTCAACGACGAGCCGGGCTACCGCATCCGCCGTGACGAGGCCGAGCTGCCCGATCTCGAGCTGTCGCGCGAAGAGGCAGCCGTCATCGGGCTGGCGACCCAGGTCTGGGAGCACGCGGGCCTGGCCAGCGAGTCCACCACCGCACTGGTCAAGCTCAAGGCCATCGGAGTGGACGTCGACACGAGCGTCCTGCGCATGGCCGAGCCACGCCTGTCGACCGACGAGCCGTCGTTCGACGCGATGTGGGATGCCGTGACGCGCCGGGTGCCGATCTCCTTCGTCTACGCGCGGCCCGGACGCCAGCCCATGCAGCGGCACCTGCAGCCGTGGGGGATCATCTCGTGGCACGACCGCTGGTACGTGGGCGGATTCGATCTCGACCGCGGCGAGCCGCGCATCTTCCGCCTGTCCCGGGTCGTCGGCGAGGTGACGACCGAGGGCGCTGCGGGCTCCTACGAGATCCCCGAGGGCACCGACATGAAGGACGTCGCCCGTGAGCTGTTCCCGCCCGAGCCCCAAGAGGCGGCGGTGCTGCGCATCCGGCAGGCCCGAGGGCACTCCCTGCGCCGGATCGCCGAGAAGGTCACGTCACTGGGCGATGGCGTCGACGAGGTCGAGATCCGCTACTCGTCGCGCTGGGAGCTGGCCTCCGAGGTCGCCTCGTACGGGCCCGACGTCGTGGTCGTCTCGCCGCCGGACGTTCGCGACGCCGTGGTGCAGCGGCTGACGGCCGCCGTCACGGGCAGCCTGGAGCCGGCTCCATGAGCAGGTCACGCCAGCAGGTCATCCGCATGCTCGCCCTGGTGCCGTACCTCCAGGGCAACGACGGCATCCCGGTCAACGAGGTGGCCGCCGAGTTCGGGGTCACCCCCAAGGTCATCCGCGACGACCTGCGCCTGCTGATGTACACCGGCACGGGGGAGTACGCCGGTGAGCTCATCGACTTCGACCTCACGGCTCTCGAGCGCGACGGGGTCGTGCACATCCGCGATGCGGAGTTCATGGCCCGGCCGCTGCGCATCAGCGCCCGCGAGGGCGTCGCGCTCATCGTGGCGCTGCGCACGCTGCGCGCCTCGGCCAGCGGGCTCGAGCTGACCGTCATCGATAGCGCCTTGGCCAAGCTGGAGAGTGCCGTCGGCGACACCGCCTCGACCGCCGTCGACGTGCTCGTGGACGAGGTCGACCCCGCGATCCACGGCACGATCGTCGAGGCGCTGACCGGCCACAAGCGCCTGGCACTCACCTACGCGACCGTGTCGCGCGACGAGCAGACCGACCGCGACGTCGACCCGCGCCGGCTGTTCACCGAGCAGGGCAAGCTCTACCTCGAGGCGTGGTGCCTCAAGGCCGAGGACCTGCGCTTCTTCCGGCTCGACCGCATCGTGTCGGCCGACGTGCTCGCCATCGACGCCGAGGAGCACGACGCCACGCCGCGCGACCTGTCCGACGGCATCTTCACGGTAGGGGAGCAGACGCCGTTCGTCGTCGTCGACCTGCACCCGCGGGCGCACTGGCTGACCGAGTACTACCAGGTCGACCTGGTGTCCCAGGGAGACGACGGGGTGTGGCGGGCCAAGATCTACGGCGCCGACTGGTCGTGGCTGCGACGCCTGGTGCTGCGCAACGCCGGCTCGGTCTCGGTGATCGAGCCCGCCGCCTTGCGCAATCAGGTGGTTGACGACGCTCGGCTGGCTCTCGAGGCGTACGATGAACGCACCATCCAAGAGGAGTCGTGATGTTCCGTCAGATCGGTCCCACCGAGATCTTGATCATCCTTGGAGTCGTGCTCCTGCTGTTCGGCGGCAAGAAGCTCCCCGAGCTCGCGCGCGGTTCGGGCAAGGCCCTTCGCATCTTCAAGTCCGAGGTCAAGGCCATGAACGACGACGGTGACGACGACCAGGCTGCCAAGCCCGCGTCGTTGCAGACCGTCGAGGCCGCTGAGCTGGACGAGAAGCGCGAACAGGGCTGACGCTTGGCGCTGAGAAGCGGCAGGCCCACCCCGGCAACGGGCGGCTCCATGCCGCTCATGGATCACCTGCGCGAGCTGCGCAATCGTCTGACGATCGGTGTGCTGTCGATCCTGGTCGGAACGATCGTCGGCTGGATCATCTATCCCGAGGCGTTCGACTTCATCAAGCAGCCCTACGTCGACGGCATCCAACCGCTGCTCGAGCGCAGGGGATTCAGCGCCGAGCTGGTGCTGAGCGGCGGCGTGGGGTCGGCCTTCAGCTTCCGGCTCAAGCTCTCGCTCGCGATCGGACTCGTGGTCTCCAGCCCGATCTGGATGTGGCAGATCTGGGCGTTCGTCCTGCCGGCGCTGCACCGCAACGAACGTCGCTGGGCGGCTCTGCTGGCCGCGACAGGAGCACCGCTGTTCGCCGGTGGTGTCACGGTCGGCTACCTCGTGCTCCCCAAGGGCATCGAGGTGCTCATCAGCTTCGCGCCCGACTCCGTCAACGTGCTGCTGTCGCTGGGCGACTACCTCAACTTCGTCATCCGTACCGTGCTGGTGTTCGGGGTCGCGGCGCAGATCCCACTGGTCGTCGTGATGCTCAACCGACTCGGCCTCGTCAGCGCCAAGCAGCTCGTGAGCGCCAGGCCGTGGACGATCATCGGCATCTTCATCTTCGCGGCCATCGCCACGCCCAGCACCGACCCACTGACGATGCTGTTCCTCGCGGTGCCCATGACGGTGCTGTACCTGATCTCCGAGGTCATCGCGAAGCTCACCGACCGCAAGCGCCGCACGCTGGTCGGCACCGACGTGCCCGACGACGTGGCTGCACCGATCGAGGGACCGTCTGACGTCGGCGGCCCGTCCGACCTGCGCGACTGACCTGTGCGCCTGGCTCTCGTCGTCAACCCGGCGTCCGGACGTCGTCGCGCTCCGTCGATCGCCGGTCGTGCGGCACACCGGCTGGCCCGCGCGGGGCACAGCACCCAGCTGATCGAGGGCATGGACGGCCCGTCGTCACGGCGGCTTCTGCAGCAGGCCATCGACACCGGGATCGACGGAGTCGTGGTGGTCGGCGGCGACGGAGCGCTGCACGACGTCCTCGACCTCGTGGCCGGTACCGAGCTGCTGTTCGGGCTGGTGCCCGCTGGCACCGGCAACGACACCGCTCGATCGCTGAGCATCCCGGCCAAGGACGTCGACGCCGCCGTCGATGTCCTGCTGGCCGGGCACGTGCGCACGATCGACCTGGCGCGCACAGGCACGACGCACGTGGCGACGGTGATCGCCTCGGGCTTCGACTCCAAGGTCAACGAGCGGGCCAACGAGATGACGTGGCCCCGCGGCAACATGCGCTACAACCTCGCCATCGTGGCCGAGCTGCGGTCGTTCGAGCCGTTGCCGTTCAGCCTGACGCTCGACGGCACCACGATCGAGCGCGAGGCCATGCTGGTCGCCATCGGCAACGGACCGTCGTTCGGCGGTGGGCTGCGCATCTGCGAGGGTGCCGTGATGGACGACGGACTGCTCGACGTCGTCGTGATCAATCCCGTCAGCAAGGCCAAGCTGCTGCGGGTCTTCCCCCAGCTGTACCGCGGCACCCACGTCACGCTGCCCGAGTTCGAGCGTCACCTGGTGCGCGAGGTGACGCTGTCGTCACCGGGCATCGTGGCGTACGGCGACGGCGAGCGCCTGGGTCCGCTGCCCCTGACCGCGTCCGTCCGCCCGGGCGCGTTGCACGTCCTCGCGCCACCCGGGCCCCCGTAGGCTGGAGCCATGAGCAGCCCGGCGGAGAAGTACGCACAGGCACGCACCAGCCGGCAGTATCCGCACCTGGCGGAGTTCCGCGGCCTCTACGAGTTCGGACTCGACGGCTTCCAGGTCGAGGCCTGCAAGGTCGTCGAGGACGGCCACGGCGTGCTGGTCGCCGCGCCCACCGGATCGGGCAAGACGCTGGTGGGGGAGTTCGCCGTTCACCTGGCGCTGCAGACCGGCCGCAAGTGCTTCTACACGACCCCCATCAAGGCGCTGTCCAACCAGAAGTTCTCCGACCTGGTCGAGCGCTACGGCGCCGAGAACGTCGGCCTGCTCACCGGTGACAACACCATCAACGGCGAGGCACCCGTCGTCGTCATGACCACCGAGGTGCTGCGCAACATGCTGTACGCCGGCTCGCGGACGCTCGACACGCTGGGCTACGTCGTGATGGACGAGGTGCACTACCTCGCCGATCGCACGCGCGGCGCGGTCTGGGAAGAGGTCATCATCCACCTGGCCGAGTCGGTGTCGGTCATCGCGCTGTCGGCGACGGTCTCCAACGCCGAGGAGTTCGGCGACTGGCTCACAGCCGTGCGCGGCGACACCGTCACGATCGTCGAGGAGCGCCGTCCCATCCCGCTGCACCAGCACGTGCTGGTCGGCCGCAAGATGTTCCCGCTGTTCGAGCCGAGCCCCGACGATCGCGGCGTCGAGGTCAACAAGGCGCTCGAGCGCCTGGCCCGCGAGGACTGGCAGCTCGGCCGCATGATGAAGGGCCACAAGGGCAAGGGCGGGCGGCGTCCGCGCAGCAACAACCGCACGCCCAGTCGGGTCGACGTCGTCGAGAGGCTCGACGCCGAGGGACTGCTGCCGGCCATCACGTTCGTGTTCAGCCGCGCCGGATGTGCCGCCGCCGTGCAGCAGTGCCTCGACGCGCGACTGTCGCTCACGACACCCGCCGAGCAGGCCCAGATCACGGCGTTCGTCGATGCCGCGTGCTCGCACCTGCCCGAGGCCGATCTGCACGTGCTCGGCTACTACGAGTTCCGCGACGGCCTCGCCCGCGGCATCGCGGCGCACCACGCAGGCATGCTGCCCACGTTCAAGGAGTGCGTCGAAGACCTCTTCAGCGCCGGTCTGGTCAAGGTCATCTTCGCGACCGAGACCCTGGCGCTGGGCATCAACATGCCCGCCCGGTCGGTCGTCATCGAGAAGCTGTCGAAGTGGAACGGCGAGACCCACGCCAACATCACGCCGGGGGAGTACACGCAGCTCACGGGTCGCGCCGGCCGACGCGGCATCGACGTCGAGGGGCACGGCGTCGTGCTGTGGCAGCCGGGCCTCGACCCCAAGCAGGTCGCCGGGCTCGCCAGCACCCGCACGTACCCTCTCAACTCCTCGTTCCACCCGTCCTACAACATGGCCGTCAACCTGGTCGGCCAGGTCGGACGCGGGGTCGCTCGCGAGCTGCTCGAGCAGTCGTTCGCTCAGTTCCAGGCCGACCGGGCCGTCGTCGGGATGGCCCGCCAGATCCGCAAGGCCGACGACGCGCTCGACGGCTACCGCGAGAACATCGCGTGCGACCGTGGCGACTTCATGGAGTACGCCTCGCTGCGCCGCGAGCTCAGCGACATCGAGGCGTCCGGGTCGAAGGCGCGACGCCAGGCCGAGCGCGACGAGGTCATGACGTCGCTGACCAAGCTGCGTCCCGGCGACGTCATCCACGTGCCGATCGGCAAGTTCGCCGGCATCGCCGTGGTGCTCGACCCCGGCCGGATGACCGACAGCGACGGCCCGCGGCCCATGGTGCTCACGGCATCGCGGCACGCCCGCCGGCTGGCGATGATCGACTTCACCGCCCCCGTCGTGCCGCTGACGACGATGCGCATCCCCAAGTCGTTCAACGCACGCAACCCCCAGGCCCGCCGCGACCTCGCGTCGGCCTTGCGCAGTCGTGCCGACGGCGTCGCCTGGCAGCAGGAGAAGCGCAACCGTTCCCAGCCGTCGCGCGAGGACCCGCGCATCGCTGCGATCCGCGAGAAGCTGCGCGACCACCCGTGCCACCAGTGCCCCGACCGCGACAAGCACGCCCGGTGGGCCGAGCGCTACCTCAAGCTCGAGCGCGACACGCAGAACCAGCGCGGACGCATCGAGCAGCGCACGAACACCGTCGCGCGGCAGTTCGACCGGGTGTGCGAGGTGCTCGACGTGCTGGGCTACCTCGACGGCGACGAGGTCACCGCCGACGGCAAGAAGCTCAAGCGGCTCTACAGCGATCTCGACCTGTTGGTCAGCGAGTGCCTGCGCCAGGGCGTCTGGGACGGACTCGACGCGCCCGAGCTGGCGGCGGTCGTCAGTGGACTGACGTACCAGTCACGGACCGCCGACGAGCTGCCGGCACCTCGCTTCCCGACGCAGCGCGTCCGAGAGGCTGCCGCCATGATGGGCGGCCTGTGCACCGACCTCCAGCAGCTCGAGCGCGAGCACCGCGTCAAGTTCCTGCATCAGCCCGACTTCGGCTTCACCCAAGCCGTCTGGCAGTGGTGCAACGACGCGAGCCTCGACGACGTGCTGGGCGAGATGGAGCTCGCCGCCGGCGACTTCGTGCGGGCCATGAAGCAGCTGATCGACGTCGTCGCGCAGATCGCCGACGCGTCGGGAGCCGGACCTCTGCGCGACACCGCCCGCGAGTCGCTCGACCTGCTGCGCCACGGCGTCGTCAGCTACACCAGCATCACGAGCTGAGTGCTTTCACGGCACGCTCGGTGACGCCGCCGAGGCCCCACGTCGTGCCGAAGGCGGTGAACGCCTCCGTGTCGGGCTCTAGGTCGAACGCGGGCAGCTCGCACACGTCCCGGCGCACGGCGACGACCTCACAGGCCGCCCGGATGTAGTCGACGGAGTCGAGCAGCGACTGGCGCACCCGCGGCTTGATCGACGACGAGGCGTCGTCGGCCGCCGCGAGAATGCCGTCGAGGTCGCCGAACTCGTCAAGGAGCACCGCAGCGGTCTTGTCGCCGATGCCGGCGACACCCGGCAGCCCGTCGGACGGGTCGCCGCGCATCACGGCGAAGTCGACGTAGTCGGAGGCGTCGATGCCGTACTTGCTGCGCAACCACGCCTCGTCGACGACATCGTGCTTCGAGACGCCCTTGGCGACGTACAGCACGCGGATGTCGCGCTCGTCGTCGACGAGCTGGAAGAGGTCGCGGTCACCCGTGACGACGTCGACCGGCCCTTGCCAGAGCTCGGCGAGGGTGCCGATGACGTCATCGGCCTCGTAGTCGGCGGCTCCGACGACCGGGATGCCGAGCAGCCCGAAGGCCTCGGCGATGAGCGGGACCTGCGGGCCCAGCAGGCCGTCGGTCGTGTCGGCCTCGCCGCCGTCGCCGTCGAGCCGCTGCGTCTTGTACGTGTCGAGCAGGTCGACCCGCCACTGCGGTCGCCAGTCGTCGTCCCAGCAGGCGACGATCTGCTGCGGCGAGTACTGGGTGCGCAGCGAGGAGGTGAAGTCGAGGATTCCGCGCAGGGCGTTCACCGCGGTGCCGTCGGGCGCCGTCAGGGTCTTGGGGATGCCGAAGAAGGCGCGGAAGTACAGGCTCGCGCTGTCGAGCAGCAACAGGCGTGCGTGGGACGCGTCGGTGGGGGCCACGATCTGAGCGTAGAGGCCGCGACTAGGTCTTGTCGGGTCCCTCGCCGAGCTCACGCTGCTGCCTGGCGCGGTAGGCCTGGCGCTGCTCCTCGGCCCTGGCCCGCAACGCTCGCTGGTAGGCCGCCTCTCGGTCGGGGTCGGGGTTGGCCTGGTGCACCGGACGCTCGCGGTCGTGCACCGCAGGCATCGAGGTGCCACGGTTGCCCTTGTAGGGCAGGTCGGCCGGCGCCTGCGGTCGTCCGGCGATCAGCCAGGCCAATGATCCGACGGCGGGGAGGAACACGACGAGCAGGAGCCACACGGGCTTGGCGAGGTTTCGGCACAGGCTCTCGTCGGTCGAGATCACGTCGATCAGGCAGAAGATCCACAGGGCCAGGACCACCAGGCCCATCAGTCCGTCCAGGTACAGCATGCCGCGCCTCCCGCGTCGTCGTGTGTCACGACATCCTGTCAGTCCGCGGGGACCACGTGCAGCCGAACCCTGGCGATGATCCCACCGGTATCGTCGAGGCGTGAGCACATGGCGCAAGGCACAACAGCTGGCAGCAGACCAAGGCATCGACGCCCTCCTCGTCACACCCGGGGCAGATCTGCGATATCTGACCGGCTATGTGGCTCTGCCGCTCGAGCGGCTCACCTGCCTGGTGCTGCCCGCCCACGGTGAGCCGACCCTGGTCGTCCCGGCCCTCGAGCGCCACGCGGCCGTGGCATCGGGCGTCGACGTCGCCATCGCGACCTGGGGAGAGACCGACGATCCCTTCGCGCTCGTGGCGACGCTGGTCGGCGACGCCGCGACCGTCGGCCTCGACGACCACATGTGGGCCTCGCGCGTCTTCGCCCTCGGAGAGGCCATCCCGACAGCCGACCAGGTGCTGGCCGGCTCGCTGGTGCAGCAGCTGCGCATCCGCAAGGACGCCGACGAGGTCGAGGCGCTGCGCCAGGCCGGGCTCGCCATCGACCGCGTGCACCAGCGCGTGCACGAGTGGCTGCGTCCCGGTCGGACCGAGCGCGAGGTGGGTGCCGACATCGCCCGCGCGATCATCGACGAGGGTCACGAGACCGTCGACTTCGTCATCGTCGGTTCCGGACCCAACGGCGCGTCGCCCCACCACGAGCTCTCCGACCGCGTGATCGAGCTCGGCGACCCGGTCGTGGTCGACATCGGTGGCACCATGCCGTCCGGCTACTGCTCCGACTCGACCCGCAACTACCTCGCCGGCGGCACGCCCGACCCGCTGTACACCGAGGCCTACGCCGTCCTCGAGGCGGCCCAGCAGGCTCAGCTCGACCACGCCCGTCCCGGCGTCACCGCCGAGTCGATCGACGCCGTCGGACGCCAGATCATCGTCGACGCCGGGTTCGGCGACCTGTTCATCCACCGCACGGGTCACGGGATCGGCCAGGAGACGCACGAGGAGCCGTACATCGTCGTGGGCAACGACCTGGTGCTCGAAGAGGGCATGGCGTTCTCGATCGAGCCCGGCATCTACCACGACGGACGCTTCGGGGCACGCATCGAGGACATCGTCGTGTGCACCGCCGACGGCCTCGAGGTGCTCAACAACACCCCACGCGGGCTCGTCTCCCTGTGACACCACCCCGCGTCGGCTGGAAGGTCGCGTGGCCGTCAGCGGCGGTGCTGGGCGTCGTCTCATCGCTCAACTTCGACCCCGTCGGGCTGCCGTTCGCGATGGTGATCGGCGTCGCCGGCCTGGTCTGGCTGGCCCGCGGGCTGTCGCAGGCGCGCAAGCGCACCGTGGCCGTGACGGGACTGCTGTTCGGGCTGGCCTACATGGGCCCGCTCATCTGGTGGATGAACGCGGTCAGCCAGGGCGCCTACGTCGCGCTCGTCCTGGCCGAGGCGCTGTTCTTCATCCCGATCATGCTGGCGCTGCGCGCCGCCGCGCGGCTGAGGGCGTGGCCGCTGTGGGGTGCCGGGGTCTGGGTCATGGGGGAGTGGGCCCGGGGCCGCTTCCCGTTCACAGGCTTCCCGTGGGGGCGCCTGGCCCACACGTCGATCGACACGCCGTTCGCGTCCTACGCCCGGCTCGTCGCGATGCCCGGCACGAGTGCCGTGCTGTTCGTGGTCGCGGCTCTCGTGGTCGTCGCCGTCACGGGCCCAGGCGTGCGCAGACGTGTGGGGGCCGCGGCGGGCGTCGTCCTGCTGGCCGGTGTCGGGGCACTGCTGCCGACCGGTATCGCCGGAGCGCACGGCACCCGTCAGGTGGCCTTGGTGCAGGGCAACGTTCCAGGTGTCTTCCTCACGTGGCCGCGAGGCGAGATCTTCGACCTGCACGCCGCCGAGACCGCCCGCCTGGCCCAACGCATCCGCGAGGGCAAGGTCCCGCAGCCCGACATGGTGCTGTGGCCCGAGAACGCCACCGACATCGACCCGTACCACGACGCGGTCGTGCGTGACCAGATCGAGAACCTCTCGGCGCTCCTGAAGGCACCCATCCTCGTCGGCGGCATCTTCGACGGCCCCACCACCTCGACCGCCCGCAACTCGGGGGTGGTGTGGACGGCAGACGGCCCGGGCGACCGCTACGACAAGCTCAAGCCCGTGCCATTCGGCGAGTACGTCCCGTTCCGCAAGGAGGCCGGCGCCATCGTCGACCGACTCGCGCGTGACATCCCTCGCGACATGCTGGCTGGTGACCAACCCGGGGCCATGACGATCGGCGACACGCGCATCGGCGACACGATCTGCTACGACATCGCCTACGACAGCGTCACGCGGCGAGCCGTCGACGGCGGGGCGCAGCTGATGGTCGTCCAGACCAGCAACGCCGCCTTCACCGGGACGTCGCAGCCCGAGCAGCAGTGGGACATCTCACGCCTGCGCGCGATCGAGACGGGCCGATGGGTCGTGGTGCCGTCGACCAACGGCATCACGGGAGTCGTCGACCCGTCCGGTCACAGCGTGCAGCGCGCCCCGTTACACCGCCCCGCCACGATCAGCGCCCAGGTGACGCTCGCCTCCGGCAAGACCCCGGCTCTGGCGATCGGCCGCTACCTCGAGTGGGTGCTGGTCGCGACGGGTCTCGGCGGCTGGTGGCTCGGTACCCGGCGGCGATCCTGACACGAAAGGCCCCGGCCGGAGCCGGGGCCTTTCGCATGACGTCGAGGTGTGCGACTTAGGCGCTCTTCTTCTTCGCTGCCGACTTCTTCGCCGGACGATGCAGGTGCGGCGGCCCGATCTCGCCACCGCGGAGCAGCTCGAGCCGCTCGGTGAGGATCTCTTCGAGCTCGTCGACCGAGCGACGCTCCAGGAGCATGTCCCAGTGAGTTCGCACGGGCTTCTCAGCCTTGCCCTCGGGCTTGACGCCGTCGGCGAGCTGCCCGATGGCTCCGGTCTTGGGGTCTTCCCACTCGAACGGGATTTCGGCCTCGTCGGCCATCACCACCGTGAAGGTGTGTCCGTCGGCGCAGACGTACTCGACCTGCTGTCGGGGAGCCATCTCGACTCCGCGCTCGTCCTCGAAGCTCTGTGTCCCGAGTCGAGCACCTCGCAATGCACGTTCAGCCATGTGCGTCCCCTTTCGTGTGCCTTACCAGTGTCCAACGTAGATGACACACATGAGATTCCCCTGAACGCACATTTCTATCGGGAGGCTCTATTCGCGCGGCTGCCCCGAGGCACGGTCACCCGTCAGAGGCGGCACCCTCAGGAGTGCCAGCAGCCCGACCAGCAGCACCAGCATGATGCCGATGATGCCCCACCGGTCGTCGCCGAAGGCGAAGGCGAACAGGCCGAAGAGGGTGGGAGCCAGGAAGGACGCCGCGCGTCCGGTCATGGCGTAGAGGCCGAAGTGCTGGCCCTCCTTGCCCGGGGGAGTCAGGCGCACCAGGTACGTGCGGGACGCCGACTGCGCGGGTCCGACGAACAGGCACAACACCAGGCCGAACACCCAGAACCCGGCCATGCCGTCGATGAACAGCAGGATCGCCCCCGCTCCGAGCATCGCGAGCAGCGAGAAGACGATCACCCGCCGCGGGCCGAACCGGTCGTCGAGACGTCCCGCGATGATGGCACCGGCCGCAGCTGCCACGTTGGCGGCGATGCCGAACGGGATGACGGTGTCGTCGGTGAAGCCGTACACACTGACCGCGATGACCGCGCCGAAGGTGAACACGCCTGCCAGGCCGTCGCGGAACAGTGCGCTGGCGATGAGGAACTGCAAGGTGTGCCGATCGTCGCGCCACATCGTGCGGAGCTCTGCGAACAGGACGCGGTAGGAGGCTGCGAACCCCACGCTCGGCACCGGGCTCGCGTCCGCCGGCAGCTCGGGCACGGCCAGCAGGACGGGGATCGAGAAGGCCAAGAACCAGACCGCGGCGACGACCGCGACCCACCGGATGTTGAGGCCGTCGTCGGTGTTGACGCCAAGCACGCCGCCGTCGCCGGAGATCAGTCCGACGTAGACGATGATCAGCAGCACGATGCCGCCGAGGTACCCGAACGCCCAGCCGACGCCGGACACCCGGCCGACGGTCTCGGGTGTGGAGACCTGGCGGAGCATCGCGAAGTACGGCACCTGTGCCAGCTCGAACAGCACGGTGCCGACGGCGATCAGCACGAGGCCCAGCCACAGATAGGAGGGGCTGTCCTCGACGAGGAACATCAGCGCCGTCGTCACCACGACCGACAGCGTCAGCAGGGCGAGCGACCGCTTGCGGTGCCCCGAGGCGTCCGATCGCTGGCCCATGACGGGCGCGAGCACCGCGATCACCAGGCTCGCGGCACCCACGGACCAGCCGAGCCACGAGCTGGCCGAGACGGGGCCTGACAGGTCGTCGCCCACCGAGTCGGTCAGGTAGACCGAGAACACGAAGGTCACGATGACGGCATTGAACGCCGCCGACCCCCAGTCCCAGAGGCTCCACGCGATGACGGGACCTCGCCGCGTGGCGTCGGCGACGGCGGGGGAGCCGGTCATTGGGGATCCTTCCAGGAGCCTCGGGTGATGAGCACGTCCTTGAGGACGTCGGTGCGGTCGGTGACGATGCCGTCGACGCCCAGATCGAGGAGGCGGTGCATCTCGTCGGCCTCGTCGACCGTCCAGACGTGCACCTGCATGCGCAGGGCGTGGGCCTTGCGCACGAATCGGGGGGTGACGACGCTGATGCGGCCGCGTTGCGCCGGCACCTGCAGGCACACGGGGGCGAGGCTGAGTCGCCGGAGAACGGCCAGCGGGAGCATCTTGACGGCGGCAGCCTCGACGCTCGACGCCGAGGTCGCGACCTGCGGCAGAAGACGGCGAGCGCGCCGAAGACGCCGGTGAGAGAACGACGCCAGCAGCGTCCGACCGACGGCACGGTGCTGCGAGACCAGCTCGACCGTCGGCTCGACGACGTCGTCGGACTTCAGGTCGATGTTGAGCCGTGCGTCGGGGAACGCCTCGTAGAGCGCCTCGAGTCGGGCGAAGGGCTCGCGCTGGTCGAGACGCTGCACGTCGAGCGCCTCGGCGGTCAGGGCGCTGACGGCGTCGGCGCTGCCGGTGAGCCGGTCGAGGGCCTCGTCGTGGATGGCGTAGACGATCCCGTCCGAGGACGACCGCACGTCGGTCTCGAAGTAGCGGAAGCCGAGGTCGTAGGCGTGGGCGAACGCCGCCACCGAGTTCTCGATGCCGACGTTGCCTGGCACGCCCGACCCGCCGCGGTGCGCAAGGGCCAGAGGAGGGGAGTCGAGATAGCCGGACACGCCCCCACGCTAAGCCCTCGCAGGTGCAGGTACGGCCAGTCTGGTCGCGTCAGATGTCGCGGAAGGTCTCGATCTGCGCACCGAGCGCGTTGAGCCGCTCGGCGAGGTCCTCGTAGCCGCGGTTGATGACGTAGACGCTGCGCAGCACCGAGGTGCCCTTGGCAGCCAGCATCGCCAGAAGGATGACGACGGCAGGGCGCAGGGCGGGCGGGCACACGAGCTCGGTGCCGCTCCAATGCGTCGGTCCCTCGATCAGCACCCGGTGCGGGTCGAGCAGCTTGACCTGCGCGCCCAGCTTGTTGAGCTCGGTGAGGTAGATCGCCCGGTTCTCGTAGACCCAGTCGTGCAGCATCGTCTGGCCCTCGGCGGTCGCGGCGATCACAGCGAAGAACGGCAGGTTGTCGATGTTGAGCCCCGGGAACGGCATGGGGTGGATCTTGTCGATCGGTGCGTGCAGGGCCGACTCGTGCGTCGTGATGTCGACCAGACGCGTCTCGCCGTTCTCGGCTGCGTACTCGTCGCTCCGGTCGTACTGGAAGCCCATCTCCTCGAGGACGGCCAGCTCGATCTCCATGAACTCGATCGGCACGCGACGCACCGTGATGCTCGACTTGGTGACGATCGCGGCCGCGATGAGGCTCATCGCCTCGATGGGGTCCTCGCTGGGGGCGTACTCGACGTCGCAGTTGATGACGGGCTTGCCCGTGACCCGCAGCGTGGTGGTGCCGATGCCCTCGATGCCGACGCCCAGCTTGACCAGGAAGAAGCACAGGTCCTGGACCATGTAATTGGGGCTGGCGTTGCGGATGACCGTCACGCCGTCGTAGCGCGCCGCGGCCAGCAGGGCGTTCTCGGTGACCGTGTCGCCGCGCTCGGTCAGGACGATCGGACGCTCCGGACCGACGCCCTCGGCCGACGTCGCGTGGTAGCTGCCCTCGGTGGCGACGACCTTGAGCCCGAAGGGGCGCAGCGCCGTCATGTGCGGCTCGACGGTGCGGGTACCCAGGTCGCAGCCGCCGGCGTACGGCAGCTCGAAGTCGTCGTAGCGGTGCATCAACGGGCCGAGGAACATGATGATGCTGCGAGTGCGGCGGGCCGCGTCGGCGTCCATGGCCGCGAGGTCGAGGGTCGCGGGGACGACGAGCTCGAGGTCGTTGTCGGCGTTGAGCCACGTGGCCTTGACGCCGATGGAGGTCAGCACCTCGAGGAGGCGGTTGACCTCCTCGATGCGTGCGACCTTGCGCAGGACGGTGGTGCCGGCGTTGAGCAGCGACGCGCACAGCAGGGCGACGCCGGCGTTCTTGCTCGACTTGACGTCGATAGCACCGGAGAGCTTGGTACCGCCGGCCACGCGCAGGTGGCTGGGCCCGGAGGTGCCGACGCTGACCAGCTCGGAGTCGAGGGCGCTGCCGATGCGGGCCAGCATGTCGAGGGTCAGGTTCTGCTGGCCCTTCTCGATGCGGTTGATCGCGCTCTGGCTGGTCCGCAGCTCGGTCGCGAGCTCGGCCTGGGTCATGCCGCTGTGCTGTCGGGCGTCCCGGATCAGGGTGCCGATGCGGGACAGGTAGTCGTCACGAACACTCATGCCGACCACGTTATCTCAGTTGTGAGATAACTCAAACGAGGCCTGGTCGGTCTGGCCGAGCAGCCTGCAGTCATCGACACCGCCGTGCCCGGACGCCTGACCCCAGTAGATGCCGTAAGCGATCTCGGAGATGGTGCAGTCGTGGATCGGGAACATCGTGGCGGGGGAGACGCGCTGGACGAAGTCGACGGTCTCGCTCGACTTGGCCCACGGCGCGGACAGGGGGAGCGCCAGCACGTCGACGCCGTCCGGTGCGTGCTCGTAGGCATCGCCCGGGTGGAACAGGGTCGGTTCGCCCGGCGCCGACACCAGCACGCCGACGTTGCCGATGCGGGGGATCGACGGCAGGATCACGGCGTGCTGGGCGCCCACGCCGCGCAGCGTCATGTCGCCGACCGTCGTCTCGAGGCCGTCGGCGTTCTCGGTCCACGTCCCGAACGACACAGCGGCAGCCGTCTCGGGATCGCAGATCAGCACAGCGCCGGGGTTGCGCTCGAGCAGCGCCGGCGCGCGGTCCTGGTCGAGATGGTCGGGGTGCTGGTGCGTCACGACGATCGCGTCGAGGTCCGTCAGGGCGAAAGCCTCATCGACGCTGAAGGCGCCGGGATCGATGAGGACTCGGGTGCCGGCGACCTCCACCAGCACGGCAGCATGACCGAAGCGCGTGATGTTCATGACTCCCATCGTGCACCACGGGCCAACCGCGGCCGCGCCGGCTACGAACACCACACATGGCATTCCTTCACGACGCGTACGCGGTGATGTCCGGGGTTCTCGCGCCCGTCACGGTCACGTATGGGCGATCGCTGCGGTTCGCGGGGCAGGACCTCCCACGTCCGGAGCGACGGACGGTGCCGACCCGGCACGGACGTGTGAAGGTCGACGTCTACCGCGCCCCCGGTGCCAGGTCGCCGGGGGTGCACGTGCACTTCCACGGCGGCGCGTTCATCATGCGCTACCCGCGCATGGACGACTTCTTCTGCCGGTTCCTGGTCGCCGAGGCGGGCGTCAGCGTGGTCAACGTCGACTACCTGGCCGCACCGCGCGTCCGCTACCCGGTCGCGCATGAGCAGGCGCACGACGTGGTCGCATGGCTCAGCGAGCACGCAGGGGAGTGGCATCTCGACGCCGACAGCGTCTCGGTCGGCGGGTTCAGCGCAGGCGGCAACCTCGCGGCTTCCGCATGCCTTCAGGCGCGCGACCACGGCACGGCGGCACCCCTGTTGCAGCTGCTCGCCGTCCCGTCGCTCGAGGTCGCCGGCGACGCCCACGGCAAGACGTCGACCGTGGCACGGCCCATGATCACCCCGGCCTTGCTGACGATCGTGCGAGGGACGTACTTCAAGGACGCCTCGCGGCGGTCGGAGCCCTACGCCTCGCCCCTGCTCGCGGAGTCGGTGGCCGGCCTGCCGCCGGCGGTGGTCTACACCGCTGCACACGACCTCCTGCGCGGAGAGGGCGATGCGTACGCGGTGCGGCTCGCAGGGGAGGGGCTGCTGGTCGAGCACCGTGTCGTGCCCGGACGTGACCACTACTTCCTCGACGGTCGCGATCCCGTCCAGGCACGCGGCCTGCTCGACGACCTGGCCGCGCACGTGCGATCGGCGCACGGCGCGCCCGCGTGACGGCTCACCGCGGCTGGCGGATCGGCGCCGGCGGGCGTCACGTCGCCCTGCGCCCGCGAACAGCCAGTCGTCGTCGATGCCCATCAACCGCTCGACCTCACGCATCGATGACCCTGCGACAGCGGCCTGGCTGCTGGTTCGGACGGTCGAGCGCGACGCTCATGCTGGCCTCCATCGAACCCGCCTAGGCGGTCGCGAGGCGAGCAGCATGCGAGCACCTCGTACGGACGACTAGTGACGGTCCTCGAGGCCGATGGCCTTGCGCAGCTTGTCGGCCGCGTCGCCGAGATCGGGGTCGTCCTGGGCGCGCGACAGCATCAGGTCTGAGAGCGCCTCGGCGATGACGTTCAGCTTCTCCTGCGACGCCTCCTCGCTCCGGCGGCTGGCGTTCTCGAGCAGCACGAGCAGCAGCAGCGAGATGACCGACGCCACGGTGTGGATCGCGACCTGCCACGACTTGAGGTCGGGCCACAGCGGCACACTGACGAACCACACGACGACGATGCCGGCGCACACGCCGAAGAACGGCGCTCGGCTGACTCGTTGGTACGACGCCTCGACGAAACGGTCGAACCCGGAGCGATCATCTTCGGCCGTCGGTTCTGGGGCGTGCTGCGTCATGCGCTGACGCTAGCGCCGTCGAGCACGATGCGCGAGGCGGACCTACAGTGGAGCCATGACTGAATCGAACATGCATTCGACCGACGATCAGCCCACCACAGACGTGATCGGCGCCGATGCGGAGAACACGACGGAGAAGGATCCGAACGACTGGGTCACCGGAGACGAGCCGATGACCGGCGCCCAGCGCAGCTACCTCGACACGCTGGCTCGCGAGGCCGGCGAGACGCTGTCAGCAGACCTGACCAAGGCCGAGGCCTCAGAGCACATCGAGCGGCTGCAGGCCGCAACGGGCCGCGGGAGCGATTCCTAGCCAGCTCGGCGCACCTCGATAACATGAGCGCGTGATCGCTCTCGTCGCATCAGCACGAGTGCTGCGAGTGGTTCGCGTCTTGTGGGTGGTTGGCTTCCTCGTGGGGACCACCACTCACGCGGCGGATCTGGTCGTCGGCGGATTCGACGCCTACAGCGACTTTCCTCGCGGCGTCCGACTGTTCTGGGTGACGCTGACGATCCTGGACCCGGCCATCGCTGCACTGATCGTCTGTCGACGGCGTTCCGGCATCGTGCTCGGCAGCGCAGTGATCATCACGGACATCGCAGTGAACTGGACCGTCTACGCCGTGGCCGGCGGGCTCTCGATCTTCGGCCTCGCCAGTCAAACCCTGTTCGCGACGCTCATCGTCATCACGGCTCGACCGCTCTGGATGCGGTTCGAGTCATCGTCTGAACGAGAAGCTCGCCGACCTGGGAAAGTTGGCTGATCCCAGCGGACTCACAGTTCTCCGCCATTGTCCGATAATGCACATTATGTCAACTGGTACGTATGGTGGAGCTCTACTTTGCAAACAAAGCGGACTCAGTTCGCTGTCCTCTCGTTCCACTGCGCGGCTGTGATCTCGTAAAGCACTTCCCCCTGGTCCGCGCCAGGTAAGGGCTCATCCCACTGGCGCATCTCCGTATTGACGTGGTTCATGCCGATTTTGCGCATGACACTTCGGGACGCAAGGTTGGCCGCCATCGTCTCAGCCCAGATGCGCCGCAGCCCGAGCGTGCTGAATCCGTGGTCGAGCAGCAGCAGCGCCGCTTCAGTAGCCAAGCCGCGTCCCCAGTGCCGACGCATGACCCGCCACCCAATCTCAGCCTGGTCACTGTCCACGGGCGCGTCAGGCCTCGAGGAGCTACGACCGAGGTCCCACCAGCCAAGAAAGGTCTGTCCCTCAAAGCCAACCCACCAACCAAGTCCCGTCTCGTCGGCAAGCCGGTCGGCACAGCGTGGTGCCCAGAAGTCATCGATCTCTTCGGGTGTTCGCGCGCGCCCGAGAAGAAACTCCATCACCAACGGATCTGAGTCGAGTCCGTGCAGCAAAGGCAAGTGCTGCATGGTCATCGGGCGCAGCTCGATCCTGGTCGAGGTCAGTACGGGGCGGGGCATCGCGCCATCCTCCCTCAACCCCCGTAGCAACACCATCGAGACCGCCGGATCCACAGGCGTCCCGCGCGACCATCTGCTATTTGGTCACGACCAGGCGGGACGTCCACTTCGT
>JBEVGQ010000230.1:0-7087 GCA_040511655.1 Aeromicrobium sp. | reverse complement strand
TCCAAGGGCGGCATCGTCGGCATGACGCTGCCCGCAGCGCGCGACCTCGCTCAGTACGGCATCCGCGTCTGCACGATCGCGCCCGGCATCGTCAACACGCCGATGCTCGCGACGGTCAGCGAGGAGTTCAGGGCAGGCCTGGCAGCCGGCGTCCCGTTCCCGCAGCGGCTGTGCGAGCCGGCCGAGTACGCCAAGCTCGTGGCGATGATCGTCGACCACGACTACCTCAACGGCGAGACGATCCGCATGGACGGTGCGCTGCGCATGGCGCCGCGCTGATCTGAGCCGCCCCGCGTGCTGTCAGTGGTGCGCGGGGCTGTTGTCGCCCGAGGTCGTCTCGATCTCGGTGCCCGGCGCGGGCGGGACGTAGTTGTTGCGCGCCGTCAGCAGGCCGAAGAGGGCCACGACGATGAACAGGCCGGCGGTGCCGCCGCCGAACAGGATGATCGTGTCGAGGACGCTGCGTCCCTCGCCCTTGGGCCAGGCTCCACCCGTGGGGGCGTCGGCGAAGGCCGCACCCGAGCCGGCGATGAACGTCACGACGGTGGCGAGCACGAGACCGAGCACGCGAGCAGGAGTCTTCATGGGCCCCATCGTATCCACCCGTAGGCTGGAGCAATGCCTCACCTCGTCCAGGCCCCCTCGACCCTGCACGACCTCTGGGACTCGATCGACTGGAGCGTCACTGCCGGCAAGGCAGGGACGGTCGCCACGGTGGTCGTCATCGGTCTCCTCGCCCGCTGGGTCCTGTGCCGCGCCATCGACCGTCTCGTGCACCGGGCCGCACGAGGCAACGTCCCCGGGTTCATCGCCGATACGCGCGCGGCCGAATTTCTCGACAACCTGAAACCGGCCAACCATGCCCGGCGCCAACAGCGCACCGAGACGATGGGTTCGCTTCTCAAGAGCGTCACCACCGGACTCATCCTGGCCGTCGTCGTCGTGACGATCCTGTCGACGTTCGGCATCGATATCGCCCCCATCATCGCCAGCGCGGGCATCATCGGCGTCGCGCTCGGCTTCGGCGCGCAGAACCTGGTCAAGGACTTCCTGGCCGGCATCTTCATGATCCTCGAGGACCAGTACGGCGTGGGCGACACGGTCGACCTGGGCGAGGCCACCGGCACCGTCGAGGCCGTGAGCCTGCGCGTCACCCGGCTGCGCGACGTCAACGGCACGGTCTGGTACGTCCGCAACGGCGAGATCCTGCGCGTCGGCAACCAGAGCCAGAACTGGGCGCGGACGGTGCTCGACGTGACCGTCTCGTACGACGCCGACCTCGACGCGGTCCAGCGCATCCTGCAGGACGTGGCCACGTCGACGTACGAGAACGAGCAGTTCCACGACGTCATCATCGAGGCCCCCGAGGTGTGGGGCGTCGAGCGCTTCGACAAGGACGGTGTGGTGGTGCGCGTCGTGCTCAAGACCGCACCCGCGCAACAGTGGCTCGTTGCCCGCGCGATGCGTCAGCGCATCAAGGCCGAGTTCGACCGGGCTGGCATCAAGATGCCCACGACGTTCCCCGTCGCGACGATGCACCAGGAGCAGGGATGACCGAGCAGCCAGCGTCCGAGCAGACCTTCTACGAGGCGATCGGCGGCCACGACACCATCAAGCTCGTGGTCGACACGTTCTACGCCGGGGTCGCCGGCGACGACCTGCTGCGTCCGATGTACCCCGAGGAGGACCTCGGGCCGGCCAGCGACCGGTTCCGCATGTTCCTCGAGCAGTACTGGGGTGGCCCGACCACCTACTCCGAGCAGCGGGGCCACCCTCGTCTGCGCATGCGGCACGCGCCGTTCGAGGTGACCCCCGAGGCTCGCGACCGCTGGCTGATGCACTTTCGCGCCGGGCTCGACCGGGCCGCCCTCTCCCCCGAGCACGACGCCCAGTTCTGGGCCTACGCCCAGCACGCGGCGCAGTTCATGGTGAACTCCGCGTAGACCCTGCAGCGTGCCGGCTGACCGCAGCGGCGGAGTTCGACCACGAACCCGACAAGCGAGCATGGTGAACTCCGCGTAATCCACCGCCTATGAGGCGGAGACGGGGACGAGCTCGCGCAGCTGCTGGCGCTCGGCGTCGTCGAAGGCCTTCGACGACTGGGTGGCGGGGTCGAAGCCGACCATGATCGTCGTCGACTCTGCAAGCACGTGACGGCCGTCCGACAGCTCCGAACGCATCTCGAACGAGCCATTGCCGACCCGGCTGATCCACGCCGACGCGCGCAGCGGCTCGAGGCTCCAGCGGATGTCGTCGCGGAACGTCACCGACGAGGTGCCGACCACGAAACGTCCCCCAGTCCTCGCGGGCAGCAACGACGACAGCACGACCACGCGGGTCTCCTGGAAGAGCTCGAACACCTTCGCCGACGACGCATGGCCGCCAGGGCCCAGGTCGTCGCGGCGCAGGCTCAGCGGGGTGGTCGGCACGCCGTCGCGCGGCGCTGCGGCGGTGCGCTCGCCCATGCGAGTCGTGACCTCGGCGAAGACCGTGCGCCCTGAGTCGCCGTCGAGGGCGATCTGCTGCACGACGTCGTCTCCGTCGACCTCGCTCGCGACCACGACAGGCCGGCGCCCGAGGCGCAGCGGACGCACGAACCGCACGGTCATCGAGACGGCGGTCAGATCGTCCGCGAGATCGCCGCCGGCGACCATGGCGGCGCGCGCCTCGGCGGCGTAGGCCAGGTAGACGACGTTGTTGACGTGGTCGAGCGAGTCGATGTCGGCCCAGCGCATGGGGATGTGGTGTTCGTGCACGTCCTCGATGATGTCAGCCGGCCCGCACCTGCGCGGCGTCAGGCGCCTGCGGTCTCGTCGATCTCGATGACGGGGTCGCCCTCCTGGACGATCTGACCCAGCTCGACCAGGATCTTGCCGACGTGCCCGTGGACCGAGGCGACGAGAGGGATTTCCATCTTCATCGACTCCAGCACGGCCAGCACGTCGCCGGGGCCTACCTGGTCGCCCTCACTGACCTCGATCTTCCAGACGTTCGAGACGATCTCTGCGCGCGCGAGGTGCATCAGGACCCCTGCCCGTGCGTCAGCATGCGGAGCGCGGCGATCATGCGGTCGCGGGTCTCTTCGGGCAAGATCACGTCGTCGACGATGCCGGCCTCGGCCGCGAGGTACGGCCGAGCGACCTCTTCTCGGTACACCGCAGCGAGCTCGTCGCGCAGGACCGTCGGCTCCTCGGCCTCCTTGAGCGCACGTCGGTGGAGGAGGGCCACAGCGCCGCCGGGACCCATGACCGCGATCTCGGAGTTGGCCCACGCCCAGTTGGCGTGGGCGCCGAGCGAGGCCGAGCCCATCGCGATGTAGGCGCCGCCGTACGACTTGCGGACGACGACGGTGAGCTTGGGGCTCTTGGTGTCGACGTACGCCTTGAGGAGCTTGGCGCCATGCGTGATGACGCCTCGCCCCTCCTCGACGGTGCCGGGCAGGAACCCGGGCACGTCGACGAAGGTGAGGACGGGCAGGTCGAACCGTCCGCAGAACTCGACGAAGCGTGCGGCCTTGACCGATGCCTTCGAGTCGAGGATGCCGCCGCGCGCGTTCGGCTGGTTGGCCAGCACGCCGACGGCGTGGCCGTCGATGCGCGCGAACAGCGTCAGGATGCTGGGGGCGTGCTCCGGCATCAGCTCGAGACGGGCGCCGTTGTCGAGCACGCCGTCGAGGAGCTTGTTCATGTCGAACACGATGCTCGACTTCTCGGGAACGAGGGTCGGCAGCGCCTCCACGGAGTGCGGGTTGGCCGGCACCGGGTCGTGACGCTTCTGCGCACCGCCCTTGTGCGTCGGCAGGAACGACAGCAGCAGGCGCGTGGCGTGGAAGGCCTCTTCCTCGCTGTCGACCTCGAGGTGCGCGACGCCGCTCACCTTGGTGTGCAGCGCCGAGCCGCCGATGTCCTCGGCGGACGCGTCCTCGCCGGTAGCGGCCTTGACGATGTCGGGGCCGGTCAGGAACATCTGCCCCTGCTCCTTGACCATGATCGTCCAGTCGGTCAGTGCCGGCGAGTAGGCGGCCGCTCCGGCACAGGGGCCGAGGATCAGCGAGATCTGCGGGATGCGGCTCTGCGCCTCGATGTTGAGCGCGAAGATGCCGCCGCAGCCGTGCAGCGCGAAGATGCCGTCGTGGATGCGGGCTCCGCCCGAGTCGTTGATGTAGACGATCGGGTAGCCCTTGTCGATCGCGAAGCGCTGGGCCTTCTGGATCGCCTCGGCCATCACGGCACCGATGGCGCCTGACGCGACGGCCGCGTCGTGGGAGACGACGACGACCGAGTGTCCGTCGGTCGTGCCCCAGCCGGAGACGACGCCGCTGCCCGCACCGGGGGACGCCGAGCGCATCGGCGTCATCTCGACGAAGGATCCGGGGTCGACCAGCATCTCGGCACGCTCGCGGGCCGTGTAGACCCGCCTGCCCTTCGGCTCGACGCGGGCGAACCGGCTCGTGCGGCGCTCGGCGAGGATGGCGCGCTGGTCAGGCAGCTCGTGCGGATCGGTCGACACCGCAGCGTCGGCGACCGTCGAACGATCGAGCTTCGGCACATCGGCTCCTAAACATGAGGTTTTCCTCAACTATACACAAAGATGAGGAACCCCTCATCTTTCTTCGCCGTGTCGTCCGGTGATCTCGCGCACCCGGCCGTCGGTGCGATAACGTGCTGACGTCGAACTAAGCAAGCGCTTAGAACATCTTGGCCCTGAGGAGAACACCGTGACCGAATCCCGTACCGCGATCGTGACCGGAGCCGCCCGCGGCATCGGTGCAGCCGTCGCCCAGCGTCTGGCCTCCGACGGCCACCGGATCGCCGTCGTCGATCTCGACGAGGCCGCCTGTGCAGGCACTGTCGACGCGATCACCGCCGCCGGCGGCACCGCACTCGCCGTCGGAGCCGACGTGAGCGACGAGGCGCAGGTCTCGGCAGCGGTCACCCGCATCGCCGAGGAGCTCGGAGCGCCGACGATCCTCGTCAACAACGCGGGCATCCTGCGCGACAACCTGCTGTTCAAGATGACCGTCGAGGACTGGGACCTCGTGATGGGCGTGCACCTGCGCGGCTCGTTCCTCATGACCAAGTACGCCCAGAAGCACATGACCGAAGCGGGTTACGGCCGCGTCGTCAACCTGTCGAGCACGTCCGCTCTCGGCAACCGCGGCCAGGCCAACTACGCCGCCGCCAAGGCCGGCCTGCAGGGCTTCACCAAGACGCTGGCCATCGAGCTCGGCAAGTTCGGCATCACCGCCAACGCGATCGCGCCCGGCTTCATCCAGACCGACATGACCGCAGCGACCGCGGCGCGCATGAAGGTCGACTTCGACGACTTCATCAAGTTCAGCGCCGAGCAGATCCCCGTGCAGCGCGTCGGCCAGCCCGAGGACATCGCGCACACCGCGTCCTTCCTGGTGAGCGAGGGTGCGGGCTTCGTCTCCGGCCAAGTCATCTACGTCGCCGGTGGACCGAAGGACTGAGACGCCATGAGCACCGATCCCCAGGGGCTGGACACCCGCGCCGTCGCCGACTGGCTGGCCGGGGTCTTGCCCGATGCCGTCAGCGGCCCGTTCGAGGCCTCGCTGATCACCGGCGGCAAGTCGAACCTGACGTACCTGGTCACCGACGGCGACCACGAGTACGTCGTGCGGCGTCCTCCCCTGGGGCACGTGCTCGCCACGGCGCACGACATGTCGCGCGAGTACCGCGTCATGGCGGCGCTGGCGTCCACCCCCGTGCCGGTGCCCACGATGGTGGCCCTGTGCGAGGACCTCGACGTGCTCGGCGCACCGTTCTACGTCATGGAGCGCGTCGCAGGCACCCCCTACAGCCGCGCGTCCCAGCTCGAGCCGCTCGGGCCCGAGCGCACGCGCCAGATCAGCGAGCGGCTGGTCGACACGTTGGTCGACCTGCACGCCGTCGACTACCGCGCGGCGGGGCTGGGCGAGTTCGGCCGTCCCGACGGCTACATCGGACGTCAGGTGTCGCGCTGGAAGAAGCAGCTCGCCGCATCGACGAGCCGTGACCTGCCTGGCATGGACGAGCTCGTGGCCCATCTCGACGCCGGAGTGCCCGACAGCGGCGAGGGCACGATCGTCCACGGCGACTACCGGCTCGACAACGCCCTGGTGCAGGACGACCGCATCACCGCGGTGCTCGACTGGGAGATGAGCACGCTCGGCGACCCGCTCAGCGACGTCGCCCTCATGCTCGCCTACCAAGGGCTGGCCGAGCTCAACCCCGGCTCCGGGGCGCTCGTCACCGATGCCGCCAACGCACCCGGCTACCTCGACCGCGACGCCGTCATCCAGCGGTACTCGGCCGGCTCGGGACGCGACGTCAGCGACATGGGCTACCACCTGTCGCTCGCGTACTTCAAGCTCGCGGTGATCCTCGAGGGCATCCACTACCGGCACTCGAAGGGGCAGACGGTGGGGGCGGGCTTCGACGGCATCGGTGATGCGATCGGACCGTTGATCGACGCGGGTATCGCCGCTTCACGCTAGGGTGACGCGGGTGACGGCCGAGATCCTCGAACCCCGGCGCCGCCCGACGCAGGAGCGGAGCCAGAAGAAGTTCGACCACCTGCTCCAGGTGTCACGTGAGCTGCTGCTCGAGGTCGGCTTCGAGTCGTTCACGTGCGAGGAGGTCGCCAGCCGCGCCGGCCTGCCGATCGGCACGCTGTACCAGTTCTTCCAGAACAAGTACGTCATCGTGTGCGAGCTCGACCGCGTCGATGCCGTCGCGGTGCGCAGCGAGCTGCGGACGTTCGCCGAGGCCATCCCCACGCTCGACTGGCTCAAGTTCCTCGACCGGCTGATCGATCACATGGCGGCGTTGTGGGTCAGCCACCCGTCACGGCGGGCGGTGTGGCTCGCGGTGCAGTCGACACCGGCCACGCGGGCGACGGCCGCCGTCACCGAGCGCGAGCTGGCCGCCGAGGTCTCGCGCGCCCTCGCTCCCCTGACCCCTGGCACCCCTCGGGACCGCCGCACCATCATGGCCGAGGTGCTCGTCCACGTCGCCTACTCGATGCTCAACTTCTCGATCCGCGACGGCCAGGAGCACAGCGAGTCGATCATCGAGCTCAAGCG
>JBEVGQ010000229.1:0-7839 GCA_040511655.1 Aeromicrobium sp. | reverse complement strand
TGGCGGGGACGATGGTCCGTCCCCGCCACGCGGTGGTGCTGACGTCACTGCCTGATGAAGGGGCTGTGACTGATGAAGGGCCGTGACTACTTCTTGAAGGCGTCCTTGACGTTCTCGCCGGCGTCCTTGACGGACGACTTCGCCTGGTCCTTCTTGCCCTCGGCCTTGAGCTCGTCGTTGTTGGTGACGTCTCCGACGACCTCCTTGGCCTTTCCGGCCAGGTCCTCGGCGGCGTTCTTGGCCTTGTCTGCGATGCCCATGATGGTGCCTCTCTGTGGTGGGGGTGGGTGGTTCAGCGCACGCGGGGTGCGCTCGCTCGTGGCAGTCCGCGGCGGCGACGGTCGTGGCCGAGAAGGACTCGGCAGACCGTGTGACCGTCGGGGAAGGCGTCCGAGACGTCGTGGGCGCACCGGGCGGCGACCGACTCGATGTCGCCTCCGGTGACGTGGGGGTCGAGCTGCCCGCGCAGCTCGATGACGTGGGTGCGGCCATGTCGGCGGGCGGTGCCCCGGACGTGGGTCACGCGGGTGGGGGCCTCGAGGTCGGCGGCGATGGCCTTGGCGACGTCGTGCAGGTCGACGCGCACGCTGCCGGTCCGGTCGGACGCGCCCGGCAGCCGGACGGCGCGCTCGCCGGGGCGAGGCGCGTGCGACAGGATCCAGAGCAGGCCGAGAGCGCCGAGCACGATGCCTGCGGCGGCGAAGGTCCATGGCCACCAGACACTCGACCGGACGTCGTCGAGGCGAGCGGTCGACAGCGTGTCGTCCCACGTGCCGAGCCAGCGGTAGCGCCAGTCGAGCAGGGCGACGCCGGCTGCGGCCAGGCCGAGCCCGACGACGGACGAGGCGATCCGGTCGATCGCTGCGAGCCTACGAGTCATGCTTCACCTTCTCGGTCGTGACGACGATGTCGCGGGTCGTGAGGCCGGCGAGCGACTCACGCACCGACGCCTCGACGGCGCTGTCGGCGTCCGGCCGGTCCGACTGCACCGTGACGCTGAGGCGTCCGCGGCGATGCCGGGCCCGGGCCGACTCGACGCCGGTCGTGTCTTCGGCGGCACCGACGGCGAGGGCACGGACGGCGTGGGGCGTGACCCAGAGGTCGGCCCCGCCGGGAGTCGCCTCGTGGGTGCGGGGCGCGGGCTTGACGGCCGCGACGAGCACGAGGACGCCGACGACTGTGAGCGCGATGCCGGCGGCCACGACGCCGGCGCCGGCGGTGAGCCCGTCGAGCCGGTCGAGCAGCGAGCCGGTCCAGGACGGGTCGGTGGCCCAGCCCTGGTCGACGGCGAGGTCGTGGACGCTCACGACGGCGACACCGACCAGGGCCACCCCGAGCACGAGCGCCACGCCGGAAGCGGCTGGCCGACCTGCGGGGGCCGAGACGCCGGCGGTCACAGGACTCTCCTCGAGCGGTGGCTCGAGCCGGCGACATCGTCGGCGGGCACGACGTGCAGCGTCACGTCGACACGCCCGATCTCGACGCCGGACTGGCGTGAGGCCTCGACGCGCACCGTGTCACGGATCGTGGACGCGAGCTCCTGCGCGCGGCACGGCCAGGTGGCGGCGGCGTGCAGCTCGGCGATCGCGACGGACCCGCGGAACGTGACGGACGCCGAGGGAAGGCTGCGGGCGAGCTTCTGGATGCCGGCGGGGCGCGCGACGCATCCGGGCACCTCGAGGCTGGCCTGGGCGACGATGTGCTCGACGGCCTTGGTGCGGACGTCGAGCGAGCCGCGGTCGTCGGCGGGGGCGAGGGTCTCAGTCACGTCGGCCTCGCAGGAGGGTCGTGAGATCGATGTCGCCGTCCAGGTGTGCGCCGGCGGCCAGGCCGATCGCGCCGATGACGACGGCACCGAGGAAGGCACTGAACCCGCCGATCGCGATGGCGATGGTCAGGAGCAGGCCCGCGAACAGGCCGATGGTGGAGAGCTTCATGCGTGGGTCCTCGGGTTCAGAGTCGGATGTAGCGGCGCGAGCCGGGCACTCGCCGGGGGAGATGGCGCTGCAGGCGGCGGATCGCGGTGGTCAGCACCCCGTTCGGTGTGGTGGCGGCTCGAGAAGTCGCTGGTACTTCGGGGCGGATGCGGGGAGAGATTGGTGTGACGTGCCGCGCGGCGGCGTGCTCGCTCTCGAGGAGGTGCAGCGCCTCACGCAGGTCGGCACTGCTCCCGCCCCGGTCGGGGTGGTGCTGCTTCACGGCGTCGCGCCGGGCAGCCCGCAGGGCGTCGGGCCCGCTGGTGGCCGGCCGCGTCGTGGTCATGGTGCCCCCGGAGGCCCCGCGACGTCCTCGACGGTGACGTCGACCGAGCCGTTCACGAGACCCTCGACGGCGACGCGGACCTCGTCCGCCGTCGCGACCACGGGGCTGCCCCAGTCGAGGACGATGTGCACCTCGCACGAGTCGTCGCGCAGCCGGACGCCGTTGACGCGGCGCCCCGGAAGGTACGTGGCGACCTCGCCGAGCACGCCCGCGTGCAGCGCGTTGACGCCCGGCACGGCGAGTGCGGCCGCTGCGACGGCCTCGGCCGGATCGGCGGCGTCACTCGACACGGGACTCGCCGCTCTCGGCGTCGTCGCCGTCGAGGTGCACGTCGAGCACGGTGATGTTGACCTCGGTGACCTCCAGCCCGGTCATCCGCTCGACGGAGTCGATGACGTTGCGGCGCACGCCGGACGCGAGGTCGGCGATCGCGACGCCGTACTCGGCGATCAGGTCGACGTCGACAGCGGCCTGGCGCTCGCCGACCTCGACGTTGACGCCCTGGCTGAGGTTGGTGCGCGACCCGGGGATTCGCTCGCGGAGGGCGCCGACGGCGCGGGCGGTGTTGCCGCCGAGGTCGTGGACGCCGCTGACCTCGCGCGTCGCGATGCCGGCGATCTTCGACACGACGGCGTCGGCGATCGAGGTCCGGCCCTGCGTGGTGACGAGGGGTCCGGTGCTCTCGGCCTTGACGACCTCGGTGGAGGGCGTGGGGGAGACCGCGGTCGAGGAGGTGGTCTTCGAGGCGGTGGTGCTGTCGGCCATGTCTGTGCCTTTCGGTGTGTACGAACATGTGTTGGTCGTCGCGACCCGGCAGATCGTCACGCACGAATGTCGTGAGGTGGGTCACAGCTCCTGCGAAGGCCGGGACGAGCGAGTTTCGAGTGGCGGGGTGCCCGAGCGGGCCGCACGATGTGTGCGTGCTGGACGATGCAGCCGACGACGCGTCGGCCACCGGTCCGCCGGACCACGTGCTGGTGCGGCGGGTGCGCCTCGGCGACCGCTCGGCCTTCGACGAGATCATCGGGCGGCACGGCCCGGGCATGTACCGGTTCGCGGTGCGCATGGTCGGGGGCGACCGCACGGACGCCGGCGAGGTGGTGCAGGAGGCCTTCATCTCGGCGTGGAAGAACATCGCGACGTTCGAGGCGCGCTCGTCGTTGCGCACCTGGCTGTTCAGCCTGGTGTCGCGGCGGGCAGCCGACCTGCAGCGCAAGCGGCGTCCGACACCCGTCGACGACGACCTGTTGACGGTCATCGCTCCCGCGGCCCGGCACGACCCCTTGCAGGAGGTCATGGACAAGGAGCTCGTCGCGGCGCTGCAGGTGGCGCTGGCCGAGCTGCCGCACCAGCAGCGCGCGGTCTGGCTGCTGCGCGAGGTGGAACAGATGAGCTACGACGACATCGCGACTACGCTGGTGATGACGCCCGACAGCGTGAGGGGCCAGCTGCACCGAGGTCGCAAGAACCTGGCGGAGAGGATGGCGCAATGGCGGTAGAGCGCACACCCGACCCCCTCGAGCGGGCGACCACCGCGCTGCGCGACGAGCCCGGGACCGGATGGATCGAGGTCTCGCAGTCGGTCATGAGTCGCGTCCGGACGCTCGTCACGCCGGCCTCGGCGGTGATCACGTTCGATGAGAGCGGCACGTCGGGCCGAGGTGGGCGTGACTCGGTCGTGCGGGTCTCCGGACGGGTGCTGACGCCTCGGCTGCGCGATGCCGTCGACACCCCGACCAGGGCCGCCGACTCGATCGACATCGAGGTGGTCGACGACCGGTGCTCGTCGATCCATCTCGCCATCGTGTGCAGCTACGGGCTCGACCTCAATGCCGAGGGGCGGGACGCGCGCGCCGCCGCCGCGGCGGTCGTGCGCGAGCTGCTGGGCCCCGACCCCGCCTTCGACCCCGAGCGTGACATCACGGTCGAGGTCGTCGACGTCGTCGAGGGCGACCCCCACTCGCAGTAATCCGCCCTCTCGTCCCCCAGGGAGGCCGTTTGCGGCCGACGGTGTCGCCCTTTCGTCCCCCAGGGAGGCCGTTTGCGGCGGACGGTGGCGCCTTTTCGTCCCCCAGGGAGGCCGTTTGCGGCCGACCGTGAGCGGAGCGAGGGGGACTCGCCCGGGCCCGATCGCCTACTACGCCTCGGTCGCTGGCGCTCCCTCACGGTCGCTTCGCTCCCTTGCGAACGGGGGCGCCGCGCTCAGCCCACCATCAGGACGATCGCGGCGGTCGAGCCGCCCACGACGACCAGGCCGCGGAACAGCGCGTCGGGCAGCCGCCGGCCGATGCGGGAGCCGACGTAACCGCCGACGACCGAGCCGATGCCGAGCAGGCCGATGACGGCCCAGTCGAGGTCGGCCGCGACCACGAACACCGCCGTCGCGACGACGTTGGCCGCGAAGCACGCGACGGTCTTGAGGCCGTTGACGACCTTGAGGTCGATGTCGAGGCCAAGCCCCAGCACCGCGACGACCATGACGCCCTGCCCGGCACCGAAGTAGCCCCCGTAGACGCCGGCCGCGCCGAGGGCCACGGTCGTCGGCGGCGAGGGGAGCAGGCGGTCGGCCTGGTCGACCGTGCGCCGCTCGCGGAGCCATCGGGCGATCAGCGGCTGGAACCCGACGAGCAGGCACGCGAACAGGATCAGCCACGGCACGAGCGCCTCGAAGACGTCCGGAGAGAGGGCCAGCAGCAGCACGGCACCGGCGATCGCGCCGAGGGCGCTGGTCGCGACGACAGCGGCGGTGACCTTCGGGTGCTGCCGCAGCTCGTGGCGGTAGCCGAACGACCCGCTCAGACCGCCCGGCACCAGACCGACGGTGTTGGAAGCATTGGCCGTGACGGGCGGCAGGCCCAGGGCGACGAGCACGGGGAAGCTCACGAGCGAGGCCACGCCGACGGACGCCGCGACGACGCCTGCTCCGAAGCCCGCGGCGATGACGACGAGGTGGTCGAGGGTCGACAGGTCCATGGACGGGCCCGTCAGTCGCGCAGGATCGCGACGTCGCTGACCTGCGCGACGTGGTGGTGCATCGCTACGGCGGCCAGGTCGGGGTCGCCGAGCCGGATGGCGTCGGCGATGCGCCGGTGCGCCGAGAGGGAGTCACGGGGACGGCCGGGCTGCGACAGCGACTCGATGCGTGTCTCGAGGATCAGCTCGCTGATCTGCTGCATCATCTTCTCCAGCAACGACGAGTGGGCCGCGACCGTGATGGCGGCGTGGAACAGCTCGTCGCCCTCGACGCCGCGACCGCCGGCGTTGATGTCGGCCTCCATGACGTCGAGCGCGCTGTCGATCGCGGCGAGGTCGTCGTCGGTGCGCCGGGACGCGGCGAGGGCGGCGATCTTGGTCTCGAGGGCGTCGCGGGCGTCGATGATGTCGGGCAGGCGCTTGGCGTGGGCGCGCAGCGCGTCGAGCACCTTGGCCGAGCCGCTCGCGTCGGTGAGCACCGCACCGTCGCCGTGGCGCACCGCGACGACGCCGACGACCTCCAGCGCCACGAGGGCCTGGCTGACGGTGGCGCGGCTGACGCCGAGGCGGGTGGCCAGCTCGCGCTCGGGCAGCAGGCGGTCGCCAGTGGTGAGTCCGTTCTCGCGGACCCACTCCATGATCTGCTGCGCCACCTGCTCGTACAGGCGGGTGCGGGCCAGCGGCTTGAGGCCCGGGCGGGGATCGCTCATGACCTCAGCGTATTGACAAAAGGCTCACAGACCTATTGGCTAGGCCACTAGTCCAACTAAGGTGACGTCGATCACATCGAGAGCCCGCGAGGCCGCGGCGTCCGCACACGAAGGAGTCCTCATGGGACCGGAATGGGTGGCCATCATCGCCCTGGTGGCGTTGTTCGCCATCGGGACGGCGTTGCCGATCAACATGGGAGCTCTGGCCTACGTGGCTGCGTGGCTCGTCGGCATGTACTCGCTGAAGCTCGATGAGAAGGAGATCCTCGCGGGGGTGAGCGGCGACCTGATCCTGACGTTGATCGGAGTCACGTACCTGTTCGCGATCGCCAAGAACAATGGCACCGTCGACCTGATCGTGACCAAGGCGGTGCAGCTCGTCGGAGGACGCGTCGCACTCATCCCGTGGGTCATGTTCGGCGTGACGGCACTGCTGACCGGCATCGGTGCGGCCAGCCCCGCGGCTTGCGCGATCATCGGCCCCATTGCCCTCGGCTTCGCGGGCAAGTACAAGATCAACCCGCTCATGATGGGCATGTTCGTCGTGCACGGGGCGCAGGGCGGCGGCTTCTCGCCGATCAGCATCTACGGCACGATCACCAACTCGGTCATGCGCGACAACGGCCTGCCGGTCGGTGAGATGACGCTGTTCCTCGCGAGCCTCGGCGTCAACCTGGTCATGGCCGCGATCCTGTTCGTGCTGCTGGGCGGACGTCAGCTGATGTCGCAGCGCATCGACCCCGACAGCGACGAGATCATCTCCGACCTCCACCGCGGCGGCGCCAAGGTCCCCGCCCGCGGATACGGCACGGACGCCCCGACCGGCACGCAGGCCACCGGCGTCCGCATGGACCAGGTCCTGACGCTCATCGCCTTCGTCGGCGTCGCGGTCGTGGCGCTGGCGTTCGACAAGAACATCGGCTTCGTGTCGATCACCGCCGCCGTGATCCTCAACATGCTGGCGCCCAAGTCGCACAGCGATGCCGTCCGTGCCATCGCGTGGCCGACCGTGCTGCTCGTGGCCGGCGTCAGCACCTACGCCGCGATCCTGACGCAGGCCGGGTCGCCGGAGTTCGTCGGCAAGTGGGCCGCGGGCCTCGGCGCGGCCGCCATTGGCGCGCTGATCCTCTGCTACGTCGGAGGCGTCGTGTCGGCCTTCGCGTCGTCGACCGCGCTGCTGCCGATCATCATCCCGATCGCGTTGCCGATCATCGCCGAGCACGGCATCAGCGCCATCGCGCTGGTGGCCGCCCTCGCGATCGCCTCGACGATCGTGGACGTCAGCCCGTTCTCGACCAACGGCGCGCTGATGCTCGCCAACCGTCCCGACACGGTCAGCGAGCAGTCGTACTACCAGCAGATCCTGACCTACAGCATGATCGTGGTCGCCGTCGGGCCGTTGCTCGTCTGGGCCGCCTTCATCCTTCCGGGCTGGTGATCGGCATGACACGCAACGGACCGCTGCACGACGTCCTCGTGGTCGACCTCTCGCGCGCTCTCGCGGGCCCGCACGCCACGATGATGATGGGCGACCTCGGTGCTCGCATCGTCAAGGTCGAGACGCCGCGGGGAGGCGACGACACCCGCGGGTGGGGGCCGCCGTTCCGCTGGCCGGCGGACGACGGGCACACCGGCGAGCCGGCCGACGAGGGGCGTGAGTCGACGTACTTCCTGTCGGCCAACCGCAACAAGGAGTCGATCGCCCTCGACCTGCGCGGCGACGACGACCGGGCGACCTTCCTGGCCCTCGTGGCCCGGGCGGACGTGCTCGTCGAGAACTTCCGCACCGGCGTCCTCGAGCGGCTGGGCCTCGGCATCGAGACGCTGCACGAGCTCAACCCGCGTCTGGTCGTCCTGTCGATCACGGGATTCGGCCACGACGGTCCCGAGGGCG
>JBEVGQ010000228.1:0-6433 GCA_040511655.1 Aeromicrobium sp. | reverse complement strand
CCGGTCGCGGAGCGGACGGTGGGCTCGACCAGGCCGGTGCGAGCCCAGTAGTCGAGCTGGCGGTACGTGATGCCGGCTGCGCTGCAGGCCGTCGGGCCGCGGAATCCGGCGTCTTCGGGGAGTGGCGAGACGTCGTCGTTGAAGAGAAGACCTTGGTCGCTCGCCTCGGCGGCTGCCTCGTGACGTGTGGCGGTGGCGTCGTTGTCGTGCGACTCGATCATCCGGAATGCCTTCCAAAGCTGGTGTGGGGGAAGACTACCGCCACGGAACTACATCCGTGTACCTTCGGCAGCACTCTCAAGGTAGAGATGAGAGTTTGCTCGGTCAACGACCGAGCGCGTGTCGCGTCGTGCCAATTCTCAAGTCTGACTCGAAGGTTGAGGGTTAGCTTGAGCAAGCCTGATCTTACCGGGTCTCGACAGACCGGCGGCTTGGCCGCGTCACGCTCGACCTCGGTTCGCGCCGCTCGTTGCCCTCGCTCGGCTCACCCAAAATCCTCTGGTTCGACCTCGTCGAGGAACTCGCGAAACTTCTCCACGGCCTCCTCCTCGTCGTCGGACGACGGGAGGCCGGCCTCGTCGAGCACGTCCTCGGCGCACACGATGCGCGCGCCGGCGCGAAGGGCCAGGGCGATCGAGTCGGACGGGCGCGCCTCGACCTCGGCTCCGGACGTGAACACGAGCTGGGCGTAGAAGACGCCGTCGCGGACGTCGAGGATGCGCACCTCGTCGAGCTCGTCGCCGAGCGCCTCGACCACGTGCTGCATGAGCTCGTGGGTCAGCGGGCGCTGTGTCGGGGTGCCCTGCTGCGCGTAGGCGATGGCCGAGGCCTCGACGGCCCCGATCCAGATGGGCAGGTACCGCATGCCCTCTGCCTCGCGCAGCAGGACGAGCGGCTGGTTGGTCGGCATCTCGACGCGGACGCCCACGACCTCGACCTCGCGCATGGCGTCAGCCGCGCAATCGGCTTCTGACCAGGACGGACTGCAGCCGGATCGACAGGGCGGCCAGCCCGGCGACGGTGCGCTCGGCGGCCTCCTTGTCGAGCTGGCGCGCCCGCGGCGAGACGACCTGGTCGAACAACGCGGCCTCGCGGTCGGCCGCCGCACCGAACGGGCGAAGGTGCCGGGGCTCGAGGCCGAGCTCGGCGAACTCGCCGACGATCGACGCGATCTGCAGCGCGGTGGAGTCGTAGTACGTCTGGGTGGGGCGACGCGGGATCAGGCCGAACTCCTCGATGGCGTCGAGCGTGGCGCTGTCGATCCCGGCGGCCTCGAGCAGGTCGTCACGCGACAGCCGCATGCTGCCCGCCGACTCGAGGAACGTGGCCGGCGTCGGCAGCCCGTCGTCGGCCAGGCTGAGGTGCGGAACTCGCACGGTCGGGCCCTGCACGGGATCGGGGACGACACCGCGGTCCATGTCGTCGAGCACCTGGCGGATGTGGCTGAGCGGCCAGAACTTGTCACGCTGCTGGCGCAGGATGAAGCGCAGTCGCTCGACGTCGTTGAACGAGAACTTGCGGTAGCCCGACGCGGTGCGCTCGGGCTCGAGCAGGCCCTCGGACTCGAGATAGCGGATCTTGGTGATCGTCAGGTCGGGGAACTCCGGCAGAAGCTCGTCGAGCACCTTGCCGATGCCAAGCCTGGAGAGCTCGGGAAGCGGCTCACTCACGACATCGCCGCCGTGGAAGAAGCGTACGGCGACGCTGCCGCGACGCACTGACGGTTCTCTCGCTGGCGCTCGCTCACGTGCGATCCTTCAGTGCTCCGGCGAAGTAGATCAGGCGGTACTTGCCGATCTGGACCTCGTCGCCGCCCGACAGGGCGATCTCGCTGTCGATGCGGTCGCGGTTGACGTAGGTGCCGTTGAGGCTGCCGAGGTCGGTGACGGTGTAGCCGCCACCGCTGTCACTGCGCGTGAAGACACCGTGACGACGGGACACGCTGATGTCGTCGAGGAAGATGTCGCTGTCGGGGTGACGACCGACGGAGACCTCGTTGCTGTCGAGCAGGAAGCGTGCGCCCGAGTCGGGGCCGCGCTGCACCAGGAGCATCGCGCTGCCGGCCGGGAGGTTCTCGACGGCCGACACGTCGGACGCCGTCATCTCCTCGGTGTCGGCGTCGAAGATCGGGATGTGCGTCGTGTGGTCGGAGACAGGCTCGGACGCGGCATCGCTGGGCTCAGACGGAACAGCGTCGGGCTCGTGGTCCGGCGTTGACATCGGCTTCACTCCTGTGTGCGGTCGACCTCCGTGAAGAGGTGGTGCGAGATCTCCAACCTAGCACCCGGTGGGTCTCGGCGACCCGGAGTCGCCGAGACCGTCGAGGCGGGCGATCGGTCAGTCCGAGGTGAGTGCCTTGTACGCCTCTGCCTCGAGCAGGGATGCGGTGGGATCGTCCTCGACGGGACGCAGCTTGATGAGCCAACCCTCGCCGTACGGGTCGGAGTTGATGACCTCCGGTCCGCCGTCGAGGGCCTCGTTGCGGGCCACGACCTCGCCGCTCAGGGGCGAGAACACGTCGCTGACGGACTTGGTCGACTCGAGCTCGCCGATCACGGTGCCGGCCTCGACGCGGTCGCCCACCGACGGCAGCTCGACGTACACGATGTCGCCGAGCTGGTCCTGCGCGAAGTCGGTGATGCCGACCGTCGCGATGTCGTCGTCGAGGCGCACCCACTCGTGCTCTTCGCTGTAGTACAGGTCCTCAGGGATCACCGCGGTCTCCTTGCAGTCACACGCCGGTCGCGTGTGGGTGGGGTCATTTCGGTTGAGCGTACTCGGGGCTCTTGACGTCGGCCAAGGCGGTGATCGTGACCTTGTCCTTGCGGACCACGGTGGCCGTCCCCCCGCGGTTGGCGACACGGTCGGTGAGCCCGCCGCGGATGCGTACGGCCTCGGCGAGATCCTGCGAGGCCCCGATCGCCTCGATGCGGTACGGCCGCTTGATCTCGCGTCCACCGACCCGGATCTGCCCGTCGTCGTCGAGGAAGTAGGTCTGAGCGACCACCCTCGCCACACCGTTGATCGCGATCGCCTCGGCTCCGGCGTCGCGCAGCTCCTCGACCGCGTCGAGCAGGGCGGGCGCGTCGATCTGTCGATCGGGGTCCTTGATGACGACCTCGATGCCAGGCCCCGTGGCGCCCACCGTGCCCGCGAGGATCGACAGGTCCTCGGCACGTCGCTTGGCCTGCTTCTCGGCCCGCTCCGAGCGTTGCGTGCTGCTGAGCAGACCGTTGCGTGTCACGGTGAGCTCGTCGAGCTGCGTGGCGAGGCGTCCGTTGGCGACGTCGAGCGACTTGAGCAGCTCGACGAGCTCGTCGCCGCGGACTCCCGAGTAGTCGTCGCTGTCGTCGTCGGTGACCTGGACGGTGATCGCGAACGCCAGTGCCCCGATCAGCACCGCGACGACGATCTGCGACGCACGGGGGCGAAGCAGCTCACGCCAGCCCTGACGTTCGGGGAGCCCGTGCTCAGGCATGGAAGATCCGTCGGCGGATCGCTGCCGCGTTGGCGAAGATGCGGATGCCCAGAACCACCACCACGCCGGTGGACAGCTGCGAGCCGACCCCGAGCTGGTCGCCGAGGTAGACCATGAGGGCCGCGATCAGGACGTTCGAGATGAAGGAGACGACGAACACGCGGTCGTCGAACCGTCGCTCCCCGAGCGCACGCAGCGCACCGATCACGGCGTCGAGCGCCGCGACGATCGCGATCGGCAGATAGGGCTGGAGGGCCGTCGGCACGGTGGGTTGCAGGATGAGACCGGCGATGATGCCCACGGCCAGGCCGATCACCGGGATCATGCGTCTCCCCTCATCGCTGTCGCGTGCCGGATGGCCAGTCTGTCCTTCGGCACGGCCGTGGCAGACAGGTCGTCTGATCTTGTCATGTCGAACGTGACTTCGGCCTGCTTTCGACGCTGGAGCCAGTCGCGTCCGACCGCGGACTGCTCGAACCGCTCCTGCAGGCTGTCGGCGTCGCCGAGCACGACGATCTCGTAGGGCGGGCCGGTCGCGACGTAGTTGACCTTGATGACACCGCCGGCCTGGCGGATCGCCGTCAACGACCCGAGGCGCTGGCCGTTGACCGCGACTGCCTCGGCCCCCGCGTACCAGAAGCCGTTGACCAGCCGTTGCAGATCGCGGTCGGTGATGTCGCCGGTCGGCCCCGGGCTCGTCACCACCCGCAGCCCCGGACCCCGCACGGCCCGGTCGGCCGCCAGCAGCCTCAGCTCGTCGAGCTCGGCGTCGGCGCCGATGGCGGACGACCGCAACGAGGCGACCTCCGCGCGCAGCTTGTCGGCCCGTGACTCACGGTCGGCGAGCAGGGTCTTGCGGGAGCCGATGTCGCTGATGAGCGACTCGCGCGCCCGCTCGGCGGCCGGCCGCTCGGAGCGCGTCTGGATCGCGGCCACCGCGACCAGCACCGCGAAGGCCGCCAGCACGACACCGGTGAGGACGGTGTTGAACCGGTGCGACGCGTCGTGCGGCCGGGCGCGGACGACGTAGTAGTCGTCGTCGAGCGCCGTGTCGGCGATCTTCTCGAGCAGGCCCTCGTCGTCGAGCATGATCAGGCTCTGACGACTCGGGGGGTCGTCACCAGCAGGCGTCTGACCTGGAAGGCGTACAGGATGCCGCCCCACCAGTAGAGCGCCACGCCCCAGATGGTGAAGGCCCACCCGAACACGTTGGCGAGGTCGGCGACGGTGCCCGTGGAGTCGCCGAGCAACAGCAACGGGAAGGCGTAGAGCAGGCTCGCGGTGGCGGCCTTGCCGAGGAAGTGCACCGGCAACGAGCTGTAGCCACGGGTGCGCAGGAACGGCACGAGCCCGAACAGGAAGACGTCGCGCAGAGGCAGGATCACGGCGAGCCACCACGGGATGATGTCGCGGAACCCGAGCCCGATGACGACGGCCAGGATGTAGCAGCGGTCGGCGACCGGGTCGAGGATCGCACCGATCTTGGACGCCTGGTTGAGCGATCGCGCGAGCTTGCCGTCGAGGTAGTCCGTGACGCCGGAGATCATCAGGACGAGGAGCGCCAGGCCGTCCTTCTCGGGGCCCAGCACGAGCCACAGGAACACGGGCACCAGCAGCAGGCGGACGAAGCTGAGCGCATTCGGCACGGTGATGATGCGCTCGTCCACTCGATCGTCCTCCTCGCCTGTCGTGATGGGGCAGATGCCCCGAGATCGTCCACCGACAGCCTAGGACATCGCCCGGCGCGAACCGGTGGCGGACACGGTGGACGCGGCCACCAGGCGGGCACCGCCGTTGCGTGCAGGAACAGGACTGACACACTGGGAGTTGTCATCAGACATCAGAACATTCGGGGCACGTCGTGCCCACTTCCCGAGGAGGAACGTGGCTGTCTACACACTTCCGGACCTGCCGTACGACTACGGCGCACTGGACCCGCACATCTCCGGCAAGATCATGGAGCTGCACCACTCGAAGCACCATGCCGCCTACGTCACTGGCATCAACCAGGCGCTCGAGCAGCTCGAGGAGGCTCGCGAGAAGAACTCCTTCGGCACCATCAACCTGCTGGAGAAGAACCTCGCCTTCCACCTGGGTGGTCACATCAACCACTCGATCTTCTGGAAGAACCTCTCGCCCGAGGGCGGCGACAAGCCGACCGGCGAGCTCGCCGCGGCGATCGACCAGGACTTCGGCTCGTTCGACGCGTTCCGCGCGCAGTTCGAGGCCACGGCTCTCGGCCTGCAGGGCTCCGGCTGGGCCATCCTGACCTGGGACACCCTGGGCCAGAAGCTCGTCGTGGTGCAGCTGTTCGACCAGCAGAACAACATCCCGGCGACGCTGATCCCGATCACGCAGCTCGACATGTGGGAGCACGCGTTCTACCTCGACTACCTCAACGTCAAGGGCGACTACGTCAAGGCGTGGTGGAACATCGTCAACTGGGCCGACGCCCAGGAGCGCTTCACCGCAGCGACCTCCGGCGGCCAGATCATCTTCTGACCGAGCCGCACGGCCGACGGCGGGATCCCGACCTACTGGTTGGGGTCCCGCCGTTTTCCGTGCTCGGCCAGATCGCGCAGGCGGGCGTTGTAGGCCTCGAGCGCGGCGTCCTCGTTGCGGTCCTCCGCGCGGTCGAAGCGCTTGGCCTCCCGGGAGTCCGAGCGGAACCACTGGAACAGGATCGCGACCATCACGAGCACCAGCGGGATCTCACCCATCGCCCAGGCCATGCCGCCGCCGAGGTACTGGTCGGCCAGCAGGTCGGTGCGGTACGGCCGGTCCAGCGATCGCCAGTAGTCGAGCGCGAGCACCGAGTTGGCCGACATCACCGCGATCGCGAAGAACGCGTGGAACGGCACCGTGACGAGCAGGGCGCCGAAGCGTGCGACGGGCGCCAGGGCGTGCGGTGACGGGTCGATGCCGATCAGGACGTAGTAGAACAGCAGACCCACG
>JBEVGQ010000227.1:0-3450 GCA_040511655.1 Aeromicrobium sp. | reverse complement strand
TCGATCATGCCCGGCAACGTCGACGGCAAGGACGTCACGATCATCGACGCGTTCGAGGCCGTGGGGGCGTGCCTGGCAGGAAGGATGTCGCGCGAGCAGGTCGACAAGATCGAGCGCGCGATCTGCCCCGGCGAGGGTGCGTGCGGCGGCATGTACACCGCCAACACCATGGCATCGGCTGCCGAGGCGCTCGGCATGAGCCTGCCCGGCTCCTCCGCGCCGCCGGCCATCGACAGCCGTCGCGACGAGTTCGCGATCAAGTCGGGCGAGGCCGTCGTCGAGATGCTCCGCCAGGGCATCACCGCTCGACAGATCCTGACCAAGGAGGCGTTCGAGAACGCCATCACCGTCGTCATGGCGCTGGGCGGCTCGACCAACGCCGTGCTGCACCTGCTGGCCATCGCTCGCGAGGCCGAGGTCGACCTGACGCTCGCCGACTTCAGCCGCATCGGCGACAAGGTGCCGCACCTCGGCGACCTCAAGCCGTTCGGCCGCTACGTCATGAACGACGTCGACAAGGTGGGCGGCATCCCGGTCATCATGAAGGCGCTGCTCGACGCCGGGCTGATGCACGGCGACTGCCTGACGGTCACCGGCAAGACCATGGCCGAGAACCTGGCGCACATCGAGCAGCGCATCGACGGCGACGTCATCCGCGGCCTCGACAAGCCGATTCACAAGACCGGCGGCCTCACGATCCTGCACGGCACGCTGGCGCCCGAGGGTGCCGTCGTCAAGAGCGCCGGCTTCGACTCCGACGTGTTCACCGGCACGGCGCGGGTCTTCGACGGCGAGCGCAAGGCGATGGACGCCCTCGAGGACGGCACGATCGTCGCCGGCGACGTCGTCGTCATCCGCTACGAGGGCCCCAAGGGCGGGCCCGGCATGCGCGAGATGCTCGCGATCACGGGTGCCATCAAGGGCGCGGGCCTCGGCAAGGACGTGCTGCTCATGACCGACGGACGCTTCTCGGGCGGCACGACGGGGCTGTGCGTCGGTCACGTCGCACCCGAGGCCGTCGACGGCGGCCCGATCGCGTTCGTCAAGGACGGCGACCAGATCACCCTCGACGTGGCCAACAAGCGTCTCGACGTCGCGGTCGACGCCGACGAGCTCGAGGCCCGCAAGGTCGGCTGGGAGCCGCTGCCGCCCAAGTACACCAAGGGTGTGCTCGCCAAGTACCGCAAGCTCGTCAGCTCGGCCGCAGACGGCGCCGTCTGCGGTTGATGTCGGCCTTCGCCACCACGTGGGACTTCCTGTTCGCCTCGGTGCTGATCGGCGTCGACCGGACGACCGGCGTGTTCTCGGGCAGTGAGCCGTCACCCGGCCAGCAGATGGTCGCGGTCTGGACGAGCGCGGAGGTCGCCGAGCAGGCGCTGCACGTCGAGTCGTGGGAGCTGCGACCGATCCTGGTCCGCGATCTCCTGCCGTTGCTGCCCGCGGGGGTCGGTGTGCAGGTCGACCCCCAGCAGGTGTCGGGCATGACGGCGTCGCCGGCGTACGTCGCGGGCCTCCTGCGCTTCACGGAGCCCTTCCCGGCCGATGCGGCCATCCGCGTCACGACGTGGGACGAGATCCCCGAGGGTGCGCTCGCCGCCGTTGCGCAGGCTGCAGGTGAGCAGGGCGTCCGCGAGCTGCACGCGGTCATGTACACCGTCGACGACAGCCCGCCGATCGGCTGCCTTGCGTGGGTGGCGGACGGGTCGACCGACCCGTCGGCCGTCGGTCGGGCGCTCGAGACGGCGCTGCTGGCCGCGGCGGCGCCGCAGGCCATGGGCGTCGTGACGGTCCGCGTGGTGGCCCTGGCATCGGTGCCTCAGCAGATCCGGGCGGCCATCGGCGACCGGCACGTGCTGCGGCACCGACGGCGGCGGACGTCGTTCTGGCGCCGCTGAGCCCACGCCGACGCCGCGGCGAGCGGTCGGGGACAATGGAGGAATGCCATCTCCACGTCCCGCGTCCTTCACCGAGGCCGAGCTCGCGACCGCGCTGAAGGTGCTGGGGGAGGCCCAGTACCTCGAGGACGACGACGAGGCCTACGTGGCCCTGCGCCGCGCCTGCGGCAAGTTCTACAAGGACGTCAAGAAGCAGCGTCGCCTGGCCAAGCGCGCCGAGGTCGCCGCTGCCGACCGAGCCGTCGTCGCCACGACCGCGACGGGCTCGCCGACCCGCATCGACGACGAGACCGAGGGCATCCCGCTCGTGTCGAACGCCGCCGGCGCCACCGCAGGCACGCTGCTGGTGCCGCGGCCCTGCTACATCTGCAAGCAGAAGTACACCGTGGTCGACGCGTTCTACCACCAGCTGTGCCCTGACTGCGCTGCCCTCAACCGCGCCAAGCGCGACGCCCGCACCGACCTCACCGGCAAGCGCGCCCTCCTGACGGGCGGACGCGCCAAGATCGGCATGTACATCGCGCTGCGCCTGCTGCGCGACGGTGCCCACACGACGATCACCACGCGGTTCCCGCACGATGCCGTCCGTCGCTTCACCGCGATGCACGACAGCGCCGACTGGATCCACCGCCTGCGTGTCGTCGGCATCGACCTGCGCGACCCGGCTCAGGTCGTCGGTCTCGCCGACTCGGTCGCGGCGCAGGGGCCGCTCGACATCCTGATCAACAACGCCGCCCAGACGGTCCGGCGCACCCCTGGGGCCTACGCGCCGCTGGCGGAGGCCGAGTCGGCGCCGCTGCCCGACGGACCGCTGCCCGAGCTGCTGACGTTCGGCCACACCAGCGACGCGCATCCCGCGGCCCTGGTCGGCTCGGTGTCGGCCCACCCCGTGATGGCCGGCGACGCGTACACCGCCGACGAGCTCACGTCGCTGGCGATGGCGGCCGGCTCGGCCGATCTCGAACGGATCGACGCCGGAGGGCTGGTGCCCGACACGGTCGACGTCAACAGCTGGACCCAGCGGGTGCACGAGGTCGACGCCCTCGAGCTGCTGGAGGTGCAGCTGTGCAACACGACGGCGCCCTTCATCCTGGTCAGTCGCCTGCGGCCCTCGATGGCTGCGGCCGAGGCGCACCGCACCTACGTCGTCAACGTGTCGGCGATGGAGGGCCAGTTCAGCCGTCGCTACAAGGGCCCGGGGCACCCGCACACCAACATGGCCAAGGCGGCGCTCAACATGCTGACCCGCACGAGCGCCGGCGAGATGCTCGAGCAGGACGGGATCTTGATGACCGCTGTCGACACCGGTTGGATCACCGACGAGCGACCGCACCCGACGAAGGTGCGGCTCGCCGAGGAGGGGTTCAAGGCGCCGCTCGACCTCGTCGACGGAGCCGCGCGCGTGTACGACCCGATCGTGCGGGGCGAGGCGGGCGACGACGTGCACGGTGTGTTCCTGAAGGACTACGTCGCGTCGCCCTGGTAGTCCGCGTCGCCTGACACCTCACGTCGGCGTCCGAGCACGCAGACGGCCCGGCGACCAGGCCGCCGGGCC
>JBEVGQ010000226.1:0-8891 GCA_040511655.1 Aeromicrobium sp. | reverse complement strand
CCGAGCGAGTTGTAGATGAAGTGCGGCGAGATCTGGGCGCGGAGGGCGCGCAGCTCGGCCTCCATCAGGGCGGTGCGGGACGTCGCCAGCTCGGCGAGCTCGAGCTGGCTCGACATCCACCGCGCGACCTCGGTCGTGGCGCGGGCCAGGCCGGCTGAGGCCTCGTCGGCCAGGATCACGACGCTGCCGACCACGCGCTCCTCGACGGCCAGGGGCGCGACGATCGCGCGTCCGGACGCTTGGGTCGTGCCGCTGTCGATCGCGGCGCGCAGGAGGTCGTCGACGTCGTCGGGGTCGCCCGGTCCGTCCCAGGCGAGCGGCCGGAGCGTGTCGGTGATGGCGACGGTGCGCGCGCCCAGCAGCGTCCGGACGTGGGGCAGGGCGCTGGCGGCGCTCTCGGCGTCGAGACCGCGCCGCAGCGCCGGTGCCGCGAGGGCCGTGGTGTGCAGGGTCTCGTAGGTGGCGCGGTCCTCGGCCGTCCCGAGGCTCGGTCGGCGGGCCAGCAGCCACCAGCGGGCGAAGGCCGCCACCGCCACCAGCGCTGCGGCCGCGACGAGCGCGGTGACCAGGTTGTCCATCCGTGGACGGTACCCGCGCCCCGTCCCGTTGCGTCATAAGAAGTGTGGTGCGGGGCCCTCGCTTCCTATGACGCAACGGGACGGGGTCGGCAGCTAGTCGTCGCCGAGGCCTCGGGCGTGCAGCGCCGCTCCGGTCTCGTAGGCGTGCGCGACGGTGCGGATGGCCATGGGCACGAGCAGGGCGCGCGGGTTGCGCTCGAGACCGCGCGCCTTGGCCGCGGCCCGGGTCTCCTGGGCGATCGCGAGGATGCCGGGGATCGAGCGAAGTACGAGCGAGAACGCGAGGGCGAACCGTTCGGGATTGGCCCCGACGCGGCGGAACGGCCCGAGCCCCCGCGTGATGGCGTCGAGCATCGCGTCGATCGAGGTGGTCGCGGTGAACACCATCGCCGCCACGACGGACGCCAGCAGGCCCGCGACGACGTGCACCGCCGTCGACCAGCCCTGCTGCCACACCTGGAACGCCGTGACCACGACGATCACCAGCAGCAGGGGGCGCAGGGCTCGCAGAGTGCTGCGCAGCGGCATGCGGACCCACGCCGCCATGCCGATCGTTGCGGCGAGCAGCCCGACGGCGGGCCACGCGCCGGGCACGGCGACCGTCGCGACGCCGAACAGCGCCAGCAGCCCGAGCTTGGGACCGGCGGGGATGCGGTGCACCATCGTCGTCCCAGGTCGGTACGCCCCGGCGAGGACGGCGCTCATGCCCCCACCAGCCGGCGGTAGTGCGCGACGGCCTCGGCCGGGTCGCCGTCGTACGACACCCTCGCGTCGTCGATCACGAGTGCGCGATCGCATCGGGCGGCGAGGTCGAGGTCGTGTGTGACCAGCACGAGCTGCTGGTCGAGGCCGAAGAGTCGGTCGGCGACGACCGCGGTGTTGCGCAGGTCGAGCAGCGTCGTCGGCTCGTCGGCCACCAGGACGGCCGGATCGGTGGCCAGCACGCCGGCGAGCGCCAGCATCTGCTTCTGCCCGCCCGACAGCGCGTGCACCGACGTGTCGGCCTTGTCGCCCAGGCCGATGCCGTCGAGGATCTCGCGGGCCCGGGACATGCGCTGCTTCTTGTCCTTGACGGTGCGCCGCAGCGACAGGGCGACGTCCTCGATGCAGGTCGGCATGACGAGCTGCGCGTCGGGATGTGTGAAGACGAAGCCGACGCGGCGGCGCACGGCGGGCCCGTCATCGACCGTGTCGAGCCCGTCGACCGTGACGGACCCGGACGTCGGCTCGACCAGTCCGTTGAGCAGGCGGGCGAAGGTCGACTTGCCCGAGCCGTTGCTGCCGATGAGTGCGATCCGGTGCTCGGTGAGCTCCACCGTCGTGGGGTGCAGCAGGGTCAGGTCGCCCTTGGGGGTCTGGACCGAGACGGTGACCTCGTCGAGACGGGTCGTGGGCGGCACCCTCAGCGCCTGGCGACCAGCTGCGGGAACGCGCGATGCACTGCGGCAGCCACGATCGCGGCGATGACGCCCTTGATGATGTCGAAGACGAAGAACGGCGTCGCGTAGGCCCAGGCCGCCGCGAAGTCGACGTCGAGCTTGATCGACATGCCGATCGCGCCGAGCACGCCGACCACCGCGACCGTGACCACGGCGGCGGCGACCGACAGCGCGATCGTCAGCACAGCCTGGTTGCGGCGCGCGAAGGCCGTGCCGACGATGCCGACGAGGAAGGCCGCGACCGGGAACGCGACGAGGTAGCCGCCCGAAGCAGAGGTCCAGGCAGACGGGCCGCCGGTCTGGCCGGCGAAGATCGGGACGCCCGCGGTGCCGACGGCCAGGTAGAGCAGGACGGCGAGGGCGCCGCGTCGGGCCCCGAGCACGCCGGCCGTGACGAAGATGCCGAACATCTGGAGCGTGAACTCGACGCCGGATGCGTTGGTGCCGAGGGCCGGCATGATCGCGCAGACGGCGATGAAGGCGGCGAACGTCGCGATGAGGGCGAGGTCGGTGGTGCTGAGGGCCCGCGACGATCGGCGGGTGGTGGCGGTGCTGGACATCGTCGTGCTCCTGGAGGTCGAACCTGAACGATGCTCAGGTGAACGGCGTTCAGGTTAGCGTATGATCACCGTGACCTGTCAACGGGACGAGGAGTGGGCGTGCGCTATCGCAAGGGCGACATCGTCGAGCGGGCCATCGTGGTGCTCGACGAGTACGGGCTCGCCGATCTGTCGATGCGCCGGCTCGCGTCCGAGCTGGGCCTGCAGCCGTCGGCGCTCTACCACCACTTCGCCAGCAAGCAGCAGCTGCTGGCGGCGGTCGCCGACGAGCTGCTCGAGCGCGGCCGACGCCCGTCCGGTGACGACGTGCCGTGGGACGACGCGGTCGTCGCGGCCGGACACGAGCTGCGCGACGCGATGCTCGCGTACCGCGACGGCGCCGAGCTGATCGCCACCGTGCAGGCCTTCGGGCTGGGGCGCGTCTCGCCCCTCGTCCCCTTGGTGCGCGCCGTCGATCGCGGCGGCTTCGCCCCCGAGCTCGCCCGGGCCGCGGCGACGACGATCCTGCACTTCGTCTTCGGCCACGTCTCGGAGGAGCAGGCGCACCTGCAGGCCAGCAGCGTCGGCGCGATCGGCGACGACGCGCCGGTGGGGGCCGACGCGGCCTCGTTCGAGCTCGGCCTCTCGCTCATCCTCGACGGCGTCCGCCAGCACCCTGCCCAGATTCGCGGAGGACCGCACGCATTGTCGTGAGGAAAAGCGTCCGCTGTTCCGCAGATCTGGGCTGGGACGGGGTCAGGGCTTCGCGGCGTAGGCGCGCATGAAGGCTCGGACGCCCTCGGTCATCGAGCGGCGGACCTGCTGGGCGTCGGCATGGGCCGGGTCGGGCTGGTTGTCGTACGCCAGCAGGATCGTCAGGGCGTTGAAGTGGTCGGCGGCCAAGCGCGGGTCGGGCGCGGCGATCAGGCCTGCGTCGTGAAACCGTGCGAGGGTCTCGGCGATGGCGTCCTCCGGAGCGGATGAGAGCAGGATCGCGTCGAGTGCCGGATGCTGCGACCGGTGCTCCTTGACCAGCCTGAACGCCGTGGCGTAGTCGGTCGACGCGACGACGGTCGTCGCCAGCTCGATCACGAACGCGGTCAGCGCCTGCTCGAGGTCGTGGGCGGTCTCGATCGCAGCCTCGCGGGCGAGGTGCTGCGTCAAGGCGTCCTGCAGTGACCGGAGCAAGGAGTCGCCGGCGCCCTCGACGACGCCGACGAGAAGACCTTCCTTGTCGCCGTAGTAGTCGTAGACCGTGCGCTTGGACACCTCGGCATGCGCCGCGACCGCGTCCATGCTGGTGCCGGCGAACCCGTCGCGGAGGAACAGGGTTCGCGCCGAGGCGAGGATCGCGGCGCGCTTGGCCGGCGCGCCTTCTCGGACGGTCTTCTGCGCGGTCTTCGGGGGCATCGGGATGACTCTACACTCGCGGGTGTACTTACTACACTGCACGGTGTAGTTTACCGATCATGTCTCCTTCTATGCCAGCGTCGACCACCTCGACGCCACCTGTCTCGCAGCGACAGCTGAACCTGATCACCGTCGTCCTCGTGCTGGGCGCGGTCACGACGATCCTCGACACCACGATCGTCAACATCGCCCTCGACCGGCTCCGCACGACGTTCGACGCCCCGCTGGCCGACACCCAGTGGGTCGTGACCGGCTACCTCCTGGCGTACGTGGCTGGCGTCCCCGTCTCCGGATGGGCGTCCGAGCGGTTCGGCACGCGCCGTGTCTGGATGGGTGCGGTCGCCGCCTTCATGATCGGTTCGCTGCTGTGCGGGCTGTCGTGGTCGCTCGGCTCGCTCATCGGCTTCCGGGTGGTGCAGGGGCTGGGCGGCGGGATGGTGCTGCCGCTCACGATCACGATCCTGACGCGGGCCGCCGGCAAGGACCGGATCGGACGCGCGATCGCGACGATCGGGTTCATCGCGCAGCTCGGCCCGATCCTGGGCCCGGTGATCGGAGGATCGATCCTCGAGTCGATCGGATGGCACTGGCTGTTCTTCGTCAACGTGCCGATCTGCCTGGTCGCCCTGGTGCTGGCGCCGCGACACCTCCCCGCCGCCGAGAAGGACCGGTCGCAGACCTTCGACGGCCCCGGCTTCGTGCTGCTCACGCCGGGCGTGGTCGCCCTGGCCTACGGCATCAGCGAGGCCGCCGGACCGGACGGCTTCGGTGCCACCAGCGCCTGGTTGCCCCTGCTGGTCGGCGTGGCACTCATCGTCGCGTTTGCCGTGCACTCGCTGACCGCGAGGCGTCCCGCGATGCTCGACGTCCGGCTGTTCGCACGCCGCAGCTTCGGGCTCAGCAGCGTCATGACGTTCGTCGCGGGCTTCTCGCTGTACGCCCTGATGTTCATGCTGCCGCTGTTCTACCAACAGGTTCGCGGCGACTCGGTGCTCGCCACCGGGTTCCTGCTGATCCCGCAGGGGCTCGGAACGATGGCCTTCATCCTGGTCAGCAAGCGGTTGGCCGCTCGGTTCGACACGCGTCTGGTCATCGCCGGCGGGGTCGTGGCCACGATCATCGGTGTGCTGCCGTTCGCCCTTGTGGGCGCCGAGGGCTGGGACGTCGTGCTGCTGGCGGGCCAGCTGCTGCAGGGCTTCGGCATGGGTGCCGCGTCGCTGCCGCTCATGACCTTGGCCTTCGCTGGTCTCAGCCACGCCGAGACACCTCGCGGCAGCGCGGCCTTCAGCGTCGTCAAGCAGGTCGGCGCACCATTCGGCGTCACCGTGATCGCGGTGATCCTGCAGAACCAGCTCGCGCAGGCGTCGTCGCCCGAGCAGGCGCTCGACGCCTTCCACACGACCTTCTGGTGGGTTCTCGGGCTCAGCGTCATCCCCCTCCTGCTGGCTTTCCTCGTCCCTAGCGAGAAGGCGCACTGAACCTCACTGAACCCAGATCTGCGGAGAACTGCACGCTTCTTCAGGAGAAAAAGGGTGCGGTTCTCCGCACTTCTGGGCTGGGGGTCACCAAGAAGCGTGCAGCGGACGGCCCTCGTCGTAGCCGGCCGAGCTCTGCAGCCCCACGACGGCCCGGTCGCGGAACTCGTCGATCGAGCGGGCGCCGGCGTACGTCGCGCTCGAGCGGACCCCGGCGATGATCTGGTCGACGAGGTCCTCGACGCCCGGACGGTCGGGGTCGAGGAACATCCGCGACGACGAGATGCCCTCCTCGAACAGCGCCATGCGGGCGCGCTCGAAGCCCGCGGCGTCGCGGGTGCGGTTGGAGACGGCGCGGGCCGAGGCCATGCCGAACGACTCCTTGTACGGACGTCCGTCGGGCCCGACCTTCAGGTCGCCGGGGCTCTCGAGCGTCCCGGCGAACCACGAGCCGATCAAGACGCTCGCGGCGCCGGCCGCCACCGCCAGCGCGACGTCACGGGGGTAGCGGACGCCGCCGTCCGCCCATACGTGGGCTCCGAGCTCGCGGGCGGCGTCGGCGCACTCCAGCACCGCCGAGAACTGCGGGCGGCCGACGCCGGTCATCATGCGCGTCGTGCACATCGCGCCGGGGCCCACGCCGACCTTGACGATGTCGGCGCCGGCCGCCACGAGGTCGCGGACGCCGGCGGCCGAGACGACGTTGCCGGCAGCGATCGGCACGCGTCGGCCGCTGGACGCCTCGTGCGCGTCGCGGGCAGCCGCGACCAGCGGCAGGGCGTCGAGCATCTTGTGCTGGTGCCCGTGCGCCGTGTCGACGACCAGCACGTCGATACCCATCGCCAGCAGTGCGGCAGCCTTGCCCTCGACATCGCCGTTGATGCCGACCGCAGCGCCGATGACCAACTGGCCGTCGGGGTCGACGGCAGGCTGGTAGATCGTCGACCGCAGCGCGGCCTTGCGGGTGAGGGCGCCGACGAGTCGTCCGCCGTCGACGACGGGCGCGAAGTCGACGTGGTGGGCAGACATCTCGTTGAAGCACGTCGTGGGGTCGGCACCGGCGGGGAACGTCAGGACGTCGGTCGTCATGACCTCGCGCACCTGCGCGAACCGGTCGATCTCGGCGCCGTCCCGCTCCGTCACGACACCGAGGACGGTGTCGTCCTCGACGACCACGACGGCACCGTGGGCGCGCTTGGGGATCAGGCTCATCGCCTCGCCGACCGTCGTGCCGGGTGCGACCGTGACAGGCGTGTCGTAGACCGTGTGCGCTGCCTTCACGCGCTCGACCGTGGCCGCGACGATGTCGAGGGGGATGTCTTGGGGGATGATCGCGACCCCGCCACGTCGGGCGATCGTCTCGGCCATGCGCTTGCCCGAGATCGCGGTCATGTTGGCGACCACCAGCGGCAGGGTCGTGCCGACGCCGTCGGGCGTGGTCAGGTCGACGTCGAAGCGGCTCGTGACGTCGGAGCGGCTCGGGACCATGAACACGTCGTTGTACGTGAGGTCGTGCGTGGGCGGCAGGTCGTTGAGGAACTTCACCCCACGAGTCTAGGTGCGGGAATGCCACGGTCCCGTGCCTGCACCTCGGCGTGCTCGGCGGCGTTGCGATCGCTTGATGCGCACGGTTGTTCGTCGCGGCGCGGCCTGCTCTTCAGACTCTCGACACGCGACGGCTGGAGTGTTGCACTGAAGATCGAGGCATTCTCGTCGAGGGGGTTGGATATGTCAGTTCTCAACAAGAAGCGCGGATCGTTGGTGGCGGCCGCGGTGGCGGCCGTGCTCGCGACAGTGCCTGGCACCAGTGCCGGGGCGGTCTCCCCTGATCCTGGGTCGGCTGGGTCGGCCAGCTCCGCGAACGTTGCGATGCTGCCACCAGGAGGGACGTGGGTCGCATACGAGCCCGACGCCACGTCGTCGAAGACAGCCGCGGCAGCCGGTCTCGTGCGTCCGGTGGAGCATGCGTGCCCCGCCGGCACGACCAACTACCCGGCAGCCAAGCGCGCTTTCAACTGCCTCTCCACCTACCACGACAACGGCAACAAGGGTCATTCCGTCGGCCTGCGTCAAGGACGGACAGGAAGCAGCGCTTTCGGGTATCTGCACGCGCTGCAGGACCACGGACTGGACGAGCAGTCCATCGGCACCGTCATCGTGAACAACGCGGCAGGAATCTCCCAGGGGAACAGCCGCTACCTGTACGGCCTTCGTTACGAGGTGAACGACGTCGGCATCCTGGCCGTCGAGGTGATCGAAGATCGCAAGCCGTCGGCCGCGTCGCCGGACGACTACAAGCTGGGAGTCGTCACGGCGTACTGCAAGGGCTACGACCAGTGCCCTCCTGGAGTCAACGAGAGCCTCCCCTGATGCACGAGAAGCACGTTGAGCGCATCGCGGAGGCACAGGCGCATCAGTGGGCCGAGTCGCCGGCGGTCGGCACGGGCGACGGCGCGGCCGGCGCCTACTGGCCGCTCGGCGCAGCCGCACCCGATGGCTCGGCGACGGCTGGTCGGGTCGAGGTGGTGTCGGTGTGGGCGGAGGGTCAGCGGCTGAACCTCGCGCTGCGTCCACGCGGCAGCGACGACTCGGTGGTGGCGCAGATCGACCTTGCGCCTACGGACGACACAGAGGACGACGACCTCGTGCACACGCTGGTCTTCGTCCGCGTCGCCGAGCTGGTCGCATCCGACCGTTGGGCCCGACGTCAGGAGATCGACTCTCCGCTCGTGCTGACGCTCTGAGCCGGGGGCGGTCGTCGAGGCGGACGGGCCGTCCGAGCCTCAGCGGAAGTCGAGCAGCATCGTGTCGGGGGGCGCGGCCTCCTGCGTCATGGCCGACTTGTCGACGCGCGCACGCACGCACGTCGTCTCGTGCCGCAGGCGCAGGAACCCGGTCTGGCCGCCATAGCTGAGGAACAGCTCGCGCACCTGGGCGAGCGCGGACTCGCCGACCGACGGGTGCTTGGTGGCCTCGGCGAACCGCAGCAGACCGGGCAGGTCGAGCTTCTCCCAGCTGCCGACCTGCTGCAGCTCGGGCTCGTGGAACAGGCCCGACGCGCTGAACGTGTCGGCCGGCGGCGGGACGCTGTCGCGGGCGCGGGTGATCTCGCGCAGCTTGCGCATCCAGGGGATCGAGTCGTCGTGCTGGCGCGAGACGGTCGACAGCAGGCCGTCGGGACGCAGCACGCGCGCGTACTCGGCCAGGGCCGTCGGGGCGTCGCGCAGCTCGGGGACGACCACCACGTCGAAGGAGCCGCCCAGGAACGGCAGCCGCTCGCCGACGCTGCGGACGTACTGGATGTCGGGGTGCCGGCTCGCGGTCACGTCGTCGCCGGCCACGACGACGCCGTGACCCTGCTCGACCAGCTGGTAGGCCAGGGAACCGTCGCCGAGGTGCAGGACGCTCGACAGCCGGTCGCCGACGAGCCACTTGGCGGTGCGGTCCTCC
>JBEVGQ010000225.1:0-9095 GCA_040511655.1 Aeromicrobium sp. | reverse complement strand
CATGCCACCGACGATGTTGCGCAGCGTCGTCATGGTGAGCTGCTCGACGGCCTGGATGTAGTTGGCGATCTCGTAGGTCGCCGAGACCGCGTCGGTGACCTGGAAGTAGATGACGGTGTCGATCGACACCACGAGGTTGTCCTCGGTGATGACGGGCTGCGGCGGGAACGACACGACCTGCTCGCGCAGGTCGATGACGTAACGCACCTTGTCGATGAACGGCATGACGATGTTGAGGCCGGCCGACAGGGTCGTGCGGTACTTGCCGAAGCGCTCGACGATCCCCGACCGCGCCTGGGGGACGATCTTGACCGTCATCGATACGACGACGATCGCCAGGACGGCGAGCAGGACGAGCACGATCAGTGCTGCGGACATCAGGACTCCTTGGAGAGGGGCGATGCGGTGGCTGAGGTGACGACGGCGGTCGCCCCGTCGATGCGGACGACGAGCACCTCCGCGCCGGTGTCGAGTGCGGCGTCGAGGTCGGTGCGGGCCGACCAGAGCTCGCCGCGCAGCTGGACGCGGCCCTGCCGGGTGTCGACGGGCTCGACGACGACGGCGGTGGCACCGACGAGGTTGGCGTGACCGGTCTGCAGGGTCGGTCCGGCATGCAGCTTGGCCACGACGGAGGGACGGACGAGGAACAGCAGGAGCAGCGAGACGATCGCGAAGATCGGGACCGTGATCCACACGGGGGCACCGAGGCCGGCTGCGGCTCCTGCTGCCAGGGCGCCGACGGCGAACATCAGCAGCACCAGGTCGAGGCTCAGCATCTCGACGACGGCCAGGACGACGGCGAGACCGAGCCAGGCGGCCCAGGCGTGGTCGCGGATCCAGTCGGTCATGCGTTCTCCCCCGTGTCGGCGGACCGCATGGCCCGACGTCCGTATCCTGCCCGGCGGGCCGCGTAGCGTCCACCGTCGTGGTCGAGCTGGATGCGCTGGCCGAACGTCCTCGAGAGGTTGTCGGCGGTGAGCGTCTCGCCGATGGGTCCTTGCGCGACGACCTTGCCGTCGCGCAGGAGCAGCACGTGCGTGAAGCCGATCGGGATCTCCTCGACGTGGTGCGACACCATCACGAGCGCCGGCGCGTCGTCGTCGTGCGCGAGCGTCTCGAGGCTGGCCAGCAGGTCTTCGCGGGCACCGAGGTCGAGGCCGGCTCCCGGCTCGTCGAGCAGCAGCAGCTCGGGATCGGTCATGAGGGCACGCGCGATCAGGACGCGCTTGCGCTCGCCCTCCGACAGGGTGCCGAACGTGCGTCCGGCCAGCGGCGCGATGCCCCACTCCCCCATGATCTGCGCCGCGCGGGCGTGGTCGTGCTCGTCGTACTCCTCGTTCCAGCGCCCCGTGACGGCGTAGGCCGCCGACAGCACGACGTCGCGGACCGACTCGGCCGGCGGGATGCGCTCGGCGACCTTGGTGCTGGTGTGGCCGATGCGGGTACGCAGCTCGAAGAGGTCGACCTGGCCGAGGCGCTCGCCCAGGATGTCGACGGTGCCGACCGTCGGATGCATCGACGCACCGATGATCTGCAGCAGCGTCGTCTTGCCGGCGCCGTTGGGCCCGAGCACCACCCAGCGCTCGCTCTCGTCCACGGTCCAGCTGACGTCACCGAGCAGCATCTTGCCGGGGCGCACCACGCTGACCTCCGAGAGCTCGAAAGCGGCGGTCATGCGGCCTCCTGGTCGTGGACCTGGTTCGACGGTGGTGCAGTGCGGCCAACCTATCGCGCCGGTGTTCGGCGTCAGCGATAGCCTCTCTTGCGATGACCGAGCCCGTGCCCACCGTGCACTTCACCGATCCGACCGTCCTGGTGACCCTCATGGGTCCCGATCAGAGCGGCGTCACCACGCGCCTGTTCGGCGAGCTGGCGCCCACCGGCGTCGAGGTCATCGACGTCGAGCAGCTCGTCGTGCGCGGACGCCTCATCCTCAGCGCGCTGGTGACCGTGCCCGACGACCTGCCGGCCCTCGAGCAGACCGTGCGGGGCGTCGGCGACCACTTCGGTCTCGAGGTCACGGTCGAGCACGGCACGGGCGACAACCGGGCCCGTCGTGTCGGACGCGCCCAGGTCGTGGTGCTGGGCGCGCCGTTGCGTCCCGCGGCGATGTCGGCCCTGGCCCAGGGCATCAAGGACGACGGCGGCAACATCGACCGCATCGTGCGCATGGCCCGCTACCCCGTCACGGCGATCCGCATGGAGGTCTCGGGGGCCGACCCCGACGAGCTGCAGGCGCACCTCGCGGCGATCGCCCACGACCAGGGCGTCGATGTCGCCGTGCAGGAGAACGGCATCCTGCGTCATGCGCAGCGACTCGTCGTGATGGACGTCGACTCCACCCTCATCCAGGGCGAGGTGATCGAGATGATCGCGGCGCACGCCGGCTGCGAGGAGGAGGTCGCTCGCATCACGGAGTCGGCCATGCGCGGCGAGCTCGACTTCGGTGAGTCGCTGACCGCCCGCGTCGCGCTGCTCGAGGGCGTCGAGGAGTCCGCGCTCGACGCGGTCTACGACTCGTTGACCTACGCCAAGGGCGCCCGCACCATGATCCGCACGCTCAAGCGCCTGGGCTACCGGTTCGCCCTGGTCAGCGGCGGCTTCACCCAGATCATCGAGAAGATCGCCGCCGAGCTGGATGTCGACTACTTCGCGGCCAACGAGCTCGAGGTGGCCGGCGGTCGCCTGACGGGTCGCGTCGTCGGGCCTGTCGTCGACCGAGCCGGCAAGGCCGAGGCGCTGCGCCGGTTCGCCGCCGAGGCGCGCATCCCGGTCAGGAACACCGTCGCGATCGGCGACGGCGCCAACGACCTCGACATGCTCGCGGCATCAGGGCTCGGCATCGCGTTCAACGCCAAGCCCCTCGTGCGCGACCAGGCACAGACCTCGGTCAACGTGCCGTACCTCGACGCGATCGTGTACCTGCTCGGCATCACGCGCGAAGAGGTCGAGGCGGCCGACGCCGCCGATTCCGTCTAGCGTTCGCCGAGCACCGACTCGATCAGCCCCGGAAAGCGCGCGTCGAGCTCGTCCTTGCGCAGGCTCACGACGCGTCGCCGTCCGTCGGGCTCGTTGCGCACGATGCCCGCCTCGCGCAGCACCTTCATGAGGTGGGACTTGGTCGACTTGGGCAGGTCGGGGTTGGTGACCCCGCACTCGGCCATCGTCAGGGGGCCTGCGGCCAGCTCACGGACGATCTGCAGACGGGCGGGGTCGCTGAGCGCGAACAGCACGTCGGTCACCTCGACGTCGGCGACATCGGGGTGCGGAAGGTGTGTGAGCGTCGCCATGGTTCGAGAATACTTGAACTTTCCAAGCAACGGCGTACGGTGAGATAGTTCCATTTCGTTCGAACCGATCTATCCCCGCACCTGGAGACCTCATGACCGTCACCGCGTCATCGACGACGTCACGGACGACCGCCCGCACGACGGGGTTCACGCTCGCCGTCACCGCGATCGTCGTCATGATGGTCTGCGCCAGCGCCCCTTCGCCGTTCTACCCCGTGCTGCAGCAGCGGCTCGGCTTCTCGGCGACCACCATGACCGCGATCTTCGCGGTCTACGCCGTGACGCTCCTGCTGACGCTGCTCGTCGCCGGATCGATCTCCGACCATGTCGGGCGCCGGCCCGTCATCTCGGTCGGATTCCTCGTGCTGGCCGCCAGCATGCTGACGTTCTGGCATGCCGACACCGTCGCGGTGCTCATCGGGGCTCGCTTCGTGCAGGGCGTCGCAGCAGGACTGCTCATGTCCACGCTGTCGGCGGCGGTCGTCGACAGCGAGCCGGCCAGCCGACCCGGATCGGCCGCGACGCTCAACAGCGTCAGCCCGCTGGGCGGCCTGGCGGTGGGCGCCCTGGCGGCAGGCGTCCTGCTCGACGGCACGTCGTCGGCGTCGACCCTGGTGTTCGGCGGCCTCACCGCCGTCTCGGTGCTCGTCGCGGTCGCGATCTGGTTCGTCCCCGAGACGTCCCCACGCCACGAGGGCCTCCTGCACTCGCTGATCCCTCGCGCCGGACTGACGCAGGCGGCACGCGTGCCGTTCCTGCGCAGCGCCCCCGCCCTGTTCGCGGGGTGGGCCACCGGCGGGCTGTACCTGTCGCTGGGCGCGCCGCTGGCCGGACGCGAGCTCGGTGCCGAGCGACACGTCGAGCAAGGGCTCGTGGTCGCCGTGCTGACGGGTGTCGGCGCCCTGACCTGCTACCTGGCGCGGCGCCGCACCCCGCGCGAGCTCACGATCGGCGGCACGATGGCGCTGGCGACCGGCACCACCCTGACGCTCGTCGCCCTGGCGGCCGGGTCGTACTGGGGCTTCATCGCGGCCGCCGTCGTGGCCGGCGTGGGCTTCGGGGCATCGTTCATGGGCATCATGCGATCGATCACCCCGCTCGCGGAACCCCACGAGCGGGGCGAGCTGTTCGCCGCCGTGTTCGTCATCAGCTACCTGGCGTTCGGCATCCCAGCCGTCGTCGCCGGCGTGGCGTCGAGCCACATCGGGCTGGCCGAGACGACGTACGTCTACGGAGGCACCGTCGTCGCGCTCTCCGCCATCGCAGCCGTGCTGCGGCGGTTCACGACGCGCGACTGAGGCGACGACCTATTCGTCGTCCTCCAGGCGGAAGCCGATCTTCATCGTCACCTGGTAGTGACCGACCTCGGAGTCGGTGATCTGTCCCCGGATGCCGGTGACCTCGAACCAGTCGAGGTGGCGCAGGGTCTGCGAGGCACGCTTGATGCCGTTGTCGACGGCCTGCGTGACGCCGTCCGAGGAGGTGCCGACGATCTCGGTGATGCGATATGTGCGGTCAGTCATGTGCCTATCATGCAGGCTCGGTCGACCGGCGTACGCTGGAAGGGTGCCCGAGCCCCGAGAACCACGCAAGCAGCAGGTCTTCTCGATCACCACGGCCGCCGAGTCCCAGACCGACGACCGGCTGCGACGCGAGAAGCGCTACGCCGTCTCGATGCTGATCCGCACGGTGTGCTTCCTGGGCGGTGTCGTGCTGGTCATGCAGCCGATGCCGTGGGCCGTCGGAGGCTGGCTGATGTTCGTCGGCGCCGTCTTCTTGCCCTACGCGGCTGTCATCTTCGCCAACGCCGGTGTGCGCAAGAAGGGCGACGGTCCGTCACCGTTCGGGCCCGAGCCGGGGCGCGCGATCGAGTCGACGCGCACAACCCCTCTCGACCGTGGCTGAGCCGCTCATCTGCTCGGCCAAGGGATGCACGGCCGAGGCCGTCCACCAGGTCGTGTGGAACAACCCCAAGCTGCACACGCCCGACCGCCGCAAGATCTGGCTCGCGTGCGACGAGCACGAGTCCTCGCTGCGCAGCTTCCTCGACGCACGTGACTTCTACCGCGAGACCGTCCCGCTCGACGCCTGACGGCTACGAGCTAGCCGCCGATGGCCGACATCGGCCGGTCGGACTGCAAGAACGTCGGGTCGTCGATGCCGTGGCCCGGCAGCTTGGCCTCCATCGCGGCGATCCACCGGTCGGCGATCTCGGCGTCGGACGCGCCCGCACGCAGCGGCGTGCGCAGGTCTGACTCCTCGCGGGCGAACAAGCAGTTCATGATCTGGCCGTCGGCGGTGAGCCGCACGCGGTTGCAGTCGCCGCAGAACGGCTTGGTCACCGAGCCGATGATGCCGACGGTGTGCGGACCGTCGTCGACGAGGAACTTCTCGGCCGGCGCGGACCCGCGACCGTCCAGGCCGGTGAGGCGGAAGTGCTCGCCGAGCAGCGCCAGCGTCTCGTCGGCGGTGACCATCGCCTCGCGGCTCCATCCGTGCTGCGCGTCGAGTGGCATCTGCTCGATGAAGCGCAGCTCGTAGCCGTGCGCGATGCACCAGCGCAGCAGGTCAGGAGCCTCGTGCTCGTTGATGCCGCGCAGCAGCACCGCGTTGACCTTGACGGGCCGCAGACCGGCCTCGTGGGCGGCTGCGAGGCCGTCGAGCACGTCCTTCAGGCGGTCGCGGCGGGTGATCTTCTCGAACGTCGCCGGATCGGTCGTGTCGAGGCTGATGTTGACCCGGTCGAGTCCGGCCTCGGCCAGCGCCCGAGCGGTGTGCTTGAGGCCCAGCCCGTTGGACGTCATGGCCGTGCGAGGACGCGACGGCAGCGCCTTGGTGGTGGCCACGATGGACGGCAGGCTGCGCCGCAGCAGCGGCTCGCCGCCCGTGAACCGGACGTCGCGGATGCCCAGCATCTCGACGCCGATCGCGATGAGGCGGTTGAGCTCGTCGTCGGTGAGTGTCGCCTCGGTGGGCAACCAGTCGAGACCCTCGGCCGGCATGCAGTACTGGCACCGCAGGTTGCAGCGGTCGGTCAGCGAGACCCGCAGATCCGTGGCCACACGGCCGTGCCGATCGATGAGGTCCATCCCCCCATCCTAGGCGCCGCTGCCCAACCCGGCTGAGGGCGCGGTGCAACCCGGATGAGGACGGCTTGGCGCCGACAACTACCGTCATGGTGTGTATCGCTTCATGCTGAGCGTGCGGTGGATCGGCTTCGCGATCTTCGTCATCGCGCTCGCCGCCGTCTGCACCCGCCTGGGCTTCTGGCAGATGCACAAGCTCGAGCTTCGGCTCGACCGCAACGACGTCATCACGAAGCACTTCTCGACCGATCCCGTCGACATCGCGTCAGCGCTGCCCGGTGATACCGAGGTCGACAAGACCAACGAGTGGACGCGCGTCACGGCGGTCGGCACCTACGATCTCGACCAGCAGCTCACGGTCAAGTTCACGACCCGCGACGGGGCGCCGGGGGTCGACGTCGTCACGCCGCTGGTGCTGTCGTCGGGCAACGCGGTGCTCGTCGACCGGGGCTGGATCGAGACCCAGAACACCGTCAAGCGTCCCAAGGTCCCTGCTCCGCCCGAGGGCACCGTCACGGTCGAGGGATGGCTGCGCCAGAACAACGGCGCAGGCGGCGATGCCGTTCGTCCGTCCGAGGGGCAGATCCGCGCGATCTCGAGCGATGCCCTGGGCAAGGTCGTGCCGTACGACCTGGTCGACGGCTACGTCAACCTGCAGCGGGAGTCGCCCGCACCGGCGACGTCCCTGGCCGCCGAGCCCAGGCCCGAGCTCGGCCAAGGCCCGCACTTCTTCTACGCCCTGCAGTGGTGGTTCTTCGCCCTGCTCGCCGTCGTCGGCTACATCTGGTTCGCCCGCGCCGAGGCCAAGGAACGTCGCAACCCCACCCGCATCGACGGGTTCGCGGGCCCCGACCCGAAGAAGCCTGTAGGGTCCTCGACCCGACCATGAGCCGAGGGAGCGCAGCGACCGAAGGCCGGCGCCCTCAGGCGAGGGTGACGAGGTCGAGGTAGTCCTCGGACCAGAGGTCCTCGTCGCCGTCGGGCAGCAGCAGCACGCGGTCGGGCTCGAGGGCACGCACAGCGCCCTCGTCGTGCGAGACGAGCACGATCGCACCCTCGTAGTTCCGGATGGCGCGCAGCACCTCCTCGCGCGAGGCCGGGTCGAGGTTGTTGGTCGGCTCGTCGAGCAGCAGCACGTTGGCGCTCGAGACGATGAGGCTGGCCAGGGCGAGCCTGGTCTTCTCACCGCCCGAGAGCACGCCCGCAGGCTTGGACGTGTCGTCACCGCTGAACAGGAACGAGCCGAGGACGCTGCGCGCCTCGGTGTCGGTCAGCTGCGGCGCCTGCGCCTGCATGTTCTCGAGCACCGTCCGCGAGGTGTCGAGCGTCTCGTGCTCCTGCGCGAAGTAGCCGATCTTCAGACCGTGACCCGGGATGACCTCGCCCGAGTCCTGCTTCAGCGTGCCGGCCAGCATCCGTAGCAGCGTCGTCTTGCCGGCGCCGTTGAGGCCGAGGATGACGACGCGGCTGCCCTTGTCGATCGCCAGGTCGACATCGAGGAAGATCTCGAGCGAGCCGTACGACTTCGACAATCCCTCCGCCATGAGCGGCGTCTTGCCGCAGGGCGCCGGCTTCGGGAACTTGATGTTGGCGACCTTGTCCTGCACGCGCTCGCCCTCGAGCCCCGACACCAGCTGCTCGGCGCGACGCAGCATCTGCTGGGCCGTCGACGCCTTCGAGGCCTTGGCGCGGAACTTGTTGGCCTGTGACGTCAGCGCGTCGGCCTTCTTGACGGCCAGGGCGCGCTCGCGCTTGCGGCGGGCCTCGTCGGCCTCGCGCTGCTTGACGTACGACGCCCAGCCCATGTTGTAGATGTCGATCGTCGCGCGGTTGGCGTCGAGGTAGAGGACGTTGTTGACGGTCTCCTCGATCAGGTCGACGTCGTGGCTGATGATCACGATGCCGCCGCTGAACGACTTCAGGAAGCCGCGCAACCACGTCACCGAGTCGGCGTCGAGGTGGTTGGTCGGCTCGTCGAGCAGCAGCGTGTCGGCGTCCGAGAACAGGATGCGCGCCAGCTCGATGCGGCGGCGCTGACCACCCGACAGCGTCGACAACGGCTGCTCGAGCACGCGGTCGGGCAGGCCGAGCGCGTGCGAGATGGTGGCGGCCTCCGACTCGGCTGCGTACCCGCCGCCGGCGTTGAACGCCGTGTCGGCGCGGGTGTACGCCTTCATGGCCTTCTCGGCGATCTCCGGATCGGGCGAGCCCATGTCGAGCTCGGCCTTGCGCATCGCGGTGAGCGCCTCGTCGAGGCCGCGAGCCCCGAGGATGCGGTCGCGGGCGGTGGTGGCGAGGTCGCCCGACTTCGGGTCCTGCGGCAGGTAGCCGATCTTGCCGGTCGACGTGATCGAGCCCTGCGCGGGCTGGCCGTCGCCCGAGAGCATCCGGGTGAGCGTCGTCTTGCCGGCGCCGTTGCGGCCGACCAGACCGACCTTGTCGCCCTTGTCGACGCGGAACGAGACATCGGACATCAGGACGCGCGCGCCGAAGCGCAGCTCCACATTGGAGACGGTGAGCATGAAGAACCTTCAGGTTGGTGTGAGGGGGTCGACGGAGCGCAGATCGCGCTCGACGTCATTCCCGCTGGTAGAAGCTCACCCGACCACTGTACGTCCCCGTGGCTCGGTAGGTCGCTCTCCCGGGCACAGCCCCCCGGTGCCCTTCGTCACAACCCACCCCGCTGACGAGAGACTCCCGCACCGCCGAGGAGAGACTC
>JBEVGQ010000224.1:0-7931 GCA_040511655.1 Aeromicrobium sp. | reverse complement strand
GCTTTCGCGGGACTCGTGACGTTGGACGACACGCATCACTCCCACGCGCCGAAGACTCAGAGTCCGGCGAGACGACGGAACTGGCTGCCGTGAAATACCAGCGGCGGGACGTCAGGGTCGGCCCAGATGCCGTGGATCCGCAGCAGGACAACGGTGTGGTCGCCAGCGACGATCTCGTCGTGCACCGAGCAGTCCAGCCAGGCAGTGGCCCCGTCGACGTAGAGACCGCCGTCGGGGGTGGTCGACCAGCTGGTGAACGCGAACCGGTCGCCGGTCTTGCTCGCCAGGCGATTGCAGACGCCCTCCTGCCCTTCGGCGAGCACGCTGACCCCCAGGCGTTCCAGCCCACGCAGCCGTGGCCACGTCGTCGACGTGGCCTGCATGCAGACCGAGACCAGGGGAGGGTTCATCGAGACGGACGTGAACGAGCTGGCGGCCAGTCCCACCGGCACCCCGTCGACGGTGGCGCACACCGCTGCCACCCCCGATGGGAAGCACGCGTAGACACTCCTGAGCCGGTCTCGGACGGTCGCGTCGGTGGTGCTGGTCACGGCGTGACCAGCACCTTGATGTCGTCACCGGGTGCCGTCGCCAGGCGTTCGAACCCCTCGCTCACGGCATCGGCCAGGCTGATGCGACGACTGACGAGCGTCTCCAGCTCGAACTGGCCCGACGCGGCGATCTCGATCGCGCGCTCGAACTCGTCGTGCGTGTAGGCGAGAGCGCCGGTGATGGTTGCCTCGGTGAACAGCAGCGCATTGGGCTGCAGCGGGGTGGGTTGCTCCCACACGGCCACGTTCACGAGCACGCCCCGTGGGCGCAACGAGCCGAGGGCCGTTCCGAAGCTGGTTGCGACCGCGGCAGCATCGAACGCCGCATCCACGCCCAGCCCGTCTGTCAGTCTCCGTGCCTCGGCGGTCACGTCGACTGCGAAGGGGTCGAGGACCGTGGTGGCGCCGAGCCGGGCCGCAGCGCTCGCCCGGGCCTTGGACGGTTCCGACACGATGACCTGTGCAGCACCGGCGGCAAGGGCGGCTACGGCCGTCATCAGACCGATGGGTCCGCCGCCGACGATCAGCACCGAGGCACCGCGTCCGATGCCCGAACGAGCGACGGCGTGGACACCCGTCGCCAGCGGCTCCAGCAGCGCACCGACCTCGTCGCTCACCGACTCCGGGATGATGTGCAAGAGGTCGGCGTCGATGACGTCGACGGATGCGAACGCGCCTCCGTCGCCGCTGAGACCATGAAAGCCGAGCGTCGCGCAAAGATGGCGGTGACCATCGGTGCACGACGGGCAGTTGCCACAGCTGATGACGGCGGACCCGGCGACGCGCTGCCCGACACTGAGACCGGCGACGTCGGTACCCAGCTCCTTCACACGTCCTGAGAACTCGTGACCGAGGACGACCGGTGCGTGCTGACCGGTCAGGGGGTGCGACTCGGTGAGCGGGATGGCGATGGGACCGCCCTTGTACTCGTGGACGTCTGTCCCGCAGATCCCGGCGACGGCGATGTCGACCGTCACCTGGCCGGGGCCGGGTCGGGGCTCGTCGACCTCGTCGATCCGGACGTTCGTGCGTCCGTGGTAGCGCAGCGCTTTCATCTGGTCCTCCTGGATGGGATGTCCTGATGACGGTATGAGCCCGGTCACGTCTGCGTGACTGCACGAAAGTGACCTGTTCCGGGTCACTTTCGAGGGCTGTCGTGGGCGTTCGGGGTGCGCGACGGTCGAGGTCACACGATTCACGTCCACCCGGCCGTCCGGCCGGATGATGAAGGGAAGGCCCATGGCCAGGATGAAGTTCGGTGCGTTCATCGCGCCGGTGCATAAGCCCGGGAAGAATCCGACTGTCCTCATGCAGCACGATCTGGAGCTCGTAGAGCACCTCGATCGGCTCGATTTCGACGAGGCCTGGATCGGCGAGCACCACTCGGCCGGTTCGGAGATCATCGGCTCGCCGGAGATCTTCATCGCGGCCGCGGCCGAGAGGACGCGACGCATCCGGCTCGGCACCGGCGTCACGTCGATTTCGTACCACAATCCGTTGTGGGTAGCGGACCGCATGGTGCAGCTCGACCACCTGACCCGCGGACGCGTCATGCTGGGCGTGGGGCCGGGTTCGCTTCCGACCGACTCGGCCATGATCGGCTTGACGCCCACGGAGACTCGCGAGCTGTTGGAGACCAATCTCGACATCATCCTGCGCCTGCTGGCGGGTGAGACGGTGTCGGCGACCACCCGCACGCACGAGCTCGTCGATGCCCGTCTGCAGCTCGCCCCCTACTCCGACCCGCTGTTCGACATCGCCGTCGCGGCAGTCGCCTCACCCACCGGTGCCCGACTGGCTGGTCGTCTTGGCCTCGGCCTGCTCAACATCGGTGCCACGTTGACGCCTGACGGCTTCGACGCGCTGGCTCATCACTGGACCATCGTCGAGGAGCGAGCGGCCGCCGCGGGCCAGGCGGTGGACCGCGCCGGCTGGCGGTTGGTGTGCCCCATGCACATCGCCGAGACCGAGGAGCAGGCGTACCGCGACGTCGAGCACGGCATCGAGCACTGGTTCCAGTACTTCCAGAAGGTCGCGGCGTTCCCGCAGATGGCGGTCTCCGGCAACAACGTCGCCGAGATGATCGACTTCATCAACGGGGCAGGCATTGGGGTGATCGGCACGGCCGAGCAGGCCCAAGCGCAGGTGCAGAAGCTCGTCGACCAGTCGGGCGGGTTCGGCAGCATGCTGCTCATGGCCCACGACTGGGCGGACCGCGACGCGACGAAGAAGTCGTTCGAGATCTTCGCTCGCGATGTCGCCCCGCACTTCCAGGGACAGCACCGACCGACTGTCGACGCCGCCGGGCTCGCCGCCGCCGGCCGCGAGGGACACGCTCAGGCTCAGCTGCAGGCCATCGACCACATGAGCAAGAAGTACGAGGCGGAGAAGGTCACGGGCTGACGAGGACGAGCAGGTGCTCTGCCGGCGACGTCTAGTGCTGGCGCAGGCAGAGCACCAGCTCGGTCCGGGAACGGCAGCCGGTCTGCGCCAAGATGCGGCTGACGTACTTCTTGACGGTGCCCTCTGTCAGCGACAGGACGTGGCCGATCATGGCGTTCGACAATCCGTTGCAGATCAGCTCTGCGACGTCTCGGTCGCGCGGCGACAGCGTCGAGAGGAGGTCATCGCCTCGGGACGTGTCGTCGCCGGCGGGCAGGTGTTGGCTGATGGCTGAGAGGTGCTTGCCCAGCAGTCGCAGCACCTCGAGCTGGGCAGGTCCGACCATGCGGTCGGGGCCGAAGACGCCGATCAACGCATGCTGCCCACCGGGTCGCAGGTAGACCGCATTGACGCTCGACATGCCGTAGCGGCCGAACCACTGGTCGAGGTACTGGCGGGAGTGATCGGGGAGCACGTGCAGCTCTTCGGCCGATGCGGCGTTCGTCCGGCTGAACAGCGACAACGACTCCGGTAGGGAGAAGACGTCGTGCTGGCTCCACTCGGCGCGGTACTCGCGGATCATCGACGGCATCCGCCCGGCCAGCAACGGATCAGGGTCCTGGAACAGCGTCGCGAACGTCGGTCCGCGGAAGAAGGTCGTGTTGCGGTAGCCGAGTGCAGAGCCGAAGGCCTCGAGGGTCAGCTCGCGGAAGTCGGTGACGGTTCGGGCGGACTCGACATGCTCCAGCACCGCGAACACACGCTGGTAGTCACGCACGGTCAGGTCGTGGGCGGCTGTGAGCTGCTGCTTCACGGGCTCTCCTCACAGGTCGGATGATTCAGCGCAGGTGTGACACCCGTCACTATCGTCCCATGATCGACGAGACGGCCACCAGTCCACTTTCGTTCACTACCGGCTGAGCCCGTCGACGAGCACACTGGCATGGGCCACCCGCACCAGGAGGAACCAGCATGAGCAGAACTCGTTCGAGCACCGTCGACGACGTCGTGGCCCGGAGCGCACGCCGATTCCCCGATCGGATCGCGCTGCTCTTCGCCGACCGCCGATGGACGTACGCCGACCTCGACGCCGCGGTGTCACGGGCCGCTGTCGCGCTGCTGTCGACCGGCTTGGTCAAGGGTGACCGGGTCGCGGCCTACGGCAAGAACTCCGACGCCTACCTGCTGGGCTATCTCGCCTGCGCACGGGCCGGCCTGGTCCACGTGCCCATCAACTACGCGCTGACCAAGGACGAGCTCGGCTACCTGTTGAAGGTGTCCGGCGCCCGACTCGTCCTGGTCGACCCGGTGCTCGCAGATCGACTCGCAGGCTCAGGCGTCGAGGTCGAGAAGGTGCTGGAGCTTCGCGACGCTCCTGACTCGTTGCTCGAGCTCTCCTCGACAGGCGACGTGCCGGAGGTCGACGTCGAGGTCGACGACTCGGACCTGGTGCAGTTCCTGTTCACGTCCGGCACGACATCACGGCCGAAGGCGGCCATGATGACCCATCGCGCGCTCGTGCACGAGTACGCCTCCTCGGTCCTGGCCCTCGACGCGCACGAGAGCGACGCGCCGCTCCACGCCATGCCCCTGTACCACTCGGCGGGCATGCACGTGTTCCTGCTTCCGTACCTTGCCGTCGGCGCGACCAATCACCTCATGGAAGCCCCCGACGTCCCCGAGATCCTGGGCCGCATCGAAGCAGACCGCATCGGGGCACTGTTCCTGGCACCCACCGTGTGGGTGCCGCTGTCGCACCACAGCGACCTCGGCACGCGCGACCTGTCGTCGCTGCGCAAGGCGTTCTACGGCGCGTCGATCATGCCGGTCCCCGTGCTGCAAGGGCTCCAGCGCACCCTGCCAGGGCTCGGCTTTTACAACCTGTTCGGCCAGTCGGAGATCGGCCCGCTCGCCACGGTCCTGAAGCCTGACGAGCACGCCGATCGTCCTGACTCGTGCGGCCGGTCGGTCCTGTTCGTCGAGGTCCGGGTCGTCGACGAGGCAGGTGACGACGTTCGAGCAGGAGAGCTGGGGGAGGTCGTCTACCGCTCGCCCCAGCTGTGCGAGGGCTATTGGAACGACCCCGAGGCGACCGCAGAGGCGTTCAAGGATGGGTGGTTCCACTCCGGTGACCTGGTCCGCATGGACGACCAGGGCTACATCACCGTGGTCGATCGCATCAAGGACGTCATCAACACCGGCGGAGTGCTGGTTGCCTCACGGGAGGTCGAGGACGCCCTCTACACCCACCCGTCGGTCGCCGAGGTGGCGGTCATCGGCACGCCCGACGACCGCTGGATCGAGGCGGTCACGGCCTTCGTCGTCGTCAAGCAGCCGGTTGACGCCGATGACCTGGTTGCGCATGCCAAGACGAGGCTGGCTGGCTTCAAGGTTCCCAAGCATGTGCACGTGGTCGACGAGCTGCCCCGCAACGCATCGGGCAAGCTGCTCAAGAGGGTCTTGCGCGAGGTCGAGCTGGGCGAACGGGCAAGCTCTTGATCCTGCAGATCGAGATCGCCACCGTCCGGCTGGACGAGCTCGACGACCTCGACCGGCTGTCTGCCCGCGTCGCACGGAGAGCCGAGCTGCCCGCGTGGGCCGAGGTCGTCGGCGACGGCCATCTCGCGGTCGATCCCGCTGTTCTCGCCGGGCTGGCGGGAGCGCGCGGTAGCGAGCCGGCCTGGAGGGCCAGGTTCGACGCCATGCTCGACCGTGCACGGTCACATGGCTGGACGACCGACGCCGGACGCGTCCGGCTCCACGTCGATGACAGTCAAGGCAGCCGGCCGGGCGCGGCGACCTGATCGGGCCAGCCCCGTCTTCACGACGACCCTTCCGTTCCGGCCGACATCAGCCCAATGGCTCGGGGTCGTCCTGCTCCATGTCCTCGTGGTCGAATCGTCGGGGACCCGACGCCAGCAGGCTCCGCGTGAACGCGTCCTGGTCGGACAACAGCTCGTCGAGCGCCGCGACGAGGTCGTCGTCGTGCGGAGACCGCCCCGCGACGGCCCCGGCCAGCACGGCACGGCGGATGAGCTCCTTGGCGAACGAGGCCGTGACGCCCTCCGCTCGACGGGCAGCCTGGGCGAGCACATGGCCCGAGAAGGGCAGCCCACGCGCGTACAGGGCGAAGAGCCCCTTGCGTGCGTCCTCGTCGGGTAGCGGGATCTCGACCGCGAGGTCGATCCGGCCCGGACGCTGTGAGAGTGCCCGCTCGAGCAGGTCGGGGCGGTTGGTCGTCATCACGAACGCCACGTCGGCGTCGCCGTCCAGCCCGTCGAGTGCCTCGAGCAGCTCGAACAGCATCGAGTCGGGCGATCCGACCATGTCGCGGTCCTCGGCCACCAGGTCGCAGTCCTCCAGCACGACGATCGCCGGCTGCATGGCCCGCGCGATCTGCGCGGCCTCCTTGACCAGACCCAGGGTGTTGCCGCTGAGCAGGATCGCGGTGATGCCCTCGGAGCGGCTCAGCAGGTGCCGGACCGTGTGGGTCTTGCCCGTGCCCGGAGGGCCGTAGAGCAGCACGCCGCGCTTGAGGTGCTGGCCCGCCTGCACCAGCTCGTCGCGGAACTCGCCCAGCATCAGCACGTGGCGCTCGATCCTGGCGAGGGCGTCGCCCATCAGCACGACGTCCGACGCGTCGACGGACGGGCGTTCCTGGAACGTCACACCGCCGAGCGTCGATCCGTACTCATCGCGCGTGAAGCTCAGCACCTGCCCCTTGAGCACGCTGTTCTCGCGCATGTCCCGGCGAAGGCGCGCAAGGAACGCAGCCGATGTCGACCGGTCGACGGCCATGATCTCGAGCATCGGCGCGCTACGTCCCCACTGCTCGGCGGCGTCCCGCTGCATCACGGCGACGGGGACGCCCTCGAAGGTCATCAACCGGATGCCGGTCGAGACGACCTGCCGGTCGACGCCCGGGCCGATCGCCAGGCTGACGTACTCGACCGGGCCGATGCCCACGGGTCCGTGCTCGCCCCGGACGAGTCCCGGAAAGCTCGTGTCGTGGTGGTGGCGTCCGTGGATGCCGATCAGACGCCCCTCGGGATCGATCAGCTCAGAGGCAATGTCGGCGTCGACGAGCTGCGCGCGGCTGAGCCGCTCCGTCACGGCCGTCAACGACCTGCAGTCCTGACCGAGGTGCTCGCTCAGCAGCAGCGCCACCTCGCCCTGCTCCTGCTCACGTGGTGCCTGGTGTTCGACGACGTCTCGCAGGAAGGCGGTGAACGCATCGATGAACTCGGTGGGCTGGCTCATCGCTCCACCCTGGCAGGCACACCGCTAGGCTGGGCCGCACCACGCGGGGAGGTAGCTCAGCCGGTTAGAGCAGGGGACTCATAATCCCTGGGTCGCGGGTTCGAGCCCCGCCCTCCCTACCAAGGGCACGACCGAGGAGCCAGCATGCGCGACGCCGTGATCTTCGACCTCGACGGGACGCTGTGCGACACGACGCAGATCGTCCACCTCATCGAGGGGGACGACAAGGACTTCGCAGCGTTCCACGCCGCGTCCGCCGGCTGCCCGGCGCACGACGAGGTCGTGGCGGCCGCCCGCGCGCAGGCCGATCTGGGGCGCGCCGTGCTCGTCGTGACGTCTCGCGAGTTCGTGTGGCGCGATCTATCGCTCGACTGGCTCGTGGCGCACGACGTGCCGCACGACGCGCTGCACATGCGGATCGTCGGCGACTACCGCAAGGACGTCGTGGTCAAGAAGGAGATCCTGCAGCAGATCACCGACGACGGCTTCACGGTGCGGGAGGCGTGGGACGACAAGCCTGCGGTGCTCGACCTGTGGCGCGAGCACGGCATCGACGTGCACGACGTCGGTTGACTCAGAGGTCGAAGGTGCCGCGCTGGCCCTCCGGAACCAGCGCGAGGTACTCCGGGTGGTCGCGGATGACCTTGGGAACGAACGGGCAGTAGGGCAGGACGGTGCCGCCGCGCGCCGAGATCTCGTCCAGCGCGCCGACGATGAGCTGGGTACCGATGCCTCGTC
>JBEVGQ010000223.1:0-6830 GCA_040511655.1 Aeromicrobium sp. | reverse complement strand
CCCTCGTTCGCCAGGGAGCGCAGCGACCGTGAGGGCGAAGCCCGAGGCGAACCACAGCGATCACGCTCGCGACAGTTCCCCTCGCTTCGCTCACGGTCGGCCGCAAGCGGCCTCCCTGGGGAACGCATGCCAGCGACCGGGAGGGCGAAGCCCGAGGCGAACCACAGCGATCAGGCCTACGTCAGACCCCCTCGTTCGCCAGGGAGCGCAGCGACCGTGAGGGCGAAGCCCGAGGCGAACCACAGCGATCACGCTCGCGACAGTTCCCCTCGCTTCGCTCACGGTCGGCCGCAAGCGGCCTCCCCGGGGAACGATTGATCACATGCTGAGACGCCCTTGTCATCCTGCGAGACGGTGGCAATGTCGTCTGCACAGACCTTCCACTCCCCAGGAGACACCATGAGCGACAACTGGTCATTCGAGACGAAGCAGATCCATGCCGGCCAGGTGCCCGACCCCACCACGGGTGCCCGTGCGCTGCCGATCTACCAGACGACGTCGTTCCAGTTCCGCGACACCGACCACGCCGCGGCGCTGTTCAGCCTGGCCGAGCCCGGCAACATCTACACCCGCATCATCAACCCGACGCAGTCGGTCGTCGAGGAGCGTCTGGCCGCGCTCGAGGGCGGCGTGGGGGCGCTGCTGTTCGCCTCGGGCCAGGCCGCCACGACGGGTGCGCTGACCAACGTCGCCGAGGCCGGAGACCACATCGTCGCGTCGGCCAGCCTGTACGGCGGCACCGACAGCCTGCTGCGGCACACGTTCCCGAAGCTCGGCATCACCGTGACGTTCGTCGAGGACAACAACAACCCCGAGGCGTGGCGCGCGGCCGTCCAGGACAACACCAAGGTGTTCTTCGGCGAGACGGTCGGCAATCCCAAGGGCGACGTGCTCGACCTTGAGGCGATCTCGGCCGTCGCGAAGGAGGTCGGCGTCCCGTTCATCGTCGACAACACGATCGCGACGCCGTACCTGCTCAACCCGCTCAAGCATGGCGTCGACACCGTCGTGCACTCCGCCACGAAGTACATCGGCGGACACGGCACCGCGATCGCCGGCGTCGTGATCGATGGCGGCACGTTCGACTACGCGGCCCACGGCGACAAGTTCCCGGGCTTCACGACCGCCGACCCGAGCTACCACGGCCTGGTCTACGCCGACGCGCTCGGACCGGCCGCCTACATCTCCAAGCTGCGGGTGCAGTACCTGCGCAACATCGGCGCTGCGATCTCGCCGTTCAACGCCTTCCTCATCGCCCAGGGGCTCGAGACCCTCAGCCTGCGCGTCGAGCGCCACATCGAGAACACCCGCAAGGTCGCCGAGTGGCTCGAGGCCCGCGACGACGTCTCGCGCGTCACGTGGGCGAGCCTGTCCAGCAACCCGTACAAGCAGCTGGCCGACAAGTACGTGCCCAAGGGTGCGGGCGCAGTGCTGACGTTCGAGCTGCCGGGCGGCCTCGAGGCCGGCAAGGCGTTCATCGACTCGCTCGAGCTGTTCAGCCACGTCGCCAACATCGGCGACGTCCGCAGCCTCGCGATCCACCCCGCCAGCACGACCCACTCGCAGGGCTCGCCCGAGGAGCACGCCGCGACCGGCGTCACCCCCGGACTGGTGCGCCTCGCGATCGGCCTGGAGGGCATCGACGACATCCTCGCCGACCTCGAGGCCGGATTCCGCGCAGCCAAGTGAGCATCGAAAGGTGAGCCTGGCTCCTGGCATCGATCCCTCTCTCGTCACGGGTGCGTGGCGGGAGGGGGATCCCGTCGGTGGACGGATGTTCGCCGACCTCGGCGACCTCGCGCTCGACTCGGGCACGACCCTGCCTGGCGTGCGACTCGCGTACGAGACCTGGGGGACGTTCGACGGCTCCAACGCCGTGCTGGTGCTGCACGCCCTGACCGGCGACAGCCACGTGGTCGGCGAGGCCGGGCCGGGGCATCCCACCGACGGGTGGTGGGGCAGCGTCGTGGGCCCCGGACGTCCGATCGACACCGACCGCTGGTTCGTGGTCGCCGCCAACATCCTCGGCGGGTGCCAGGGGTCGACCGGGCCGGCGTCGCTCGACCCCGACGGGCTGCCGTGGGGCGGCTCGTTCCCGGCGCTGACGGTCCGCGACCAGGTCCGCGCCGAGGTCGCCCTGGCCGACCGGATGGGCATCGACCGGTGGCACGCCGTCATCGGCGGCTCGGCCGGCGGCATGCGAGCGGTCGAGTGGGCTGTCGAGCACCCCGACCGGGTCGAGCGCCTGATGCTGCTGGCCACCTCGGCGGCGGCGTCGGCCGAGCAGATCGCACTGTCGCGCACCCAGGTGGCGGCCATCCAGACCGATCCGGCCTGGTTCGACGGCGACTACTACGACGGGCCGGTGGGCCCCCTGGCCGGTCTGGACCTCGCCCGTCGCATCGCGCACATCGCGTACCGCAGCGAGGCCGAGCTGCAAGAGCGCTTCGGCCGCGCCACCGAGGTCGACGGCACGTGGTCGGTCGACTCGTACCTGCAGCACCACGGCGCGAAGCTCGTGAGCCGCTTCGACGCCGGCTCGTACGTCGTGCTGACGTCCGCGATGGACACCCACGACGTCGGGCGCGACCGCGGCGGCATCGAGTCGGCGCTGTCGCGGGTGACGGCACGCACGGTGGTGGCGGGCATCGACTCCGACCGGCTCTATCCGCTGCACCAGCAGCAGCAGCTGGCCGACCTCATCCCGAGCGCCGGCCCGCTCGCGGTCGTGACGTCGGCGCACGGCCACGACGGCTTCCTGGTCGAGTTCGAGCAGGTCGGCGAGCTCGCCCGCGGCCTGCTCACCTGACGCCGACGAGAGGCTTACGGACCCCCGAGGAGAGGGTTGTCGTCCCCGGCGACGACGACAACCCTCTCGTGAAGGGTCGACAACCCTCTCGCGAGCGTCAGTAGAGGCGGCGCGAGGCCTCGGTAGCCGAGTAGAACTCGCTCGACTCCTTCTTCCACAGCAGCACGAGGATGACCACGGCCAGCACGACGCTGATGACCGACGAGATGACGGTGACGGTCTCGGAGTTGCTGCCCGCGGCGGTGAACAGCAGGCCGATGAGGTTGAAGGCGCCCAAGACGGTCGCCACGACGCGGGCCCAGCTGCGACCCTGGCCGTTCTTCCAGGCCATCCAGACCCACAGCAGCGCGCCGATGAGCCCGAAGACCACCGCGATCGTGATCGTGACGGCGTAGGCCGCGTCGATCGTCGACTGGCTGACCGAGGCGTCGTTCTTCATCAGCTCGGTCCGGATGTCGTCCTTGAGGCTGCCCAGCGTCGTGAAGCTGTAGATCAGCGACAGGACGCTCAGCACCGCACCGGCATACATCAGCTTGACGGCGAGCGCGATCGACGAGGGCTGCGCGGGCGGCGCCGGACGCTGCGGCGGCTGCCCACCGGGCGACGTCGGGTAGGCCCCGTAGGGGGCAGCGGGCTGCTGCTCGCCCGGGTAAGACGGTTGGCCCGCGCCGAAGGGCTGATCGGGCTCTGGCGGTGTGGTGGTCATGGTTCTCCCCCTGGATCGATGACGTCGGTGGCCATGACCCTACCGAACGAGGCCCGTCACACCATCCGGCGCACGATGCCCAGGGGCGCGTACTTCATGACCTGCCCGAGCGGGGCCCACGGCCACGACGGGACCGCCGCGTCGACGACCTCGGCCTCGATCTTGGCCACCAGCGCGCGGCAGCCCGTCTCGGTGTCGACCATCATGCGCGTCTGCTGCTGCACTCCCTCGTTCATCTCCGAGGCGATGTACCCCGGGAACAGGGTCGTGACCTTGATGTCGAGGCCCTTGCGGCCGATCAGGTCGGAGCGGATGCCCTCGGCGATCATCGCGATGCCTGCCTTGGTCGCCGCGTACGTCGTCATCGACGACGGCATGCCCCGCATGGCCGACATCGACGAGATGACGACCAGGTGCCCGGCCTTGCGCTCGTAGAAGTGCTCCATCGCGGCCTCGCACTGGGCGAGCGCGGCGACGAAGTTGGTCTCGGCGGTCTGGCGGTTGGCCTCGAACCGGCCGGTGCCGATGCGGCCGCCCTTGCCGAGCCCGGCGTTGACGATGACGCGGTCGAGACCGCCCAGGTCGACGACGGCCTGCTTGAAGACCGCGAAGACCTGCTCGTGGTCGGTGACGTCGAGCGCGTGCACCACGACCTCGATGCCGGGGTGCGCCGCGAGCAGCTCGTCGCGCAGCGCCTCGAGGCGGTCGACCCGCCGTGCCGTCAGGGCGAGGTGGTGACCCTTGGCGGCCAGGATGCGGGCCATGCCGGCGCCGAGCCCGGAGCTGGCGCCGGTGATGAGGACGTTGGTGCGCATCGGTCAGTCCTTCTTGGCCATCGCGAACGAGGCCTTCTTCATCATCCGGTCGTACAGCGGCCGGGCGAACCGCTTGGCCGCGTAGGCCAGCTTGCCGTCGCGGTCGGTCAGGATGATGTGGCGGCCCTTCTCCATCCCCGTGAGCACCTCGGCGGCGATCTGGTCGGCGGTGACGCTGGACCGGTCAATCAGCTTGGCCGCCGACTTCTGGGCCGCCTCGTCCTTGCCGCGCAGCGACTCGGTCAGGTTGGTCTTGAAGAACGTCGGGCACACCACCGAGACCCGCACGCCGTAGGGCGCCAGCTCGTGCAGGAGGGTCTCGCTGAGGGCCACGACCCCGGCCTTGACCGCGTTGTACTCGCTCATGCGCGGCGGGTGGATCAGACCGGCGGCCGAGGCGGTGTTGACGATGTGACCGCTGCCCTGCGCCTTCATCGTCGGAGCGAAGGCGCGGCACCCGCGGGCGACGCCGAGCAGGTTGATGTCGACGATCCACTGCCACTGGTCCATCTCGGTCAGCTCGATGCGACCGCCGGCCGCGACACCGGCGTTGTTGAACAGGTAGTCGAGACCGTCCCAGTGCTCGATCGTCCAGTCGTGCGCCGACGACCAGTCGACGTCCTGCGTGACGTCGAGGCGCCGGTAGTCGACACCCGCCAGCTCGGCCAGCGTCGAGGGCGCCTCGGCGTGGACGTCGGTGGCGAGCACGCGGCATCCGCGGCCGATCATCTGGTGGACCAGCGCGAGGCCGAGTCCGGAGGCGGCGCCCGTGACCAGGACGCGCGAGCCGGGAGAGATCGTCATGCCCAGATACTACCGGTATGTCGGCCGCCTCGACGTCGACGTGCACCTACAGCCGGCGAGCCACTATTCTGTCCGCAACGTGTCAGAAGACAGGTTGTTCCGGGGGAAGGAAGACAGTCATGGCATCAGCCGACATGATCCGCGAGGCACAGGACCCATCGACCAGCGGCGCACGGCTCGCCGAGCTGGCCCAGCTCGACCGAGACCTCTGGACGGCGATCGCGGTGCACCCCGCGGCCTATCCCGCGCTGCTCGAATGGCTCGGGCAGCAGGGAGAGCCGACGGTCGACGCCGTGCTGGCGATGCGCTCCGGGTCACCGGCGGCTGCCCCCGCACCGGCAGGGCCCCCGCCGCCGCCTGCTGAAGCTCCCGCCGCACACGCGGCTCACGCCGCCGTCCCCCCGACCAGCAACCAGAGCCCGTCGGCGGTCGGCTCGTCGGGCAGCGGCGACAGCAAGAACCTCTGGGTCGTCTGCGGCATGGTCGCCGTCGTCCTGCTCCTGGTCGGCGGCGTCGCCTTCGGTGCCACGAAGGTCTTCGGCGGCGATGACGACAAGGACGAGGCGTCGCCGTCCCAGACGGTCGATGCGCCCGAGTCGCCCTCCGACGACTCGTCCGACGCGCCCGAGCCGTCCGACCCGCCCACGGTGGACTCCAACATCCCGTTCTGCACGGGGTTCAGGGCAGCGCAACAGGCGATCGCCGGAGCCGAGAGTGACGCACCAGGCTCCGCCGCCGCCGCCGCCAAGGCCCGGTCCACAGCCGCCATCATCCGCAACATCGAGCGTACGGCGCCTGCAGAGGTCAAGAGCGATGTCGGCATCCTGGCCGACTACTTCGAGGCCGCGAGCGATCCCAGCACGATCGACCCGTCCACGATCAGCGAGCGCGTCCAGGAGTTCGGCGCGGCAGCGAAGCGGCTCTCGACCTACTACTCGTCGAACTGCATGTGACAGGCCCTGCCCCGTGGCAGGTGATCACCGCGCACTAGCGGAACGTCACCATGTCGCGGGGCAGGTGGCCGGTCTCGTTGAACGCCAGCAGCCGCGCGCCCGTGCCGCCCACGATGACGGTCGTGACGCTGACGTTGACGACGACGTCGTTGATGCGCTGGAAGAGCGAGTCGTCGCCGGTCAGCAGGTGCGAGGCGACCAGTGCGATGGGGCCGCCCGACGTGAACACGGCGATCTGACGGCCCGAGCCGGCCTGCGACACGACGTCGTCGAACGAGGACATCACGCGCGAGCGGAAGGTCGCGTAGGTCTCGCCAGGGCCTTCCTCGCCGGCCATCCAGCCGGTGATCGCGACGTTGAGCAGGCGCTGGAAGGCCTTGGAGTCGGCGCCCATCGCGGACGAGTCGTGTGCACGGGCGAGCGCCAGGTGGTCGTACTCGTCCCAGCCCGCGTCGACGTCGTAGCCGTCGCCCACGCCACTGGCGTCGATCGCGGCGATCGCGGTCTGCGCGTGACGCTTCATGCCGCCGGCGACGGCCGCGGTCGGGGCCCAGCCCGACGCCTCCCACGAGACCCCGAGAGAGGACGACTGCTCGAAGCCGAGCGCGGAGAGCTGGTCGTAGTCGGCCGCGCCGAACGACGCCTGCCCGTGCCGGATCAGGTGGATGGAGCCCATGGGCCGACCCTACCGACGCGTGGCGTGCCGCGAGGCCGGCACCTGGTGAAGTCAGGTGCCGGCCTCG
>JBEVGQ010000222.1:0-3580 GCA_040511655.1 Aeromicrobium sp. | reverse complement strand
ACGATCGCAGACAACGGCGCGACCATCTTGATGGTCGCTCGCTGGCGCTCACTCATGCCAAAGCATCCTTCACGAAGTCGAGGCACGAGCGTACGTCGGCGACGGGTCCGTCGCCCTGGGGCGCGCCGTCCTTGAACATGACGTCCTGCTCGAGCACGTACCAACCGTCGTAGCCGTGGCTGCGCAGCGCGTCGATCATGGCGCGGATGTCGACGTCGCCCTGGCCCAGCACCTGCCACATGCCGGCGGCGACGGCGTCAGCGAAGGCGACCTCGCCCGCGACGACCTTCGCGGCCGCAGCGGCGTCGACGTCCTTGAGGTGGACGTGCTTGACGCGGTCGAGGTTGGCCAGCGTGATTGCGACCGGGTCGGCACCCGCGGCGGCGAGGTGACCGGTGTCGACGCACAGGCCGACGTGCGAGCCGTCGATGACGCGCTGGACGTCGTCCGCGTTCTCGACGAGCGTGCCCATGTGCGGGTGGATCGCGGCGACGACGCCGCGCGAGGCGGCGTGGTCGGCGATGCGGTCGAGGTTGGTGAGCAGGGTCTTCCACTGCAGATCGTCGAGGACGGGGCGGGCGTCGTAGCCCTCGGCGCCGGTCGAGGCGGCCAGCACGACGACGCCGGCTCCCGACGCGAGGCAGGCGTCGATGAACGGGTCGACGTCCGTGAGCGGGTCGTGGGCCGGGTCGTGCAGCACGACGGGCAGGAAGCCGCCGACGGCCTGGAGGCCGTAGCCCTCGAGGAAGGCGGCCTTCTCGGCCGGGTCGGTGGGCAGGAAGCCGTCCGGTCCGAACTCCGTGGCGCCGAGGCCGAGCGACTGCATCTCGGTGAGGACCCGGTCGGCCGGCATCTGGTAGCCCCAACCGGGCACCTCGCACACACCCCACGAGATGGGTGCGCCGGCGATGCGGAGGGGGGCCTGGCCCTGGGGCTCAAGGGTCGTCGACACGGGGTCCTCGCGTTTCTGTGTGCTGTGTATATGTCGTGACAAAGTCGTCTCGAGCGAGTGTGTCTCACGACACAGAGGCCTGTCAAGCCTTTGTCATGACATATGGACAAAGCAGACAAAGCCGCTAGATTGTCGCCATGCCCGGCCCTACTTTCACCCTTGACCGCTCGAGCCCGGTGCCCCTGTACTTCCAGGTCGCCGAGCAGTTCGAGCGTGCCATCCTCGAGGGGACGATCGCACCGGGCGAGCGCATCGACAACGAGGTGGCGCTGGCGCAGCGCCTGGGCCTCTCGCGTCCGACCATGCGCCAGGCCATCCAGGTGCTGGTCGACAAGGGGATGCTCGTGCGCAAACGGGGGGTGGGCACGCAGGTCGTCCACGGCAAGATCCGTCGCTCGGTCGAGCTCACGAGCCTGTTCGACGACCTCAGCGCGGCCGGGCAGAAGCCACGCACGGAGGTCATCGCGGTGGGCAAGGTCGCCGCCGACGACGACGTCGCCCGCGAGCTGCAGCTCGCCAAGGGCGCCGACGTCTGGTCGCTCGAGCGGCTGCGGTTCGTCGACCGCCAGCCGCTGGCCCACATGCACAACTACATCCCGATCGACGTCGTCGACCTCGAGTCGCTCGACCTCGCCGAGACCGGTCTCTACGCGCACCTGCGGGCGTCCGGCATCGTCATGCGGGTCGCCCGCCAGCGCATCGGCGCCCGCGGGGCGTCGGTCGACGAGGCCCGCCTGCTCGGCGAGCGCAAGGGCGCACCCCTGCTGACGATGCAGCGCACGGCCTACGACAACGCCGGTCGCGCGGTCGAGTACGGCCGCCACGCCTATCGTCCCGACCTCTACGCCTTCGAGCTCACCCTCGTCGACCGCTGACGCCGACGAGAGACTCCCGCACCACTGACGAGAGACTCACGTACCGGGCCGACGTACCCAAGTCTCTCGCCGGACGTTCACGAGTCTCTCGTCAGCGTTGGGCGTCGGTGCGGAGGGCGGCGAGCGTGCGGTGCATGCCGTCGAGCAGCTCGACGTCGTGCTGGTCGGCACCGCCCATCGCGTAGCGCGCCATGACGCGTACCAGCAACGACGGACGGGGCATGGCTGTGCGCCGCTCGGTCACCAGGGTCCCGGCAGCGCACGGCTCGAGCTCGTACGACCACTCGACGTCGGTGGGCCACACACGGAAGGCCAGCGCCCCGTGCCCGCCGTCGTGAGCAGGGTCCTTCCAGCGCGTGATGCGGCTGGCCGTCGGCCAGACCACCGCCTTGCGCCGGTTGAGGTGCACGGCCCGGCGTCCGACCCGCGGTGCGCCGCGCATGAGGGTCCCGACCAGCTCGGGGCTGCGCCGGCGCATCGCCGAGAGGTCGGACAGCACGGCCCACACCCGCTCGGGCGGCGCAGCGATCTCGAGCGACGCCTCGAGGGGCGGCTGACCTGCCATCAGGACGCCTCCGCCTCGGCCTTGATGCGCTCGAGCGTGCGACGGATGCCGTCGGACAGCGACGCCTCGAACGCCTCGGTGCCGCCCAGCGCGGCACCGACCGCGATGTTCGAAAGCCTCGAGACGCCCGACGGTGCCCGACGGCTCTCGGTCAGCACGGTGCCAGTGGCGGTGGGCTCGAGCTCGTACGTCCAGACCGTGCGGTTCACAGGCACGCGGAAGGCCAGCGTCTGCTCGGGCTCGAACACCACGACGCGCGAGCTCGTGGGCCAGCGCTTCCAGCCGTCGCGGTTGAGATTGATCGTGCGGGTGCCCACCCCGACCTCGCGGCCGAGCACCATCATCCGGACGCACTGCGGGCTCCACTCCCCCATGCGTCGCAGGTCGGACACGACGCCCCACACCGTCGCGGGTGGTGCGGCGATCTCGATGCTGTGCTGGATGAGGGGCTGGTTCGGCATGCTGCTCCTGCGGTCGGTGGCCCGAGCCTGTCGAGGCACGGGGACGATGTCAAGCCTGTCGGGGAGCCGCGATCGCGAGCGGGTTGCGAGAGCGCGCGGTGAGCCACTCGACGATCCAGTCGCCGACCTGCGGGTGGTTGAGCAGGGCGAAGTGGTGCGCGCTCGGGAGGTACTCGAACCGGGCGCCGTCGACGATCGGGCCGTTGCGTCCGACGCCGGTCGCCGACGAGAAGTGCACCAGCAGGTCGCCCAGCACCGAGCTGAGCGGGTGGCGCTGCGAGGCACCCAGCGTCGCCGCGACGAAGTGGTACTCGGCGTGCGGCAGGGGCGCCGCCGCGATGCGGTCGAGCCCCCACTGCCCCGTGAGGTCCTGACCCTCCCACTCGTCGCGGGTGATGTAGCCGTGGCGCAGGTCGACGATGCCCGCCGACCGCGCGTCGAGGATCGATCCGAACGGACGCGACTCGGGCCAGAACCGCAGCAGCCGCGAACCGAGGTGCGCGACCTTCTCGAGGTTGGCGCCGGCGTGCGGCGTGCCGAGGCAGATGACGTCGCGCACCAGGTGCTGCCAGGTCTCGCCGGCCGCCGTGGCGTGGTTGGTGGCCGCCCGCGCCACGAGGCCGCCCATGGAGTGACCGACCAGCGTGATGCGGGTGACGTCGACGGGCCAGCTGGCGACGAGCTGCTGGACCAGCGCGTCGAGGTGCTTGCCGTTCTCGGAGATGTG
>JBEVGQ010000221.1:0-6768 GCA_040511655.1 Aeromicrobium sp. | reverse complement strand
ATCGGCCTGCGGGCGTACTCGCAGCGCGATCCGCTGGTCGAGTACCAGCGCGAGGGCTTCGAGCTCTTCTCCGCCATGATGGAGGGCATCGCCGAGGAGTCGGTCGGCTTCCTGTTCAACCTCGACGTCGAGGTCGAGGAAGCCGATGACGATGACGCCGACGAGACGATGCAGCTCTCGGCCAAGGGACTCGGTGTGAAGTCCGCACCGCAGAACCTCTCGTACTCGGCACCCACCGAGGACGGCGACGTCGAGGTGCACGGCGAGACGGCCGAGGACGAGTCGCCCGAGACCGAGGCGCGCCGCGTGGCCAACGCCAAGAACCGGGCTCGCCAGAAGGCCAAGCAGCAGCGAAAGTCCCGCAAGAACAACCGCTGAGACCGAGGCCGCTTGCGGCCGAGCGTCGAAGCGCGCCAGCGCAGCTGGGGGCACCTCCCGCTTGCGGGGGAGAGCGTGTCACGCCGAAGGCGTCGGTCTGCGAGGCGTGGCGAGTACCGCGGCTCGCTCGGCCCATGGTCACCTCCATGGGTCGGGCGAGCCTGGGTGCTTTCTTTCAGGCCCAGACCAGGGCTGTGCACTTCCAGGCTTTCTCGCCCCGGTGGGTGGTCTGCAGCTCGAGCCTGACCGCGATGGCTCGCGACCGTCCGCGGTGGACCATGCGACCGGCGATCTCGGCGGCCTCGTCGTGGACCATCGCCACGTGGACCGAGACGACACGCGCGCCGCGTCCCGACCGGGCCCGCAGCGGCACACGCGCGTGAAGCGTGAGGCGGGCCGTCAGCTGTGCGTACACGTCGGGAGCCATCCAGGCGGCCATCTGCCGCACGGGACGCTCGCCCGACAGCACCTCGACGAGCGCCTGCATGAAACGGGCCGATCGTTCGCGGATGACTCGAGCGTCGCCGCGCTCGACGGGTGCGGGCAGCACCGGCGACATGCCCGGGAAGGGAAGCGGGATCTGCCCGGCCGCGGGCTCGACCGGCTCGGCCTGAGGGTCGGCGAACGGCGTGATCGTGGCCGGTGCGAGCAGGTTGGTGGCGATCTTCATGACAGGTCCTTTGCTGACGGAGGCGCGAGGAGCTGAGCGGGGACGATGAGGTCGGGGTCGTCGCCGATGACCTCGCGATTGGCCCGGTGCCAGGCCTCTGTGGCAGAGGCGATCTCGGCCGTCGATGCCGTCGGCGGAAGGCTGCGCCGAGCGATGGACCAGAGGGTGTCGCCCGACCGCACGCGCACCTGGCCTGCTGTGGACGGGGCGGCAGGCGCCGCTCTCGGTGCCGGCCGGGACGATGCCGCCTCGGGGCGGTCGGGTAGCGACAGGCCTGCGACGCTGTGCTGCGCCGCGTCGGGGGCCGCCTGCTGCTCGGCGTGAGCCGGGGCGATCGTGAGGGCGCCGGCGGCCCCGGCGATGAGGGCTCTGCGCAGCGCGACCGGTGTGATGGCCGCGACCACACGCGATGACGCACCGAGGAGCACCACGACGACCACCAGCAGCGACCATGCTGCGATGCCCAGCACCGACAGGCTGGCCGCGGCCAGAGCGGCGTCCGGGAACGAGGTGCCGCCGAGGTCGTCGACCAGTCTCGGCGCATCCGGGGCGAGCAGGGCGATTGCGACGGCGGCCAGCCCGCCGAGGGCCCACCCGCTGATCGACAGTCGCATGATTGATCCTTTGACGACGTTTGATGACGTTTGACTACATCGAAGTGCGTCAAGGGCCGACTGTCAACGGGTCTCGACGCCATCTGTGGACGGTGGGATACGGTGCGCCTGTGCGGTGGGACAGGTTGTTCGACGATCTCGAGGGCCAGGCCGACGAGCTGGAGCGCGAGGAGCGCGACGCGCTCGTCGACGAGCTGCGCGACGGCACCTGGGCCGAGACCGGCTGGCGAGAGCTGCTGGGCGGACGAGTCGCCCTGGAGGTGACCGGCGGCGCCCGAGTCGAGGGCGAGGTGACGCTGGTGAACGACCGCTTGGTGCAGATCAGCGGTGAGCGCACCGATCACGTGGTGTCGACCGCCGCGGTGCTCGTCGTCCACGGGTCGGAGCGGCGCGCCGACGTCTCAGGTCGGGTCGCGGCGTCGCTGGGTTGGGGTCACGTCTTCCGCGCGCTGCGCGACACGGGCGACGAGGTCGTGGTGCGCCTGGTCGACGGCAGCTCGCGCGAGGGTGTCGTCGCCGCGGTGGGCGGCGACTTCGTCCGCCTCGCGACGCCGGCCGGACGGAGTCAGGACGTCGTGTGGGCGGCGATCGTGATGGTCAGCGGTCGGACGTGACGTCGTCGTCCGCGGGGGTGTCGACCAGCTCGCGGAGCTCGTGGTCGGCCCGCGCGTACTGCCGGGAGATGTAGTCCTCGAGCTGGTCGTTCTCGATGCGCCACTGCCCTCGGCCACCGATCTGGATGCCCCGCAGCTCGCCGGACCGCACCAGCGCGTACACCTGGCGCACCGTCACGTTGAGCACCTCGGCGACGTCTGCCAGCGTCAGGAAACGCGGGCTGGATGAGGGCATGGGACCAGTTTCCCATGCGCCGGTGTCAGCCGATCCGGAGGTCGCGGCTTCTGTGGACAACGCCACCGGGGTCTGGACGGCGCGCGCAGGAATCGGTAGAACCGTTCCATGACGAACTGGCGGGGGCCTGGACGATCGGGCAGGACGGCATCACGGCTGCGTATCCGACCATGGCGCGATCCGCGGCTCATTCTGGGCATGCTGCTGGTGCTCGTGGCCACGGTGCTGGGTGGGCGACTGGCAGCGGCCGGCGACGACCGGGTCGAGTATTGGTCGGTCAGCTCGGCCGCCACCCCTGGCGATGCGGTCTCACCCGACGACCTGCGTCCTGCCAAGGTGCGGCTGCCGTCCGGCTCGGCCGACAGCTACCTCCGCACCGACGACGAGTTCGACGCGCCGCTCGACGATCTGGTGTGGGCGCACCCGCTGACACCCGGCGCGCTCGTGGGCAGGGACTCGCTCGTCGCACGGTCGTCGGCGTCGCGTGGGCAGCTGCCGCTCAACGTCGCGGCGGGGGCGGCACCGTCCGATCTCGCCAAGGGCGACGTGGTCGACGTCTGGGTGGGCCCCGGTCCTGGCGACGAGCCCGGTGGCCAGGCCGTCCGCGTGCTCGAAGGCGTCCGGGTCCTCAGCACGGGCGACGAAGGCACCACGGCCGGCGGCTCACTGTCGCAGACCGTGCTGGTCGACGTCGACGAGTCGCAGCTCGGTACCGACGTGGTCAGCACCGTCGCCACGGGGCACGTCACTCTCGTGAGGATCGCGTGACGTGGACGTCGTGATCGCCGCCGGAGGTGCCGCTTGGGAGGAGGCGGCGATCCGCGAGGTCGAGACGTCCGCCGTGCTCAGGCTCGCGCGTCGTTGCGTCGACGTCGCCGACCTGCTGGCCGTCGCCCACACCGACCTGGCGACGGCGGCGATCGTGTCCGACGAGCTGTTCGGGCTCGACGTCGACGCCGTGGCCCAGCTCGAGCAGGCCGGTGTCCACGTGGCAGCGGTCGGGCCAGGAGCCGGTCGCTGCGAGGCGCTGGGCATCCGTCGTGTGCTGCGCCTGGGCGACCTCGACGAGCTCGCCCGCGAGACCTGGCCGCAGCCCGAGCCCGCCGCCGCACGGCGTGCGCCTCTGGTTGCTGTGTGGGGCCCTGCGGGGGCGCCCGGACGCAGCACGGTCGCGCTGGGCCTGGCGTCGTCCGCCGCGGCCCGGGGCGTCGAGACCGTTCTCGTCGACGCCGACACCTACGGCGGCACGCTCGGTCAGCTGCTCAGCGTGCTCGACGACGTCAGCGGCCTGGTCGCGGCCTGCCGAGCCGTCAACAACGGTCGTCCGGGTGAGGTCGCCGAGCACCTGCTCGAGGTCGATCCGTCGCTGCGTCTGCTGACCGGGCTGCCGCGGGCCGACATGTGGCCGCAGGTCAGGCCCAGCGCGTTGCAGGGTGTCCTGGACGAGCTGCGCCGGTGTGCCGGGCTCGTCGTCGCCGACGTCGGAGCGCCGCTCGAGCCGGCGACAGGCACGGGCCCTTCGCGCAACCAGACGGCGGTGCAGGTCGTGGAGTCGGCCGATGCCGTGGTCGTCGTCGGACGTCCCGACCCGGTGGGCCTGTCGCGGCTCGTCAGGGCCGTCCACGACCTGGCGACGGTGGTTCCGGACGTCACGCCGGTCGTGGCGATCAACATGATGCGCTCGTCCCTCGGATGGAACGAGCGCGAGGTGCGCGCCACCGTCCTGCGGCTCACCGGCATCGAGCCGGTGGTCCACCTGCCGTACGACCGCGCCGGTCTCGATCTCGCCGTGATGAGCGGACGTGCGCCGCGCGAGGCGGTGCCGTCGTCGCCCTTCGTGGCCCGCGTCGAGGTGCTGGCCTCGCACCTGATCGACTCGGTCGCCGTACCAGGAGCGCTCGCGGGGTCGCCTCACTGACCCGGTGGTAACTTCTCTCCAAGTCGTCTTGAGGAGAGTCATGCAACGGTTGAGCCGGCTGGATGCGATGTTCCTTCAGCAGGACACCCCCACCGTCCCTCGGCAAGTGGCTTCGCTCGCGATCCTCGAGGCCGGCGACCAGCCGCTCGACTACGACCGCCTGATCCACGTCATCAACGAGCGCATCGACCTGGTGCCCCGCTACCGACAGATCCCACGCTCCGTGCCCGGCGCGCTCGGCACCCCCGTCTGGATCGACGACGAGAACTTCGACATCTCCCTGCACGTCCGCCGCTCCGCCCTGCCGCGCCCCGGCACGACCGACGCCCTGCACGAGCTGGTGGGGCGTCTGATCGCCCGTCGGCTCGACCTCGATCGGCCGCTGTGGGAGCTCTACCTCATCGAGGGGCTCGAGGGCGGACGCGTCGCGCTGCTGTTCAAGTCGCACCAGGCCCTGGTCGACGGCTCCGAGACCGTCGACCTGGCCCAGGTGCTGCTCGAGGAGACCGCGCACGAGCGCGACATCCCCTACGAGCAGTGGAATCCGAGGCCACAGCCGCACGGCGCCGAGCTGCTCGTCGAGACGGTGAGCCACAACGTCCGCCACCCCGCCGAGGCGCTGCGCGTCACCGAGCACAACCTCGGCCGGCTGGCCCGCAAGCTGCCGGTCGTCGGGGCCGACGGACAGGCCCCCAGCAGCGTCCTGTCGACCGAGCTCAGCCGGCACCGACGGTTCGCCTCCCTCGCCGTCAGCCTCGACGACCTGCGCCGCATCCGCGACGAGCACGGTGGCACGGTGAACGACGTGATCCTGGCGTGCATCGCCGGCGGCATCCGCGGCTGGATGCTCACGCGCGCCGAGGCGGTCACCGCCAAGACGAGCTTCCGCGCGATGGTGCCCATGTCGGTCGTGGCCAAGGATGGCCTGCCCACGTCGCTGGGATCCAAGGTGCGCGGACACCTGCTGTCACTGCCGGTGGGCGAGTCCAATCCGGTCGTCCGCCTGCACCAGGTGTCGTACGCGCTGAAGGACCACCGCGAGACCGGCTCGGCCGTCGCCGCGAGCAAGCTGGCGGCGCTGCCCGGCTTCGCGACGTCGACGTTCCACGCCGTCGGGGCGCGGGTCGCCGACGCGGGCGCGGGCCGCAACCACCAGATCGTCATCACCAACGTGCCGGGTCCGCAAGACGCGCTGTACCTGGCCGGCAAGGTCGTCGCCGAGGTCTATCCGTGCATCCCGCTGAGCGGCCGGCGAGCGATCGCGATCGGCGTCACGTCGTACCACGGTCAGGTGTTCTTCGGCATCGTCGCCGACCGCGAGGCGATCCCCGACGTCGACGTGCTCGCCCAGTGCATCGACGACGCGCTGGCCGAGCTGGTGACGTCGGTCGACGACCGGCGCAGCCGGGCGCCGCGGGGCCGTCAGCGTCCCGCGCGCCAGTGACACGACTCAACGAGAAGGCGAGAGGTCGAGCATGAGGGTCTATCTGGGATTGAGCGCCGACGAGCTCACCGCCTTGTCGGTGGGGGAGTCGGTCACGCCGGCCGAGGCCTACGTCGCCGCGTCGACCGACGAGGAGGACGAATTGGCGGCGCTCGAGGAGGCCGCCGAGCACGGAGTGGTGGCGGCTGCCGCCGAGGTCGACGACCCCGACGGCCCGGTGGCGCTCGTCGACATCGCGTCGCTGCACGTCGACATCGACGACAGCGGCGACCTCGCGTGGTTCGCCACGCAGGAGATCGCCGCCGTCATCGAGCTGGTGAGCCGCTAGAGCTTGCTCATCCCGTACTCGACCTCTTCGCGCAGCGATGCGCGGATGGCCTTGGCGACCTCGGGCTCGATCTTCTTGCCGAGGAACGGGATCTTGACCGTCACGTCGCCGTCGACCGTGAAGTCGGCGCCGCCGTCCGTGGCGAAGAGCTTGGCCTTGCCGACCATCTCGGCCGGCTGCCCGATGATGCTGACCTTGACGTCGGCCGTGCGGTTGCCCGACGCGTCGGGCCCGCTCCACACCTCGGTCTGCTTGACCTTGACCGTGCTGCCGGTGAGCTTCTTGACGAAGTCGGGCATGTCGGCGTCCTGGGTGCGGACGATCGTGACGGTGGCGCCCTCGCCCGACGGCACGACCGTCACCTCGTAGTCGGTCGCACCCTGGTTGGCGCACGACTCGGTGCGGAACGCCTGGTCGACGAGCAGGCCGTAGACCGCGTCGACGTCGGAGCCCTGGTAGGAGAACTTCTCGGACAGCTTCATGTGGTGATCCTCTGGTAGCGGCGGGTCGGCGTCATTCGGAGATGGACGACTGGTTGCCCGAGGCGAGTGCCTTGAGCTCGGCCAG
>JBEVGQ010000220.1:0-27418 GCA_040511655.1 Aeromicrobium sp. | reverse complement strand
GGTACACACCCGAGGGTCGGGTGACGCTATCCTCCTCGTGACACCGGTCACACGCCGGTGCACCGAGGTGCCGTGGCGCGATCCGCCCGGCAGGAGGAGGAACCATGGCACGCATCATCAACCAGGTCGCCGTGTTCGGGCTGGGCAAGGTCGGCGAGCTCGTGGCCGATCTGCTGGGCGAGTCCGGCTTCAAGGTCGTGGGCTACGACGCGGCCGCTCGCCCCGATCTCCGCTTCGAGACCAAGCTGCTCGACGTGCAGGACGCCGAGGGTCTGCGCGAGTCGCTGCGCGGCGTCGACGCCGTCGTGTCGTGCCTGCCGTTCCACCTGAACATCGCTGTCGCCGAGGCCGCGTACGACGCCCACGTGCACTACTTCGACCTCACCGAGGACGTGCCCACGACCAACCGCGTCATCGAGCTGGCCGCCGACCGTCCGGGCGCCGCGTTCGCACCCCAGTGCGGCCTTGCGCCGGGCCTCATCGGCATCATCGGGGCCTCGATCGCCAAGACCTTCGACGAGATCCGATCGATCGAGCTCAAGGTCGGCGCCCTGCCCCAGAACCCGACGGGCCTGCTCGGCTACGCGATCAACTGGTCCCCCGAGGGGGTCGTCAACGAGTACCTCAACGACTGCGAGGTGCTGCGCCAGGGCCACCGCCAGATGGTGCCCGCGATGACCGAGAAGGAGCGCGTGTTCATCGGCGGCATCGAGCTCGAGGCCGCGCTGACGTCCGGCGGGCTCGGCACGATGTGCGAGACCTACGAGGGCTCGGTGCACCGCCTCGACTACAAGACGCTGCGCTACCCCGGGCACTTCGACCAGATGCACTTCCTGTTCGACGAGCTCAACCTGCGCGACGAGCGCGAGCTGGTGGGGCGGATGCTGGTCGACTCCAAGCCGCCCGTCAACGACGACGTCGTGTACATCCACGCCGCCGTGGAGGGTCGCAAGAACGGGCACCCGTTCCGCGAGAACCACGTCCGCGCCTACAAGCCGCTCGACATCTCCGGACGCACGTGGCGTGCCATCTCGTGGACGACGGCGGCCTCGGCCGTCAGCGTCGTCGAGCTCGTCGCCGACGGCGTGCTGCCGTCGACGGGGTTCATCAAGCAGGAGGACATCACGCTCGAGGCACTCTTCTCGACCCAGGCCGGCCGACACTTCGCCGAGCAGGGCAGGGTCTGACCCGAGCCTCAGCGCCCCCGAGCCCGTGCGTCAGGTCCAGATGGCCGGATGCGGTCGGTCGCGAGGCTCGGGCGGCAGCCGCTCGGCGATGCCGTCGGCGACGCGGCGCGCGGTCCACGCCGTCGCCGCGGCGTCGAGGACGTCGTCGACCGCGACCCCTCGACGCCGCTCGGCCACGACGTCGAGCCCGTGCGCGGCCAACAGCGACCGACGCAGGGCCTCGCCGGGCGCCGTCGTCTTGCCGTCGACGAGCACCCCGCCGTTCATGGCGGCGAAGCACACCTCGGGGTGCGCCTCGACGACCGGCACCGACGGCGACGTCGTGAGCCAGTCGTGCGCGTCGCGGATCTTGGGCACCAGGTACCACGTCTGCTTGCTGAGGCCCAGGCCGAGCGCTGCCCGGTTGGCGGCGTTGGCCGCGGGGTAGTCGGCCGCGTCGAGCACCGCCGCGGCCGGCGCGTTGAACACCGTCGAGGCGCGACCGGGCAGTCGGCGCCGGGCCAGCTGCTCGGCCTCGCGCGGGACGTCGGCGGGCAGGTTGATCGGGATGTCGATCGCGACGGCGTCGACCGGGCCGGCGGCGGCGACGAGCTCGGCGATCGTCGCGGCGATCAGCACGTCGGTGGCGCCGTCCCACCGGACGCCGACCCAGCCGAGCTTGCACCCGTCGACCCCCAGCACGGCTCCCATCCCTCGATCCTGCCACCGGCTCGATCGAGGGGCTGATGTGTGTCGGTGGTCTGCGGGATGATCGCGCCATGGCCAAGGACATCCAGATCACGTTCGACTGTTCCGACCCCGCCGCGCTCGCGGCCTTCTGGGCCCAGGTGCTCGACTACGAGGTGCAGCCCCCGCCGCAGGGCTTCGACACCTGGGACGACGCCCTGCGGGCCTTCGGCGTGCCCGAGAGCGAGTGGAACTCGCGGTCGGCGATCGTCGCCGACGGGGCTCCGCGTGTCTTCTTCCAACGGGTTCCCGAGGGCAAGCAGGTCAAGAACCGCGTGCACCTCGACGTCCGCGTCGCTCCTGGTCTGACGGGTGACGAGCGCATGCAGGCGCTCGAGGCCGAGGCGACCCGTCTGGAGGCCATGGGAGCCACGCGGGCGTACCGCGTCGAGCCCCGGCCGCCGATGGAGCACGGGTTCATCACGGTGCTCGACCCCGAGGGCAACGAGCTCTGCCTCGACTGATCAGCGCGCCGTGACCCACAGCCGTCCCCACCGCACGGCACAATGGACGAGTGAGTCTCTACCGCGACACCGGCATCGTGCTGCGGGTCCACAAGCTGGGTGAAGCCGATCGCATCATCACGCTGCTGACCCGCCAGCGCGGCATCGTGCGTGCCGTCGGCAAGGGCGTGCGCAAGACGACGTCGCGCTTCGGCGGTCGGCTCGAGCCGTTCATGCACGTCGACGTGCAGCTGGCCGAAGGCCGCTCGCTCGACATCATCACGCAGGTCGAGACCGTCAACGCCTTCGCGAAGGACCTCGGTCTCGACTATGAGGCCTACACCGCCGGCACCGCGATGCTCGAGACCGCCGAGCGGCTCGTGCAGGAGGACGGCGAGCCGGCCGTCGCGCAGTTCCAGCTGCTGGTGGGCGCGCTGCGTGCGCTCCGCGAACGACGCATGACGCCGAGCCTGATCCTCGACTCCTACCAGCTGCGGGCCCTGTCGATCGCCGGCTACGCCCCGACGTTCGACGGCTGCGCGCGCTGCGGCGAGGAGGGTCCGCACCGCAACTTCCACGCCGCGTCGGGCGGCATGCTGTGCGACGACTGCCGCGTCGCCGGGTCGGCCGCCCCGTCGCCGTTCACCGTCACGCTGCTGGCGGGCCTGCTCAGCGGCGACTGGCCCACGGTCGGCGCGTCCGACGAGCGCTCGCGCCGCGAGGCCAGCGGCATCGTCAGCGCCTATCTGTCGTGGCACCTCGAGCGGGGACTGCGCTCGCTCAGCCACGTGGACCGATGATGAGCGACCGATGAAGCGCCAGGTCAGGCGCCCGGTGCCGCACCCGTCCGGCGCGACGCCCCCCGCCGTCCCGCTCGACCAGGTGCCACGGCACGTGGCGATCGTCATGGACGGCAACGGCCGCTGGGCCAAGCAGCGGGGGCTGCCGCGCACGGCCGGCCACGAGATGGGCGAGGCGGCGCTCTTCGACGTCGTCGAGGGCGCGATCGAGATCGGCGTCAAGGCCGTGTCGGCCTACGCCTTCTCCACCGAGAACTGGAAGCGCTCGCCCGACGAGGTGCGTTTCTTGATGGGCTTCAACCGTGACGTCATCCGTCGCCGGCGCGACGAGATGCACGAGCTGGGCGTGCGGGTGCGCTGGGCCGGACGCCGTCCGCGCCTGTGGCGCAGCGTCATCAAGGAGCTCGAGACCGCCGAGCAGCTCACCCGCGACAACGACGTCCTGACGCTCACGATGTGCGTCAACTACGGCGGGCGCGCCGAGATCGCCGACGCCGCGGCGGCCCTGGCCCGCGACGTGGCGGCCGGCCGCGTCCATCCCGACAAGGTCACCGAGAAGACCTTCGCCCGCTACCTCGACGAGCCCGACATGGAGGACGTCGACCTGTTCTGGCGCACGTCGGGCGAGCAGCGCACCAGCAACTTCCTGCTGTGGCAGTCGGCGTACGCCGAGATGGTGTTCAGCGACATCGCCTGGCCCGACGTCGACCGGCGTGCCCTGTGGGCGGCCGTCGAGGAGTACGCGGCGCGCAACCGCCGCTACGGCAGCGCCTGAGCCACCGGCCACGCCGACGTCCCGTCGAGGACGTCCTGGATCGTCGACCGGAAGCCCGGGCAGCGGGTCATGTCGTGCGCCTCGCACTCGAAGGCGTGCAGCGTCATCGCGCGGGACAGCTGCATCTCCGCCATGCGGCGGTCGAGCTCGGCGATGTGCTCCTGCAGCACGGCATGGCGTCTCGGACCGTGGTCGTCGTCGAGCAGCACGGCGATCTGGTCGAGCGTCATGCCGGCGGCCTTGCTGCGCAGGATGACGGCGATCCGCACGAGGTCGTCGTCGCCGTAGCGCCGACGGTCGGCGCCGTCGCGCTCCGGCTGCAGCAGACCCTTGTCCTCCCAGTGGCGCAGCACGTGGGTGTCGAGGCCGAACCGGGTCGCGGTGTCGCCGATGGACCGAAGACTTGACTTCATGTCGACATGAACTCACATGCTGGTGGTCCAGCGCAACCACCACGAACACCCAGGAGATCACCATGTACGACGCCATCGTCATCGGCGGAGGTCCCGCCGGCCTGCAGGCCGCCCTCACCCTCGGACGGATGCACCGCTCGGTGCTGCTGCTCGACTCCGGCGAGTACCGCAACGGCACCGTCGAGCACGCCCACAACTACGCGACCCACGACGGCATCGCGCCAGCGGAGTTCCGACGCCTGGCCCGCGCCGACCTCGCCAAGTACGACACCGTCGAGGTGCGCGAGGCGTCGGCCGAGCGCGTCGAGCGCGACGGCGACGAGCTCACCGTCCACCTGGCCGGCAGCACGGAGCGGGCAGCGGCGGTCGTCCTGGCGACCGGCGTCCGTGACGCCCTCCCAGACGTGCCGGGTCTCGCCGAGGCCTGGGGCAAGGAGATCGCCGCCTGCCCGTTCTGCCACGGCCACGAGCTGGCCGGACGAACCATCGCGCTGGACGTGGAGGGACCGCACTTCGAGCGTCTCTCAGCCATGCTGGGCCGTCTCGACTCCGAGCTGGTCGACGTCCACGGACGCGTCCGGACCATCGTCCGTGCCCACGGCGGCCTCGACCTCACGATGGAAGACGGCTCAACCGCGCATGTCGACGGGATGTTCATCGCGCCGACGTTCAGTCAGTCGGCTCCCTTCGCCGAGCAGCTGGGCCTCGAGCTGAACGAATCGGGCTGCGTCCGTGTCGACGCCTTCCAGGTGACCTCGGTCGCAGGGGTGTTCGCGGCGGGCGACGCGGCGCACCACCCCGAGCTGCCGATGCCGATGTCGTCGATCGTCACGTCCCAGGCCGCGGGCATGGTCGCGGGAGCGGCAGCCGTCCACCACCTGCTGGGCAGGGACAGCCTCAGGGCCGGCTAGACGAGCGAGCCATCAGCCCGCACTCGTAGGCGATGATCGTCAGCTGCACACGATCGCGGGCACCCAGCTTGTCGAGCAGATGGCTCACGTGGGTCTTGGTGGTCGACATGCTGATGAAGTGCTCGGCGGAGATCTCCGCATTCGTCAGACCGGAGGCGACTGCCACGAGGAGCTCGCGCTCGCGGGGTGTCAGTGCAGACGTGAGATCGGTGTCGACGCGGTGCGGCGTCTGCGCCGCGACGTGCTCGATGAGCCGGCGGGTGATCCGCGGCGACAGCAGCGCCTCGCCCCCCGCGACGATCCTGACGGCGGCCAGCAGGTCGTCCGCCACGACGTCCTTGAGCAGGAAGCCGCTGGCTCCGGCGCGCAGGGCATCGTGGACGTATCGATCCGCGTCGAACGTCGTGAGGATGACGACCTTGGTCGAGCGCGTGGCGGCCTCCGCGACGATCCGGCTGGTGGCGGCGACGCCGTCGAGGTGCGGCATGCGAATGTCCATGAGCATGACGTCGGGGTGGTGGCTCTGGGCCAGTCGGATCGCCTCGATGCCGTCCTCGGCCTCGCCGACCACCTCGAGCCCGGGATCGGACCTCAGCAGCGCGACGAACCCGCTGCGGACCAGCGCCTGGTCCTCGACGACGGCGACACGGATGCGGGCGGCCTCCTCCATCAGCCCGCCTCGTACGGGATCGTGGCGTGCACCTGGTACCCGCCGGAAGGGCCCGGCCCAGCACGGAGACGGCCGCCGAGGAGCGCTGTCCGCTCGCGCATGCCGGCGAGCCCGTGCCCCACGGAATCGACCTGGTCCGCGGGCGGTGAGGGACTCGGGCCGTCGTCCGTCACGAAGATCTCCCACTGGGTGGACCCGTAGTCCAGGCGTACCTGCGCGGACCGCGCGTCGGCGTGCCGCAAGGTGTTCGTGAGTGCCTCCTGGATGATGCGGTAGGCGCAGAGACCCGCAGATGCGGACACCGGCCGACTCGTCCCCGTGGTCGTGACGAGCACCGGCAGGCCCGCCGTCCGGTAGGTGCTCAACAGGTCGTCGAGGTCGGCCAACCCCGGCGCCGGCGCATACGGGGACGAGCTGTCGGCGCCGTCGCGGAGAAGGTCGAGCATCTGCCGGATCTCCCGCATCGAGCTGCGGCTGAGCTCGCCGATGGTGTGCAGGGACGAACGCGCAGCAGTCGCGTCGGTGCGCGACAGGTGCTCGCCCACCGTGGCCTGCACCGAGATGACGCTGATCGAGTGGGCGAGGACGTCGTGCAGCTCTCTCGCGATCTGCAGCCGCTGCTCGATCTGGACCAGCTCCGCGTGGCGACGTTCGGCGTCGGCCTGGCGCTTGCTGGCGTCCACCAGCGCGAGCAGAGTGCTGCGCCTGCTTCTCGTCATCCGTCCCAGGACCCACACGGTCACGAAGATCGCGGACGACTGCAGGAGGGCAGGCCTGCCCAGGTCGGCGGCACCGAACGTCACGGTCGTTCCGAGAGCTGCAGCCACCGTGGACAGGGCGATCGCTGCGCGCTGCGCGGTCAGGTGCGAGCCGGACTGGAACAGCAGAACGGCGACCACGAAGGGCAGGACGTCGACGTGGAGGTCCATGATGCCGACCGCGGCGGTCGCGACGGAGGCGACGATCGTCGACGCCAGGGGATGCTGCCGGCCCCAGGCGAGGCTCGCGCCGCCGACCGCGGTGAGCGCGTACCCCGTGGCGTCGGCCGGCCGGTAGCCCGTGCCGGTACCGGCACCGTGCAGGACCCAGACGCCGAGCACCGCAGCGAGAAGTCCCGCCGCCATGTCCCACCGGTGCGGCATCCACGACGCCGCGGGCGGTCTCTCGTTGCTCACACCCGACAACCTAGGCCGTGCCCGCCCCGCGCACATCGGTCTGGAGGACGATGCTGCGCGGTCCTGCGGGCCGATGTGCCCGGCGGCTCGACGGGTGACGGTGGAGGCGTCGCCGCACGGCGGCGTCGACGACGAGGAGTCCCCATCATGTCTGCTGCGCGTTCACTGGTCCGCCGCCATCCCATGCTCGCCTTCACGGCTCTCGCCTGCCTGTTCGGTTGGGGCAGCTACTTCTTCGCCGCAGCGGGGGTCGGGACCCATCCGGACAACATGCCGCTCGGGCCGCTGCTCGCGGCACTGGTCGTCACTGCTGGTCAGGGCCGCGTCGAGCTGCGGCGGTGGGGGCGGGCGCTCAGAGGCTGGCGCATCGATCCGCGCTGGTACGTCGCGGTGGTGCTCGTGCCCATCGCCGTCCACCTCATGGACGTCGCGATCAATCACCTCTTCGGAGCGCCTCTGCCCACCGCGGCGCAGTGGGCGGGTTGGGCGGAGGTCCCCGGCAACTTCCTGTTCATGCTCGTCCTGGTGGGCATCGGCGAGGAGGCCGGTTGGACGGCTTTCGCGGCTCCGCTGCTCCTGCGCAGGCACAGCCTGCTCGTGTCCTGGGTCGTCCTGGCGTCGGCTCGCATCCTCTGGCACCTGCCGCTGATGCTCTCGGGCGAGATGCCCTGGGTGGTCGGGATCCTCGGAAACGCAGGTTTCGAGCTCGTCGTGCTCACCATGTTCTGCCGGACGAGTGGCGCGTGGCCGTTGGCAGCGGTGTGGCACGCCAGCCTCAACGCCTTCGGTGGCCTCTTCGTGTTCCAGATGGTCACCGGGGACGACCAGGCGCGACTCGGGCTGCTCCTGGGGCTCGCCTACGTGACGTTGGGGGTCGCCATGGCGCTGCTGAGTCGTGCGTCCGTCACGGCCTCGCCGGCGATGGCCGGGCGACGAGACGCGGCGGCTCATCCAGTCGGTCGCAACGGGTGACGGTGGGCGCCCGGATGACCGATACCCTGACGTCCTATGCGTATCGCCAGGTTTGCCGGGGACGACGATCCTCGTTTCGGAGTCATCGGGGACGACAACGGTGTCCCCACCATCGCCGTGCTGAACGGGGACCCGCTCTACGCGGGGCTCAACCTCAGCGGCCAGAAGATCCCGCTCGCGGACGTGCGTCTGCTGGCGCCGGTCATCCCGCGCAGCAAGGTCGTGTGCGTCGGCAAGAACTACGCCAAGCACGCGGCCGAGATGGGCGGAGAGGTGCCCGAGGAGCCGCTGATCTTCCTCAAGCCCAACACCAGCGTCATCGGGCCGGGTGAGCCGATCTTCTACCCCGAGCAGAGCAGCAACGTGCACTTCGAGGGCGAGCTCGCCGTCGTGATCGGACGCATCTGCCGCGATGTCCCGGTCGAGGACGCCAAGAAGGTCATCTTCGGCTACACCGTCGCCAACGACGTCACGGCGCGCGACCTGCAGGCCAGGGACGGCCAGTGGGCGCGCGCCAAGGGCTTCGACACGTTCTGCCCGCTGGGGCCATGGATCGAGACCGACTTCGACCCCTCCGACGTGCAGGTCACGACGCGCCTCGGCGACGAGCTGAAGCAGGACGGTCGCACGTCCGACATGGTCTTCACGGTCCCCGACGTGATCGCCTACGTCTCGTCCTTCATGACGCTGCTGCCCGGCGACGTCATCCTCACCGGGACGCCCGACGGCGTCGGCCCCATGCAGGTCGGCGACACCGTCAGCGTGACGGTCGAAGGCATCGGCACCCTCACGAACCAGGTGGTCTCCCGCAATGACTGACGTCTCCAGCACTCCCGCACGCCCCGTCGTCGCCCGCTTCTGCCCGTCGCCGACCGGCAACCCGCACGTCGGCATGGCCCGCACGGCCCTGTTCAGCTGGGCCTTCGCCCGCCACCACGGCGGAAAGTTCGTCTTCCGCATCGAGGACACCGACACGTCGCGCGACAACGAGGAGTCGTACACGCTGCTCGTCGAGGTCATGCGCTGGCTCGGTCTCGACTGGGACGAGGGGCCGGAGGTCGGCGGCCCGCACGGTCCCTACCGTCAGTCCGAGCGCATGGACATCTACGCCGACGTCGCGCAGCAGCTGCTCGACGCCGGCTTCGCCTACAAGGCGTACGACACCGCTGAAGAGCTCGAGGCCCGGCGCAATGCTGCTCGCGCCGCCGGCAAGCCCAGCGGCTACGACGGCCTGCACCGCGACCTCACCGACGAGCAGCGGGCCGCCTACGAGGCCGAGGGACGTCAGCCCGTCATCCGGTTCAAGATGCCTGAGCGCACCTACACGTTCAACGACCTCGTCCGCGGCGAGATCACCTTCGACTCGGCCAACGTGCAGGACTACGTGCTGGTACGCGCCAACGGCCAGCCGCTCTACACGCTCACCAACCCCACCGACGACGCGATGATGGGGGTGACGCACGTGCTGCGCGGCGAGGACCTGCTCAGCTCGACACCCCGCCAGATCGCGCTGTACGAGGCCTTCGCCGAGATCGGCATCGGGGGAGGGTTCACGCCCGAGTTCGGTCACCTGCCGTTCGTCATGGGCGAGGGCAACCGCAAGCTCTCCAAGCGCGATCCCGAGTCGAACCTCCTCGACTACAAGCCCAAGGGATTCCTGCCCGAGGGGCTGCTCAACTACATGGCGCTGCTGGGCTGGTCGATCGCCGACGACCGCGACGTCTTCAGCATCCCTGAGATGGTCGAGGTCTTCGAGATCGGCCGCGTCAACCCCAACCCCGCCCGCTTCGACATCAAGAAGGCCGAGGCCATCAACGGCTCGCACGTGCGGCTGCTGCCCGAGGCCGAGCTGCGCGACCGGCTGGTGCCCTACTTCCAGGACGCCGGGCTGATCGACCAGGCGCCCACCGAGACGCAGCTCGGCATCCTCGCGGCCGCGACGCCGCTGGTGCACGAGCGCATGACGATGCTCACCGAGGCGGTCGACATGCTGCGGTTCCTGTTCGTCTCCGACGAGGCGTTCACGGTCGACGACGCCGATGCCGCCAAGAACCTGGACGAGAAGGGCCTCGAGGTCGTGCGCGCGGCACGCGACGCGCTCGACGCGATCCCGGGCACCGCGGAGTGGACCACGGGCACGATCGAGGGCGCCCTGCGCGTCACCTTGATCGACGGCCTGGGCCTCAAGCCGCGACTGGCCTTCGGGCCCGTCCGCGTCGCGGCGACCGGAAGTCGCATCTCCCCGCCGCTGTTCGAGTCGCTCGAGCTGCTGGGCCACCGCAAGACCATCGCGCGCCTCGACGCGGCCCTGGCGCGGGACGCCCAGGGGTAACCCGGTTTGGGTTGCGGATGCACCGTCGGGTAAAGTTTGACCTCGGTTCGGACAGCGTCCGCAGCCATTGGGATATGGTGTAATTGGCAACACAGCGGTTTCTGGTACCGCCATTCTAGGTTCGAGTCCTAGTATCCCAGCGAAACCCGCTGAACAGCCTGCGAAGGTCTTTTGGTAGGGTTCTCGAGGTCGCAAGACCACCCATGGCCCCGTTGTGTAGCGGCCTAGCACGTCGCCCTCTCAAGGCGGTAGCGCGGGTTCGAATCCCGTCGGGGCTACCATGGAAAGACCCCTGACCTGCGGAAACGCAAGGTCAGGGGTCTTCTTGCGTCTCCTCGGCGGAGGCCTCAGTCGTAGATGACGTCCGCCCCGCGGCGGCGCAGCTCAGCCAGCCCGTCGCGCATCGCCTGGATCTGCTCGGGCGTGTGCCCGACCCAGGCGTCCACCTCCCCGACGATCCTGATCGGCTCGCGCGAGCGGAACGACCGGGTGGGGTTGCCGGGCAGCTTCTTGTCGGTGACGTTGGGATCGTCCTCGATCTCGCCCAGCGGCTCGACGAGGTAGATCCGCGGCCGGTCGTCGCCCGGTGCCATCTCGGCGCCCCAGGCCGCGGCGTCCAGGGTCTCGGTCATGTAGACGTGGTTCATGATCCGGCCCGCCTCGTAGTTCGAGGGTCGTCCGGGCACCAGCAGGTCGCCGACCTCGAGCTGGGCCTTGGTGCCGTGGAGCATGGCGCCGGGCTGGTGGACCTCGAACGGGACGGGTGGGCGGGCGTCACTCATGGGTGCTCCTTCGTCGGTGCTTGCGTGCTTCGGCTGACGATTCTGGGGCCTTCCGGGGGCCTTGCGGCAAGCCCCCTGCTGAGCTATACCTTGGAAAGGGACGGGGAGTCTTCCGTCCCCTCTCGGCTCGTCGTTCACCGGACGTTCACCGTCCTGGTGCATGCTGACGACGTGCCAGTCGAGACCTCGTCGCTGCTGCAGTCGCAGGCGGCCCCGACCGTCCGCACCCTCGTCGACATCGTGCGTCAGAGCGCTCTCGAGGTGCCTGACGCGCCGGCGCTCGACAACGGCTCGGCCGTGCTGACGTACGTCGAGTTCTGCGACGCGGCCGATGCCTTCGCGGCCGAGCTGCACGAGCGGGGAGTCGGTCGTGGCGACCGGGTCGGCGTGCGCATCGACTCCGGCACGATCGACCTCTACGTCGCGATCATGGGCGTCATGGTCGCCGGCGCTGCCTACGTGCCGGTGGACGTCGACGACCCCGACTCACGCGCGCGCACCGTGTTCGAGGAGGCCGACGTCGCCGCCGTCGTCGGCAACCAGCTGGTCATCACCACGCGCCGGACGTCCGCCCCGATCGCCGACGACGGTCCGCCGTCGCCCGCCGACGACGCGTGGATCATCTTCACGTCCGGCTCGACCGGCAAGCCCAAGGGCGTCGCGGTGACGCACCGTTCCGCGGCAGCCTTCGTCGACGCCGAGGCCGCGCTGTTCCTGCGCGAGCGCCCCTTGGCCCCCGGCGACCGGGTCATGGCCGGGCTGTCGGTGGCGTTCGACGCCTCGTGCGAGGAGATGTGGCTGGCGTGGCGCCACGGCGCCTGCCTCGTCCCGGCACCGCGGTCGCTGGTCAAGAGCGGGGGAGACCTCGGCCCCTGGATGATCGCCAACGGCATCACAGTGGTCTCGACCGTCCCGACGCTCGTCTCGTTGTGGCCCGCCGGCGTTCTCGACGACGTCCGGCTGCTGATCGTCGGGGGCGAGGCGTGCCCGCCTGAGATCGGCGAGCGCCTGGCCGGCCCCGATCGCGAGGTCTGGAACACGTACGGACCCACGGAGGCGACCGTGGTGGCATGCGCAGCGCAGCTGAGGCCCGGCGAGCCCGTGCGCATCGGGCTGCCGCTCGCGGGCTGGGACCTCGCCGTCGTCGACGCCCACGGGGTGCACGTGGCGCCGGGGGAGACCGGCGAGCTGATCATCGGCGGGGTGGGCCTCGCGCGCTACCTCGACCCGGCCAAGGACGCCGAGAAGTACGCGCCGATGCCGAGCCTGGGGTGGGACCGCGCGTACCGCAGCGGCGACCTCGTGGTCTTCGACCCCGACGGGCTCGTGTTCGCGGGCCGCGCCGACGAGCAGATCAAGCTCGGCGGCCGCCGCATCGAGCTGGGCGAGATCGACAGCGCGCTGCTCGGCCTGCCGGGGGTCGTGTCGGCCGCGGCGGCGATCCGCACGACCGAGGCGGGCAACAAGATCCTCGTCGGCTACGTCACCACCGACGAGACCTTCGACCAGCGGGCGTCCCTCGACATGCTGCGGCGGCAGATGCCGGAGGCGTTGGTGCCACGCCTCGGCCGCCTCGACTCGATGCCCACGCGCACGTCGGGCAAGGTCGACCGCGACGCGCTTCCGTGGCCGCTGCCGAGCATCGGCTCCTCCGGCCAGGCCGCTGAGCTGACGGGCACCAGCGCGTGGCTCAAGGACATCTGGCTCGACCTGCTCGGCGCCGTCGTCACGAGCCCCGCCGACGACTTCTTCGTGCTCGGCGGGGGCAGTCTCAGTGCGGCCCAGCTCGTCGGCCGCCTGCGCGAGCAGTTCCCCGAGGTGACGGTCGCCGACGTCTACGAGCACCCGAGCATCGCCGAGCTCACGGCGACGCTCGACGGGATGTCCACCGACCAGACGCCGCGAAACGACTCGGTGCGTCCTGTCGCGCTCCGCACCCAGGTCGCCCAGGTGCTGCTGACGGTGCCGCTGCGCACGATCAGCGGCCTGCGCTGGCTCACGTGGGTCGCCGGCGGGTCGCACATCGTGGCGGACGGGCTCGGCTGGACGTGGCTCCCGCAGGTGTCGTGGTGGTGGATCGCCGTGGGATGGCTGCTGCTCGTCACGCCCCCCGGACGGATGGCGGCTGCGGCGCTGGCCGCCCGGCTGCTGCTGCGCGGGGTCGAGCCCGGTGCCCACCCTCGCGGAGGAAAGGTCCACCTGCGGCTGTGGCTGGCCGAGCACGTCGCCGACGAGCTGCGAGCAGGCTCGCTGTCGGGTGCCTCGCTGCTCGGCGTGTACGCGCGCGCCCTCGGCGCCCAGGTGGACCGCGACGTCGACCTGCACTCGCTGCCGCCCATCACGGGCATGCTGTCGGTCGCGTCCGGCGCCTCGGTCGAGCCCGAGGTCGACCTGACGGGGCACTGGGTCGACGGCGACACGCTGCACATCGGGCCCGTGAGCATCGGGGCCGACGCCCGCATCGGCGTCCGCAGCCTGCTGGGGCCGGGTGCCACGGTGGGCGCCGGTGCCGAGATCGGCGCGGGCTCCGCCGTCTTCGGCGACGTCCCCGACGGCGAGTACTGGTCGGGCGCACCCGCCCGGCGCAACGGCCCGGCTCGGGGCCCGCAGACCACCGAGCGGGCGCAGCGGCACCTGCGATGGACCGTCGCCTACGGTGTCGCGGCCGTCGTGCTCTCCGCGCTGCCGGTGGTGGCGGTGGCCGCAGGAGGCCTCGCGGTCGCCGCCCTCGTCGATCCCGCCGACTCGCTGGGCGACGCCGCGCTGCGACTGGCCCTGGCGGCGCCGGTCGGCGTGGTGGTGGCCTTCGTGACCCTCGCGCTGAGCATCGTCGTGGTCGTCCGCCTGCAGTCGGTCGGCCTGACCAGCGGGACGTACCCCGTCCACAGCCGTCCGGCCTGGCAGGCGTGGTCGGTGTTCCGCCTGCTCGACGATGCCCGCACCTGGCTGTTCCCGCTGTACTCCAGCACGCTGACGCCACGGTGGCTCCGCGCGCTCGGGGCGCGCATCGGCGACGACGTCGAGGCCTCGACCGTGCTGATGCTGCCGGCGCTCACCACGGTCAACGACGGCGCGTTCCTGGCCGACGACACGATGCTCGGCATGTACGAGCTGGGCGGAGGCTGGCTGCGCGTCGAGCAGGTCAAGATCGGCCGCCACGCCTTCGTCGGCAACTCGGGCATGACGGCCCCCGGACGCAAGGTGCCCAAGGGCGGCCTCGTGGCCGTCCTGTCGGCGGCGCCGCGGCGCGCCAAGGCCAAGGCCGGCACGTCGTGGCTGGGCAGCCCGCCGCAGAAGCTGCGCCGCACCGCGGGGGACGCCGATCTGTCGCGCACCCTCGAGCCGGCCCGGCGTCTGCGGGTCGCGCGTGCCGCCATCGAGCTCGCCCGGGTCGTGCCGCTCGTCTGCGTGGCGCTGCTCGCGCTGGCGGCGGTCACCGGCCTCGTGCTCGTCGCCGACCGGCTCGGCTGGTGGCAGGCGGCCCTGCTGTCGGGCGTCGTGATGATCGTCGTGGGGGCGGTGGCCGCTGTCGTCACCGCAGGTGCGAAGTGGGTGCTGGTCGGTCGCGTCCGAGCCGAGGAGCATCCGCTGTGGAGCTCGTTCGTGTGGCGCAACGAGCTCGCCGACACCTTCGTCGAGCTGCTCGGGGCCCCGTGGGTGGCCCGCAGCGCGTCCGGCACGCCGGTGCTGAACCTCTGGCTGCGCACGCTGGGCGCGCGCGTGGGGCGCGGCGTGTGGTGCGAGACCTACTGGCTGCCCGAGGCCGACCTGATCGTGCTGGGCGACGGCAGCACCGTCAACCGGGGCTGCGTGGTGCAGACGCACCTGTTCCATGATCGGATACTCAGCATGGACTCCGTGACCCTCGAGAAGGGATCGACCCTCGGACCCCACGGGGTGATCCTCCCGGCGGCGACCCTCGGCTCGCACGCCACCATCGGGCCCGTGTCGCTGGTCATGCGCGGCGAGTCGGTGCCGCGCAAGACCCGCTGGATCGGCAACCCCATCGGCCCGTGGGCCGAGGACGCCACCTCGTGAAGTCGACCGCGGACGACGACCAGACGATCGACCCCTACGTCCCGGGTCACGGCGACCACTCGTTCGACGTCGACCACTACGCGCTCGAGCTGGCCTACGCCGTCGAGTCCAACGCGCTCAACGGACGGGCCGTCATCACGGCGACGGCGCTGGACGACCTCGAGCGCTTCGAGCTCGACCTCTACCACCTGCGCGTCTCGAAGGTGACGGTCGACGGCGCGGCGGCGGCCAAGTACACCCACCACAAGAACCGGCTGGTCGTGCGTCCGAAGTCGCCGATCGCCGAGGGCAGCTCGTTCACGGTCGTCGTGGCCTACGCCGGGTCGCCGCGACCCATGCCGGGCCTCGACGGCGAAGCGGGCTGGGAGGAGCTCGCCGACGGCGTGATCGTCGCGTCCCAGCCGCACGGCGCGCCGTCGTGGTTCCCGTGCAACGACCGCCCGTCCAACAAGGCCACCTACGAGATCGAGCTCACCGCGCCCGTCGGCTACGTCGTCGTCGCCAACGGGGTGCTCGAGAGCCAGCGGCGCCGGGCCGGGTCGGTCGTGTGGCGCCACGTCGAGAGCAACCCCATGGCGACATACCTGGCGACGGTGCAGATCGGTCGCTACGAGTCCGTCGACGACGGGGCAGACGTGCCGATCCGCACGGTGTTCCCGGCCGGCACCAGGTCCGAGAGCGTCGAGGCCTTCGGGTCCCAGCGCGAGATGATGGACCTGTTCGTCCGGCTGTTCGGCCCCTACCCGTTCGCCTCGTACGCGGCCGTCGTCACCGAGGACGAGCTGGAGATACCGCTCGAGGCGCAGGGGCTGTCGGTCTTCGGATCCAACTTCATGACCCGCGACTGGGAGCACCAGCGACTCATCGCGCACGAGCTGGCCCACCAGTGGTTCGGCAACAGCCTGACGTTGTCGCACTGGCGTGACATCTGGCTGCACGAAGGATTCGCGTGCTACGCCGAGTGGCTGTGGTCGGAGGAGTCGGGCGGACCGACCGCCGACGAGCACGCCGAGGAGCACTGGGAGCGGCTCGACCAGCTACCCCAAGACCTCGTGCTCGGCGACCCGGGCCCCGAGCTGATGTTCGACGACCGCGTCTACAAGCGCGGCGCGCTGCTGCTGCATGCCCTGCGCCTCACCGTCGGCGACGACCCGTTCTTCGACCTCCTGCGCACGTGGACCAAGCGCTACGCGGGCGGGTCGGTCACGACCGAGGAGCTCGTCGCCGTCGCCGCCGAGGTGTGCGGCGCCGACGTCGGGCGCCTGTTCGACCCGTGGCTGCGTGACGCCGTCCTGCCCGAGCTGCCCGAAGGTCGCGCCTAGCCCGTCGGGTCCGGTGACGTCAGCACGGTGAGTGCCGCGACGAAGCCGTCGGGAGCGTCGAGGTCGAGCGTCCGGTGCGGGACGTCGAGGGTGTCCGGGTCGACGGTGAGCCCGTGGCCGGTGGCCTTGACGAGTGACTCGGCACGCACCCAGGCCACGAGGTCGTCCGACGTCTCGGCGTGCACCCTCTCGAGGTCGACGCCGACGGGACCGGCGTCCGTGACGGCGACGACAGCGCGTCCGCCGGACCGGCTCAGGCTCAGGTGGACCGCGGGTGATCCCGGCGGCACCACGACCTGCGGCTTGCCGTGCCGGTCGCTGCCGCACGAGCGGCACGCCCTCACGATGCGTACCCCCTCGGTGGATCCGGCGACCTCGCCGACGAGACGCACGAGCGTGGCCTCGTCGACGTCGTCGCTCGACAGCCACGTGATGCGCACGCCCACGGTCTACCACAGTCAGTGCGAGGGCCCTGGCGTCCGTGTCCGATACCCGCCAGTGGCTGTCGGTCCGTCCCGTCATGATGGAGTCATGCACACTGACCACGAGCGCTGCTTCCGTGCCGTGCAGGCCCGCGACGCACGCTTCGACGGCGTGTTCTACACCGCGGTCGCCACCACCGGCATCTACTGCCGCCCGTCGTGCCCCGCGGTGACGCCCAAGGCCGGCAACGTCACCTTCCATCCGACGGCGGCATCGGCGCAGGAGGCGGGCTACCGGGCGTGCCGCCGCTGCCGGCCCGACACCACGCCGGGCTCGCCCGAGTGGGACGTGCGGGCCGACGCCGTGGGGCGCGCGATGCAGCTGATCGGCGACGGCGTGGTCGAGCGCGAGGGAGTCGACGGCCTGGCCGGCCGCCTCGGCTACAGCACACGGCACGTCACCCGCCTGCTCACCGACGAGCTCGGCGCCGGACCGCTCGCGATCGCCCGCAGCAACCGGGCCCACGCGGCCCGGGTGCTCATCGAGACCACCGACATGTCGATGTCCGACATCGCCTTCGCGGCGGGCTTCGCGTCCATCCGCCAGTTCAACGACTCGGTGCGCCAGACGTATGCGCTGACGCCGACCCAGATGCGTGGACGCCGGCGCACCACGCCTACGGGGCGCATCACGGTGCGGCTGGCCGTGCGGCGGCCCTTCCACGCCACGGCGCTGCTCGACTTCCTGGCCGCCCACGTGCTGCCCGGCGTCGAGGCCATCGACGGCACGACGTACGCCCGGGTGCTGCGCCTGCCGCACGGGCTCGGCGTCGCGGCGCTGACGGTGCACGACGATCACGTCGACTGCGAGCTCGAGCTGGCCGACCTCCGCGACACCGCGGTCGCCATCGGCCGCACCCGCCGGATGCTCGACCTCGACGCCGACCCGGTGGCGATCGACTCGGTGCTGGCGGCCGATCCCGAGCTGCGCGACCTGGTGGAGGCGGCTCCCGGCCTTCGGGTGCCGTCGCACGTCGACGGCTTCGAGGTGGCCGTGCGCACGATCGTCGGCCAGCAGGTGTCGGTGGCCGGAGCCAACACGGTGCTGGGGCGGCAGGTCCCGCTGCGCGGCACGCCGGTCGACTTCGAGCTGGCTGCGGCGTTCGGGCTCACGCACGCCTTCCCGACGCCCGAGGCCTTCGCCGGCGCAGACCCGTCCGACATGGGCATGCCCCACTCGCGTGCACGGACGATCGTGGGCCTCGCGGCGGCCGTCGCCGACGGCACGCTCGAGCTCTCGCCCGGCGGCGACCGTGACGCCGTGCGCGCCCAGCTGCTGGCGATGCGCGGCATCGGACCCTGGACCGCCGACTACGTCGTGATGCGTGCCCTGGCGCATCCCGACGTGCTCCTCACGACCGACCTCGTGCTTCGTCGCGAGCTCGACCGACGTGGCCTGCACGACGACGACACCGCGCGGTGGCGTCCCTGGCGCTCGTACGCGGGCATGCACCTGTGGCGGGCCACCGCCGCCTTCGAAAGGACCCCTTCATGACCACACGCTGGATCGACTCGCCCATCGGCGGTCTGCGCATCCACGTCTCCGCCGGGCTCGTGACCGCCATCGGCTTCGGGGCGTCGTCTCCCCGTGGGTCGCGGACGTCAGATCCTCTCCTCGACCACGCCGAGCAGCAGCTCGCCGAGTACTTCGCGGGCGACCGCACCGAGTTCGACCTCCCGTTGGCCAGCGACGGCACCGAGTTCCAGAAGAAGGTGTGGTCCGAGCTGCTGCGCATCCCGTACGGCGAGACCGCCAGCTATGGCGAGATCGCACGGCGCCTCGGGTACGAGCCCGGTATCTCCCGGGCCGTCGGAGCCGCCAACGGGGCCAATCCCATCCCGATCGTCGTGCCGTGCCATCGCGTCATCGGGGCCGACGGCTCGCTCACGGGCTACGCCGGCGGCGTCGATCGCAAGCGGACGCTGCTCGACCTCGAGCGTCCTGGCCTGTTCTGAGGCACCGGTTCGCGACGAATCCCGGCAGGGTTCACCTCGATCCGCCATGATGCTGGCACCGGCACACCAGACGGAGGACACGATGGTCGACATCCACCCGCGCCTGACCCCGCCGAGCAAGGGCGGCAGGAGCAAGGGCTCGCCGGCCAAGCTCGAGAAGCGGCTCGCGGCCGCGACGGCGACCGTCGACGAGCTGAACGCCCAGGTCGCCGCGCTGCGGGCCCGGGTCGAGATGCTCGAGGGCCAGGTCGACCACTGGAAGCGGCGCGCCGCCAAGCACAAGTCCAGGGTCGCGAAGGTCACCGAGCGCGCCGAACGTGCCCTGGTCGAGGCCTCGGAGGCAGCGAGGAAGCGAGCGTCGGCCAAGGCCGAGAAGAAGATCCGCCAGGCGATCGCCGACCACGCCGCCGATGACCGTCCGCGTGCCGAGCCCATGGCGCTCAAGGACGCCCCGCCGCTGCCCGAGGCGTCGTGGAACGTCACCCGTCTCCGGGCTGCGGCCCGTGAGCAGGGCGTGTCGGGCTACTCGCGCATGACCAAGCAGCAGCTGCTCGACGTGCTGGTCTGAACCTTCTGTTCACCTTGACGTGGCACCATCTGCTCCTACCGACCCAGCCGAGGAGCTTCATGGCCAGCAAGAGCAAGTCCGCGAGCAAGACCAAGTCCGCCGCGAAGGGCGCGTCCGCCCCCAAGATCAAGCCGCCCAAGGCGCCGAAGGCACTCAAGAACGTCAAGGACCTCAAGCCCGCGGCAGAGGCCGAGCTCGCGGCGGCCCGCGCGACGATCAAGAAGCTCGCGAGCACGGTGACCAAGCTCGAGAAGAACGTCGCCAAGCTCGAGGACAAGCTCGAGAAGAAGACGTCCGAGCTCAAGGCCGAGGCGAAGAAGGCCGCGAAGGCCGCGAAGCCGGTCAAGCGCGCCAAGACCAAGAAGGCCACCGCGGCCATCGTGCCGGAGCCCGAGCCGGTCGCACCGGTCGCACCGGTCGACGAGCCCGCGCCGGTCGAGGCTGCGGCTCCCGCCGACTCGGCCGTGCCCGCCGATGCGCCGGCGCCCGCCGAGCAGACCGTCGCCCAGCTGAGGGCCGCCGCACGCCAGCAGGGCATCCCGGGCTACTCCCGCATGCGCAAGGACCAGCTCGTGGCTGCCCTGGCCTGACGTCCTCGCCCTGTGGACGGCCGTTCGACGGCGCCGTCGTCGGGCAGCAGGCTCGGAGGATGACTGACGACATCCCCGCATTCCTGCCGCCCGACGAGCTGCCCCCGACCCGCGCCGTCTCCGACCTCGACCGCTTCTGGCGGTCGTTGAAGGGGTGCTGGGGCTTCAGCCGCCCGCAGCTGTGGTGCGTGGTGTTCGGGCCGCTGGGGGAGTGGACCTCGATCTTCCTGAAGATCGAGGACTGCCCCGAGCAGCCCGACGTCGCCACGATCGCCAACCTGCTCGACGTGCTCACGACGGTCGTGGTCGACAGTGTGCCGGGAGGCTCGGTCGCGCTGATGTACGCGCGGCCGGGTCCCGACGACCGCCGCTCGGACGACCGTCAGTGGGTCCGCGAGCTCGACGCTGCCGGGCGCCGCGCGTCCGTCGACGTCTGGCCGGTGTTCCTCGCCAACGACGTGTGCGTGCGCATCGCGGCCCCCGACGACCTCGCGGCCTAGCGGTCTCGGCTCGTGGGGGTCACGACGAGCGACGAAGGCTCTGCGACAGTCGCTCGGCCGCGGCCACCACGGCGGGCGCGTGCATGCGTCCGGGTTGACGGGTCAGGCGCTCGAGCGGGCCCGACACCGACACCGCGGCGACGACCTTGCCGGAGGGGGAGCGCACGGGCGCCGACACCGAGCCGACGCCGTTCTCGCGCTCGCCCACGCTCTGTGCCCATCCGCGCCGGCGGACGGCGGACAGCTCAGCGGCCGAGAACGTCGCCTTGAGCAGTCCCTTGTTCATGCGCTCGGGGTCCTCCCACGACAGCAGGATCTGGGCCGCCGAGCCGGCAGCCATGGTCAGCTGTCCGCCCACGGGGATCGAGTCGCGCAGACCCGTCGGACGATCGGCGGCGGCGACGCACACGCGGAAGTCGCCCTGACGGCGGAACAGCTGGGCGGACTCGCCCGTGATGTCGCGCAGGCGGGCCAGCACCGGGCCGGCGGCGGCGAGCAGCCGGTCCTCGCCGGCAGCGGCGGCGAGCTCGCCGAGACGGGGACCCAGGATGAAGCGTCCTTGCATGTCGCGGGCGACGAGCCGGTGGTGCTCGAGGGCGACCGCGAGGCGGTGCGCCGTCGGACGGGCCAAACCCGTGCTGGCGACGAGACCGGCCAGCGTCGCCGGGCCGGGCTCGAGCGCTGCCAGCACCATTGCCGCTTTGTCGAGAACGCCGACTCCGCTAGAGTTGTCCATGAGTTGATACTGCCGTATCGCATTGTGAGACGCAAGTGAGCGCGAGGAGAGCACCATGGGCAGGACACTGGCCGAGAAGGTCTGGGACGAGCACGTCGTCCGGAGCCACGAGGGTGAGCCCGACCTGCTCTACATCGATCTGCACCTCATCCACGAGGTCACGAGCCCGCAGGCGTTCGACGGCCTCCGGCTCGCGGGACGCTCCGTGCGCCGTCCCGACCTGACGATCGCGACCGAGGACCACAACATCCCGACGACCGATCTCGACAAGCCGATCGCCGACCTGGTGTCGCGCACGCAGGTCGAGACGCTGCGCCGCAACTGCGAGGAGTTCGGCGTCCGCCTGCACCCCATGGGCGACATCGACCAGGGCATCGTCCACGTCGTCGGCCCGCAGCTCGGCCTGACGCAGCCCGGCATGACGATCGTGTGCGGCGACTCGCACACCGCCACGCACGGCGCCTTCGGCTCCATCGCGTTCGGCATCGGCACGTCCGAGGTCGAGCACGTGCTGGCCACGCAGTCGCTGTCGCAGGCGCGTCCCAAGATGATGGCCGTCGAGGTCGTCGGCGACCTGCCCGCCGGCTCGACGGCGAAGGACCTGATCCTCGCGCTCATCACGCAGGAGACGACCGGCGGCGGCCAGGGCTACATCGTGGAGTACCGCGGCGACGCGATCCGCAAGCTGTCGATGGAAGCCCGCATGACGATCTGCAACATGTCGATCGAGTGGGGCGCCAAGGCCGGGCTCATCGCCCCCGACCAGGTCACCTACGACTACCTGGAGGGCCGCCCGTCCGCGCCGACCGGGGCCGACTGGGACGCCGCGGTGGCGCACTGGGACAGCCTCGTCACCGACGACGACGCCGAGTTCGACAAGGTCATCACGATCGACGCCTCCACCATCACGCCGTTCGTCACCTGGGGCACCAACCCGGGGCAGGGCGTGCCGCTGTCGGGCAACGTGCCCGACCCGGCCTCGTTCGAGGACGACAACGAGCGCATCGCCGCCGAGAATGCGCTGACCTACATGGGGCTGACCGCCGGCACGCCGATGAAGGACATCAAGGTCGACACGGTCTTCATCGGCTCGTGCACCAACGGACGCATCGAGGACCTCCGCGTCGCGGCTTCGCTGATGAAGGGCCACAAGGTCGCCGACGACACCCGCATCCTGGTGGTGCCGGGCTCGGTGCGCGTGCGCCTGCAGGCCGAGCAGGAGGGCCTCGACGTCATCTTCAAGGAGGCCGGAGCCGAGTGGCGCGGGGCCGGGTGCTCGATGTGCCTGGGCATGAACCCCGACCAGCTCATGGTCGGCGAGCGCGCGGCGTCGACGTCCAACCGCAACTTCGAGGGTCGCCAGGGCAAGGGCGGCCGCACGCACCTCGTCTCGCCCGACGTCGCGGTCGCGACGGGCATCCTCGGCCACCTCGCCGGCCCGGCCGACCTCGTCCAGCTCGAGAAGGCAGGAGCCTGATCATGGAGAAGTTCACGACCCACACCGGCGTCGCGGTGCCGCTGCGCCGCAGCAACGTCGACACCGACCAGATCATCCCCGCGCACTGGCTCAAGAAGGTGACCCGCGACGGCTTCGAGGACGGACTGTTCGAGGCCTGGCGCAAGGACCCCGAGTTCGTCCTCAACCGTCCGGTGTACGCCGACGCGACGGTGCTGGTGGCCGGCCCCGACTTCGGTACCGGCTCGTCGCGCGAGCACGCGGTGTGGGCGCTGCAGAACTTCGGCTTCAAGGTCGTGGTCTCGCCGCGGTTCGCCGACATCTTCCGCGGCAACTCCGGAAAGTCGGGCCTGCTGGCGGCCCAGGTCGACGACAAGGTCGTCCAGCGGCTGTGGGACCACCTCGACGCCAACCCGGGGGCCACGGTGTCGCTCGACCTCGTCAACCGCACCGTGCGCGCCGGCGAGGGAGTCGACGCGATCGAGGACTCGTTCACGATCGACGACTACACGCGCTGGCGGCTGCTCGAGGGTCTCGACGACGTCGGCATCACCCTCAGCCACGAAGAGGACATCGTGGCCTACGAGGCCACGCGCCCGTCCTACAAGCCCGTCACCCTCTGACCCACGCTGACGAGAGACTCCCGCACGGGTGGCGAGAGACTCCGGTCGACCGGAGTCTCTCGTCGGTAGTGCACGAGTCTCTCCTCGGCGTCATTGCCAGATGGCGATGCGGGTGACGGTCGGGGGCTCGCTGTCGGAGGCGGTCTCGACGAAGACGCGCTGGCCGACCCGCAGCAGGCGGATGTGGTCGGCGAGCGCCTCGGCGGAGTAGTCGAGACGGCGCCCGTCGTCGGTCAGCAGGTCGCCGGTGCGCGAGGTCTCGTCGAAGGTCGCCACGGTGCCCTGCATGGTCAGAGCCTAGTCGCGCCCCTCACCGTCTAGGCTCGACGCCATGGAGCAACGCCCCTTCCCGAGGACCATGCGCCTCATCGTGCTGTTCATCAGGCCGTTGCTGATGGTGCTGACCAAGCGCGACTGGCAGGGCCAGGAGAAGCTGCCGGCGGGCGGCTTCGTGCTCGCGCCCAACCACATCTCCCACCTCGACCCGTTCCTGATCTCGCACTTCATGGTCGACCAGGGCATCTCGCCGCGCTTCCTCGCCAAGGACACGCTGATGACGCTGCCGGTCGGCGGGCGGATCCTGCGCAACGCCGAGCAGATCCCGGTGTACCGCAGCACCGCCGGCGCGGCGGAGTCGCTGCGGGCCGCGATCGCCGCCGTCGACGCTGGCAGCGTCGTCACGATCTATCCCGAGGGCACCATCACCCGCGATCCGGCGGCCTGGCCCATGACCGGACGCACGGGGGCGGTGCGCGTCGCCCTGGCCACGGGACGCCCGCTCGTGCCCGTCATGCAGTGGGGCCCTCAGGACGTCCTGTGGCCCTACAGCAAGAAGCTGCGGCTCTTCCCGCGCAAGACGATCCACGTGCGCGTCGGCGACCCCGTCGACCTGTCCGACCTCGAGGGCAAGGAGCTCACCGAGCAGCTCCTCGACACGGCCACCACCCGCCTCATGGACGCCCTGACTGCCATGATGGCCGAGGTGCGCGGCGAGCTGCCGACGACACCGAGGATCGACGTGCACTCGCTGAGCAGGCCCAAGAGCAACTACAAGCCCTGACGCCCGCAGCAGGACACCTCAGACAGATGGGAAGCCAATGGCGCAGATCGCTGTGATGGGAGCCGGTTCGTGGGGGACCGCCTTCGCCCTGGTGCTGGCCGACGCCGGCAACGACGTCCGCCTGTGGGGGCGCCGGCCCGAGCTGTGCGCCGCGATCAACGCCACCCACGAGAACGCCGACTACCTCGAGGGCGTCGTGCTGCCCGACGCCGTCTCGGCGACGCCCGACGCCCACGAGGCGCTGGCCGGCGCCGAGGTCGTGGTGCTGGCGGTGCCGTCGCAGCAGCTGCGGTCCAACCTCCAGACGTGGGGGCCTCACATCCCGGCGGACGCCGTCATGGTGAGTCTCATGAAGGGCATCGAGCTCGGCACGCACCTGCGCATGAGCGAGGTCATCGCCGAGGTCACGGGGGCCGGACCCGAGCGCATCGCCGTGGTGTCGGGGCCCAACCTGGCTCGCGAGATCGCCGACCGCGAGCCGGCCGCCAGCGTTGTGGCCTGCGCCGACCAGGCGGTCGCCGAGCGCCTGCAGAAGCTGTGCCACTCGGCGGCCTTCCGCCCCTACTCGATGACCGACGTCGTGGGCTGCGAGCTGGCCGGCACGGCCAAGAACATCATCGGGCTGGCCGTCGGCGTGTGCGTCGGCCTCGGCTTCGGCGACAACACCAAGGCCTCGGTCATCACGCGGGGCCTCGCCGAGACCGCGCGTCTGGGTGCGGCGATCGGCGCCGATCCGGTGACGTTCATGGGCCTGGCCGGCATGGGCGACCTCGTCGCGACGTGCTCGTCGCCCCTGTCGCGCAATCGGACGTTCGGCGAGAAGCTCGGCGCCGGCATGAGCGTCGAGGAGGTGACGGCCCAGACGCGGCAGGTCGCCGAGGGCGTCAAGTCGTGCCGATCGGTCAGCGAGCTCGCCAAGCTCAACGGCATCGAGATGCCCATCGTCGAGCACGTCGCGGCCCTCATCGCCGGCGAGATGACCCCCGACGAGCTCGTGCAGCGACTGATCTCGCGCACGGCCAAGCCCGAGACCGTCTGACCGGGCGGCGGGTCAGCTGACGGCGGCCAGCACGTTCTGGATGTCGATCCAGAGGTCTTCGACGTCCTCGATGCCGACCGACAGGCGGATGAGCCCCTCGGGCACCGACTCCGGCTCGCCGGGGTGCCGGCGGCGGCGCTCCCACGTCGACTCGACGCCGCCGAGGCTCGTGGCGTAGGTGATGACGTCGCTCTGCTCGGTCATCTTCTGGGCGACGGCGGGGCCGCCGGTCACCTCGAAGGCGATGATCGTGCCGAAGCCGGGGTAGCGGCTGTAGGCGACGTGGCGGGACGCCGAGAGCCGTCGGTGCAGCTCCGTGGCATTGGCCTCGGCGCGGTCGAGACGGACGTGCAGCGTGCGCATGCCGCGCACGGCGAGCCAGGTCTCCATGGCGCCGGGGATGGCGCCCAGGACCGTACGACGCTTCTCGAGGGCTGCGTGGGCCCGGTCGTCGTCGGTGACGATCGCGCCGAGGATGACGTCGCTGTGGCCCGAGAGCAGCTTGGACGCGGAGTGCACGGAGAAGTCGGCGCCCAGGGCGAGCGGCTTCTGGCGCAGGGGAGTGGCGAAGGTGTTGTCGACCGCGACAGCGGCGCCGGCCTGGGTGGCGGCGCGGGCGATGGTCTCGACGTCGGCGACCTCGAGGGCCGGGTTGGTGGGCGACTCGATCCACAGCAGGGCGGCCCCCTCGCACGCGGCGGTCACCTGGGCGGTGTCGTCGATGTCGACGAGACGCAGCTGGATCTGACCGCGGCGGTCGCGCTCGACCAGCTGCGCGATGGTGCCGTAGTAGGCGCCTCGCGGGGCGACGACCACCGCGCCGATCGGCACCAGGTCGAACAGCGCGGCCGACGCTGCCACGCCCGAGGAGAAGGCGAGCGCGCGTCCGCCCTCGAGCGCGCCCAGCGCGGTCTCGAACGATGCCCAGGTCGGGTTGCCCTGGCGTCCGTACTCGGAGCCTCCGCCGGGCACGAGGGCGCTCGCGAGCGTGATGGGAGCGTTGAGCGGTCCCCCCGGAACGCGGTCCGGACGGCCGGCTGCGACCGCGATGGTCGAGGGCGACAGTTCGTGTCCATGCATCAGGCCATTGTGCCCTGACCGATATCGTTCACGACCATGAGCCTCGTCACCCGTGCCTCCGGCAAGCCCCGCATCGCCGTCGTCTTCGGCGGACGCTCGAGCGAGCACGGCGTGTCGTGCCTGACCGCGCGGGAGGTGCTGGCGGCGATCGACACCGAGCGGTACGACGTCCAGCCCGTCGGCATCACCCTCGACGGCGCATGGGTCGAGGAGACCGCGGTCTGGGCCGATGTCGCACCCGGCACGCTGCCGTCCGTGCGCACCGACCTGCCCGCCTTCGCGTGGGAGAGCCTGCGCGACGTCGACGCCGTGTTCCCCCTGCTGCACGGTCCGTGGGGAGAGGACGGCACCGTGCAGGGCCTGCTCGAGATGGCCGACATCCGCTACGTCGGCGCAGGCGTGCTGGCCAGCGCCGTCAGCATGGACAAGCCGTTCACCAAGACGGTGTTCTCCGCGGCCGGGCTCCCGCAGCTGCCGTACGTCACGATCAGGCCGTGGGAGTGGAACGACGACCGTGCCCGGGTCGAGGACCGCGTCAGGGCGCTGGGGCTGCCGGTGTTCGTCAAGCCGGCCCGGGCCGGCTCGAGCTCGGGCGTGATGATGGTGCAGACCTGGGACGAGCTGGCCGGTGCCGTCGAGAAGGCCCGCGACTTCGACCCCAAGGTCATGGTCGAGTCGGCAGCGCGCGGCAAGCGCGAGCTGGAGTGCGCCGTCATCCAGCAGCCCGACGGCAAGCCACTGGCCAGCGTCGTCGGCGAGATCACGGTGGCGGGCGACGCCGG